>CAZMCW010000105.1:6959-13326 GCA_964564405.1 uncultured bacterium
GCCTCGAGCGGATCGCCGTTGTGAAACAGCACGCCTTCGCGGAGCATGAACGTCCAGGTCAGGCCGTCTTCTGAAACCTCCCACGATTCAGCTAGGGTAGGTTCAATTAAGCCCTCTCGGTCAATGCTTACGAGACCTTCAAACACGTTGCGGTAAACAACTCGAGCAATTTCTTGTGAGGTGGACGCACTAGGATCCCAACCGGGCGGTTCAGCAACAATGCCTACACTTACCTCGCCGCCGTAAACGGGGTCGGGGGCATCTTGAGCAGGAGCGAGTGCCAGACTGCTTAAAAGCCCAGCAGTAACTAACATCAACCAGATGTGTTTCATGGGTTTCCTCCGACCTTAGTTTACCGCGAATTGTTGAAGCATCATTAGTTGATGAAAGCTCGTTGAAGCACTTGCTATTGATGAGGTTAGATCTATCTGAGCGGATGACGTAGATTGTCTATTGCGCAGACTATGATTATCTATCACACAGACTATTTGCAGTTCGGATATTAATCGCGACATAGTCTTTTGCAAAGAACGCTATAAATACTTTTGTTGATATTTAAGAAACCGTCACCCGGCGGTCAAACGCAACATGCTCAGTGATGTTACTGGCAGCATTTTTGGGTGTTAAGTAGGTCCAAGCAGCGTTCACCAGTTGTTCACCGTTAGCCTCGATGGTGTAGTAGCTTGCTTGACCTTTCCACGGGCAAGTAGTGTGATGCTCGGTTAGGGTCATCACGTCCATATTGACGGCTTTAGGTGGAAAGTAGTGATTACCCTCGACAAGCTCAGTGGCATCACTTTCGGCAACAACGGTGTCGTTCCAAACGGCTTTAGGCATAGGTTATCCTCGCAATCTTTGAACTTGATGTCAAAACGTGGGTCCAATGTTAAAACAAAGGTGTACAGATAATGCTATCACCGAGGCATTGTTAGGATTGTGGGGGATGCTGTGAAGCCGGAGGATTTAGGCGACAAACTCGAGCCCATGACGGCGGCACAAATCTTTAGCAGCCCGGTTGAAGTCGTCGCAACCTTGGCTGTGTTGACAGTAGTGCTGTAACCCGCTGAGCAGCGTTGACACGTCATCTTCTGAAACAGTGCTAGCAGAAAGCCCAAGGTCTTTAAGCAAGTCTTCCACAAGGACATCAGCAACGGGGCTTACGAAGTCAAGAGCAAGTTCGGTGAGTTCATCAATAAACGCGGGTTCAAGGTATTTACCCTTGGTTGTTAAATGCACCATGCCGCTTTTGAGTAGTTCATCAGCGGGTTGGAGAATGTCTGCAAACGGTACGCCAAAGCGTTCAGCAATGTCGCCAAGGCTCGAGCGGCCGTCCAAATAGCGCAGTAACAAAAGCGTTTTAAGTTCTAGTGCAACTGTATTTTTAAGGTTTACAGATGCATCTTCACGCATGCTGAGTACGCTAGCGGGCGTTAGCGGCGAGCGTAATTTAATGCTCACGTCCACTTCGTAACTAGCTTGCATAAGCGCGTGGTCAAGGGAAATTTTGATGCTTTGGGCCGGGCTAGGCACATCTTCAAAAAAACCAAAACGGCCAACTTGCCAAGTGAGTAAGCGGGCTAGTGCAGCCACGCCAAGTTGTCGATCGGCAACGACGTGCACAAGTTTGCCGCCCTCAAAAAAGACCTTGCCGGTGATGCCGCTGCGTTTACGCAACACCAAGCAGCCAGTCATTTGATTTAACGACAGATATTGTAATGTGTTGGCGAGTAACCCCTCGCGGAGTTTGCCTTCAAAGATAGCTTCTGACACGGTAGCTTAGCACCCAGTTCCCAGCATGATAAATTAATTATAACAATGCGTCCTAGGTCATTGTAAACCTAAACAAGTGGGCGACCTCGAGGTAGTAGGTCTGTTAACGGCATTGTTGACGCACAAATCCTGCGTACACGCGCGTACACTAGAACAAAAGCAAGACGTTATCCAAATAGTTGTTGTTAATGTTCAAGTAGTTTTTGTTAATGTTCAAATAGTTGTTGTTAATGCTGATGTTACTTAATGTTGATATAGCTCGCGACGTTGCTATGAACGTGACCGTTGCTGAAGGTATGACAAACAGTATTGCTGATATTGTCAATAGTGACACTGCTGATGGTGACACTACTGATGGTAACACTGCTAATGTTAACGTTATTAGTATTACTAATAACAACACTACAAATATCACTAAGACCTACCTAACGTACGCGCCGCCTGCTGCGTGGTTTGCGTTTACGCGCACGCCGACGCCGCAAACTGTGCCCGTGCCAAGGAAACACGCCATCAGCAATAAGGTGAACCCACTGAGAGAGGTAGTAGCCACAGATAATACCGAGGCTAATCTCAAACCAATAACGCGATAGTTGAGTACGCAAACGCAAGCCGCGGCCTAGTGCAAACGCAATAAGCGCCGTACAGGTAAGTGCAAAAACCGCCAGAATGGCCAAATATGCAAGGCGTGTAAATGGTCCGACCAACCACGTATGGGAGCGCCCCCGGTGAGAGAATAACTTACCGTAGGGTACCCACAACCAACCTAGTAAGCCCCAATTCCGTTTGGCGCGCACGCGGTTTTCAGCAAGGTCTAGGTCGGGTGTAACCAAAAACGTACCCAACGTGTAGCTCACTGAAAAACTAGTTAATAAACTCATGGAAGTAAACAGCGGTAGGGTGTCTAAAAAGCCCTGTGACCGTGTAAACGCGTAGCCACTGCCCAGTGCTACAAAACTAACAACATTGATGGTTTCGTGTTGGTGACCGCTGGGCACGCAAGCTACCCTAAGCCTGTCACAAGCATGTCGTCACAAGCTCTTTTGAGAAGCAGTTACGCAGCACAACGTGCATTACCGCCGCCCACCACCAATAACAAGACCGCCCTGCAAAACATGCACCATGTCAAGCGCTTGGCTGGTGCCAATGACCACACAGTCGGTGGGATTTTCAGCAACTGCGACTGGAATATCTGCTACATCGCTCAAAAAGCTGTCGAGATTACGCAAAAGTGCGCCGCCGCCGTTTAAGACAATACCCCGTTCAATGACGTCTGAAACCAGTTCAGGAGGGGCCTGCTCGAGCACTTGCCGGAGGCCGTCACTAACTTTCTCGAGTGAATCTTTGAGTGCCCGCACGACATCCTCGGTACTAACCGAAATAGTTTTGGGCATACCGTTAATCAAGTCGCGCCCGCGCACGTCCATGTGCATAATGTCACCAGGCGTATTAATGCGCGCTGCACCCACGCTGGTTTTAATTTCTTCAGCGGTGCGGCTGCCAATCAGCAAGTTTTCTTTATCTTTAATGTAACGAATAATGTTTTCGTCAAAGGTGTTACCAGCAATCCTAAGTGATTCTGCCACAACTAACGCGCCCAAACTCATAATGGCAATGTCGGTGGTGCCGCCGCCAACATCAACCACCATAGAGCCCACTGGTTCGGCGATGTTAATACCGGAACCAATCGCACCGGCAATGGGTTCTTCGATTAGGAACACTTTGTGCGCCACTTGCTTAATAGCTTGCAAGACAGCCCGCCGTTCCACTTCGGTGATGCCGCTGGGCACACAGACCATAATGTTGTACTTGAACAAACGGCTAGCGCCTTTTACCACTTTGTTCAAAAACGCTTTCAGCATTTTTTCAGTGAGCGAATAGTCGGCAATTACGCCGTCTGCCATGGGGCGTACCGCGACGATGCTACCGGGCGTACGGCCGAGCATGCGGTAAGCTTCTTCGCCGACAGCTTTGACTTCTTGGGTGTCTTTACTCATGGCAATCACAGCAGGCTCGCGCAGCAAAATGCCTTTGCCCTTCATGTGAATGCGCACGTTGGTGGTGCCTAAGTCAACTCCAATCATGAAGCTACCTTGAGTGACATTTGAAGAATTCGGTGGTTAATAGGCGGTACATAGTTAATTGTCATTGTTTCGTTGACCTCATTCTCAATTATGTCACATGATGCTGGTCTGAGGTCACGTTTGAAGGTGGATTCTAAAGTTGATGACCTTATGTGAGAGTTGATAGTGTCATCCTAGCTTGTGGATGGCGTGTGAGGTTGGGGGCATCTTAGACGATAGCATCATTAGCTCGAGTAACTAACGCAAGGTGTTGCTTGAGCTTAGATCACTTTGAGCTACATACTCAGCTATTGTAAATAGGAATCATTCCGATTATGATTTAGATATGCCAGCCTCACATGATTCTGCTTTACCGACTTACCAAGCTAGCCTCGAGCAAGACAACCAACCAACGGCTTCAGCCTCAGATGAAGATAGGCGTCAGGTTATGACAGGTGCCGTACTGACTGGGGTCACATTATTGGGAATGATCGCGGCGATGGTGCTGACATCTTTTTCGGTGCAACGTGCGTGGGTCATAGGAACTTACGCTGTGACGTTTGCAGCGGGCGGCTTGCCGGCCTTACTTAGCGCGCTTCGTGAACTTCGGCAGGGCAAGCTTGACATCGACTTGCTGATGGTGCTTGCGGCACTGGCAGCAGCAGCAGTGGGGCAAGCTCGAGACGGTGCGTTTTTACTCTTTTTGTTTAGTCTTGCAAATGTGCTCGAGCACGCTGCTATGGGCAACACCAAACGGGCTGTAAGCGCCCTCATGAAACTGCGCCCAGAACAAGCTGAAGTCATCCAAGGTCATGACAGTGATGAGATTGCCATCACCCCAATCGACCAAGTCCAAGTTGAGAATATTGTGCTAGTGCGTCCTGGGGCAACTATTCCGGTTGATGGTGAGGTTTTAACGGGGGTAAGCGCGGTTGACCAAGCTGCTGTTACTGGAGAATCTGTACCTGTAGATAAACAGCTGGGAGATAGTGTCTTTGCGGGCACCCTCAATCAACAAGGTGCTTTGACGGTGCGTGTGACCAAACCGCCTCACAGCAGCACTCTCGCGCGCATGATTGATCTGGTTACCGAAGCGCAAAGCCAACGTGCGCCAAGTCAACGGTTTAGCGACTGGTTTGGGCAGCGTTACACGATTGCGGTACTCGTTGGCAGTGCGTTGGCACTAGGCTTGATGCTGCTCAGCAATATGCCCCAGCAAGAGGCCTTTTACAAAGCCGCCACACTATTGGTTGTAGCTAGTCCTTGTGCGATTGTCATCAGTGTACCAGCTGCAATGTTATCGGCACTGGCAGCGGCGGCGCGGCAAGGCATTTTGTTTAAAGGTGGCGCAGCGCTAGAAGACTTTGGCACTGTCTCGGTGATTGCGTTCGATAAAACAGGTACGCTCACGACAGGTCGGCTCGAGCTTACCGACATCATCAGCCAAGTTCTAGAATTACCTGAGGATGACGTGCTGAAGCTGGCTGCCAACATCGAATATCACTCGGAGCACCCCATTGCAAAAAGCATTGTGCGAGCCGCGCAAACACGTTCACTTGCACTAACGCCTTTTGACAACATTCAAGCACAGCCGGGTCATGGGGTGACTGTGACAACATCTGAAGGTATGTACTGGCTAGGTAATGCGCGGTTGGCGGGGCAGTTTGTTGCGCATTTGGGAGATGATGTTGAGGCGTGTTTGGTGAGGCTCGAGCACAGTGGTTCTACCCCGCTTATTTTAGGTCAGGTAAATCAGGGTGAGGCTCGAGACGCCCGCGTATTAGGTGTGCTCGCCGTGGCAGATAGCCCGCGCCCCTACGTCAAAGATGCCCTACAGCAGCTCCGTCATAAACAATTAGTAATGCTCACTGGGGATAATCCCCACGTTGCCAAAGCTGTTGCCAACCAAGTTGGTCTAGCATCTGAAGATGTTCACGCAAATTTGCTGCCAGATGAAAAAGTGGCCTGCATTCGTAAGTTATTGGGGCAAGCAGCAGGCAAAGTTGCTTTTGTTGGTGATGGTGTCAACGATGCGGCCGCCCTAGCTGCTAGCGATGTTGGCATCGCCATGGGAGCCGCCGGAAGCGACGCCGCCTTAGAAGCTGCTGATGTTGCCCTGTTAGCTGACGATCTGCGCGTTCTCGCTAGCGCGCAGCAACTTGCCCGCCGAGCGAACCGTGTGGTGCGCCAAAATTTAGTGTTTGCCATTGGCATCATGCTGGTGATGGTAGTCCTTACGCTGGTTGGGAATTTACCTTTGCCCTTAGGTGTTATTGGCCACGAGGGTGGCACCTTATTAGTTGTGGCTAATGGTCTACGCTTGCTTATACCTACGACGCGTTAGCCACATCCGATGCATAATTTTTGCGTTGCTGTCAATATAGACACTATTAACAACGGCAATAAAATCTAAATATTGAAGATATCTTTGTGTTTGCAAGAGATATTTTGCAAGGTACATGCTGTCATCTGGCAAAGAATTTTATACTAAAGTGATGTTTTGATGTCGCTTTGCGGCATCAAAATCGCTCGTGTTT
>CAZMCW010000106.1:0-13318 GCA_964564405.1 uncultured bacterium
GCCAACCTCGCTGGGGTACAACGCGCACACAAAGACCATTTTGATAGCCTCAGCGCGCCTGTTTTATCATCTATACAAGGGGCTGACCTCACCTTAACCGTGCCAGACCTGCACGGCTACGACCTTGCTAGCCAGCGTCACCTTGTGGCGGCCCTTCTCAACCACGCGGACATCGCGCCTGAGTTTGAACATGTTGAGACGATCGTCAATAAACTTGCTGAGCTGCCCCAGCAAACCGTCACATTACCTTGGCAACACAGTTTGCCAGGAGCTGCTCAGGTACACCTTGTCTACGACACGTTAGCGATTATCAAACAGCCGCTTACCGCACCCGGTTGGTTACCAGTTCATGGGCTCTCTGCTGAGGCTGTTGTGGGACTACTCGAGCACCATCACATACCCATCTCTCCCCCACTGAACCTCGAGGCACTAACCTCTTTAGCACCACTAAGCCTACGCACACGCCAAGCTGGCGACCGCTTACACCTTACCCACGGCCACAAAAAACTAAGCGATGTACTCATCGACTGCAAAGTGCCCTCTTACACAAGAGATAGCCTCATCCTCATAAGCCGTGAAGATACGCATCAGCATGAGGTCTTGTGGGTTCAAGGGGTGCGAGCAGATGCACGGGTAGCAATGCCGCAGCAACCTCCGCCCGAAGTTGTCTGGATGCAAGCCGCCCTAGCTGAAGCACGCCGCGCTGGCGAGGTTGGTGAGGTACCTGTGGGGGCTGTGGTTGTGTATGAGAATCAAATTATTGCCACAGCAGGCAACCGCACCGAACGCGATAACGACCCTAGCGCCCATGCTGAACTACTTGCCTTAAAACAAGCTTCTCAGTCTCTACAATCATGGCGGTTAAGTAACTGCATCCTAGTCATCACCTTGGAACCTTGCTTAATGTGTCTGGGCGCAAGTTTGCAAGCTCATGTTGGCAGCATCATTTACGGCGCGCGCAACCCCCGTGAGGGTGCACTTGGTGGCGTGAGCAACGTCCTCACAAAAAATTGGAAACGCCACCCGAAGATACGCGGTGGCGTGCTAGCAGCGGAGGCGGCCGAGCTACTGCAAACTTTTTTCAAATCACAGCGCTAGCTGCCATTACTGGCTTTTAGAAAGTTATGTTTAGGGTTAAGGCGTTGTACTCCGTGTCACCGTGATGTTGTTTTGACTGCTGAGAGCTTCATTACGAGCCACAACAGTAATTTCCGTGGTGCCCTCGGGTGGGCTTAGTGTAAAGCTAAATGTACCATCGTCTGCCACGGGGACGACCTCATCATTAACTAGCAGCTCGAGCGTATCTTGGCTTTGACCGCGCAACTCGAGCACCTCAGTATCCACCAAGATAAACGTGCTGACGTTAGGCTCAAACTGAACTTGAGGTGTTACAGCATTTTGTAAAAGTTCGTCGCGGGCTAGGTTAAACGCATCTAGCGCGTCAGGCTCGAGCGTCTCTACACCTGCTTCAGGATTAAACTGCTGGTTTTTAGCGATGCTTGTCCCTGCACCATCAACTAAACCAATAACCTCGCCATCAAAAACTTTAATTTGTGCTGCTTCATCTTCACTAGCCGCATCAACTCGAAAAACCGTGCCACGTACACCTGCCACAAGTCCAACCGTTTCAATTTCAAAGCGCTCACGCTCACCTTCGACCACAGCCCACAACGTCCCCCGGCTCAGGTTAAGCACCGTGCGACGGCTGCCATCTTCAAGGTCTTCGTAAGTGGTAAACGTTGCTTGAGTATCTGCTTGAAAACGGATGATGTTACCGCTCGCAAAGAGCAGCTCGAGCCAACTGTCTGAACCCGTGCGCGCACTTGTACCAAGATTGAAGTCACTTTGCAAACTTGCAAGTTGCCAGTCAGCTTCACCTGTTAACAACACGTCAGCTTGTCCATTGGCAGCGTTAATGGTACTTTTATCACCTTCAACAGGCACAATGTTGAGGTACCAAGGATCGCGTTCAAAATACTCAGAAACCTCGATGTCAGAAGCGTCATCAACCCTATAAAACTGCTGTCCTGGTCTAAGTAACACGGCAGTACCTTGGGGAGAGGCTACGGTTGTCCCGGCAAAGCTTGCTACCCGCCGACGTGTGCCGTCAACATCAAAACGAGCTTCGCCGTCGAGCCGCAACGCAGGAATGCCCATAAAGATGACGATGTTGCGCCCGCTACCGTAGAGACTGCCCTGCTCGAGGCTGTACCCAGAGGGCAGTCTCTCAATACCCGTGTTGTGATGTAAACGGATGTAGCGTTCGTCGTCAAGTTGCACGCGCACTGAACCGTTATTGAGTGTTCGTAAACGGCTACCTTCGGTGAAAGCTGTGTTATCAAACGCAGGTCGCCACGCACCCCCGTCAGATATTTCCACGACGCCCTGTAAGTTGACAAGTTCTTGCCCTAATACAGCACTGCTCATCAGGCCAATTACCACGCATACAGCGTGTACATATCTAAATTTAGCAACGTAGGTTTTGATCTTTAGAAAGACAAATGAAACTGACGAAAGTATGAAAGTGTGAATGAAAATGCCGTGTTTCATCATTCTTTCACATTAGCACAGATGACATACTGAGAGCGGAAGTGTGTCTGCAATATGTGCGCGTTTAGCCTCATGTAATTTGGTACCAACATAAAAGTGATGTGTTTCCAACGTCACCTTGCTGAGGTGCGTTCTCATTTCATCAGTTTGTACCTCATCAGTTTGTATCTCATCAGACGAAAACCATGTACGAGGGCACTTCTCAACAATGTTGTGTCTCGTTGAGGTCTTCAGATGCCTGTGTCTAAGCTGATGCCTGTGTCTAAGCTGATGCCTGTGTCTAAGCTAATGCCTGTATATAAGCCAATGTAAGTTTCTCGAGCTTACAGCTTGTGCAACCTCATCTACACACATTAGTTAATAGCAGCACGTATAGCTGGCTCGCTAGCAACAACCTCACCTAAGGTTGAATCTTTAAGCGTGGTTAACTCGGGTACTTTTTGAATGTCTTCGTCTGGTAAAGGTTTTTGCAAGCTGATGGTGGCACCCAATTGGGCGAGGCGAGTAGCCAAGTCTTCATAGCCGCGCTCAATGTACTGCACACCGCTCACAATAGAAAGTCCTTGTGCCGCTAGTGCCGCAACAATAAGAGCCCCCCCAGCGCGAATATCTGCAGCGTGCATGGTCGTGCCTTGCAACTCAGCACCTTGGATGATAAGCGTGCGGTCATGCATGTCGAGGTTCGCACCAGCCCGTTTTAGTTCTGCAACATGCGTGAAGCGGTCAGGATAAACGCGGTCCGTAACCACACTTGTACCAGCAATGGTCGCTAAAAACGCACCAAAAGGTGCTTGTAAATCCGTTGGCAAACCAGGGTACTCACTAGCGCTAATGTTAGATGGTACAAGGTCGCCGCGAGCATCTAGCTCGAGGCTAGTTGCTGTCTCGTAAATTTCCACACCACAAGCTTGCAAAGTGCTAGTAACTGCCCGCAGATGATCAGGAACAACACCTTGTAAGGTCACGTTGCCACGCGTTGCAGCTGCGGCCAACATAAACGTACCAGCCTCAATGCGGTCAGCAATAGCCTCATAGTCAATACCACGTAGCGAGGCAACACCATCAACCTCGAGCCGGGCTGTGCCTGCACCGCGAATGCGCGCGCCCATGGTGTTGAGCATGGTCACTAAATCTTCAACTTCGGGTTCTAGGGCAGCATTTTCAATGACAACCCGCTTACTTCCTAACGCGCTTGCCAAAAGAATGTTTTGGGTGCCCCCTACAGTAGGTGCTTCAAAGACGGCGGTGCCTTCAAGGGGTTGCTCGAGCCAAACATAAAAATCACCAGCATCCTCACGAATGTGTGCGCCAAGTTGCCGAAATGCTTTAATATGCCTATCCACCGGACGCGGTCCAAACGCACAGCCACCCGGCATAGACATACGGGCGTTCCCGCGCCTGCCGAGCAGCGCACCCATTGCCACAAAACTCGCCCGCATTTTACTAACCATGGCATAAGGTGCGTGGGTACAATGCACGTCGTTTGCTTGTAAGTGAAGGTCGCGCCCTTGCCACTGGACGCTAACCCCAAAATGACGCAGCATGTCCAGGAGTACTAGCACATCACTTAACCTGGGAACATTGCGCAATACGACAGGCTCAGGTGTGAGTAGAGACGCTAAAATGAGGTAAAGTGCCGAATTTTTGGCTCGATTGATAGTGACTTCACCTTGTAAAGGTCTACCACCTTCAATGACAAATGCTTTGGCGGGTAGTTTAGTTGGCACGGTTTCGGTGGCTAGCGTATCTATTGGACGGTCAATCATGGGTGAACCCTTCTGCAACGAGCACGACGACACAAAATACGGACACAAGGTACAAAGAAAATGAAGGTTATAAAACTCAAGATCATAAAACTCAAGATCATAAAACTATATGTGATGTGAAACTTGTAACGCGCACTGCTTGTAGTGTGCAGTGCAGGATAGTCAAGCAGTGATATGTTCATCGGTGACAACTTATCTAAGCTGATGTGTCTACTGTACATCTGCTGTGTGTCTGCTATATATCACATGTTATTTTGCGCGCTACACGCTGGCTGTAAGTACACACAGCGTATAAGATCAGCATCGTGAAAAAATACGCAAGTTACACACCTTACACACCTTAGTGTATAGAGGTTGCTTGAGTGTTGTCAACCTTAACAGTAGAATGCTAATATTGTCACAGGAGGCAAGTGTGCCAAAGCGCGAAAAAAGCAAGCGACTACAAGTTGTGATCACTGAAGAACAAGACTCGCTGCTCACCAAAACTGCTTACCAACTTTCTAACCCGGAGCGTCTTGTCTCCAAATCGGAAGTTGTGCGCCTTGGTATTTCTATGCTTCATCAAGCGCTCGAGAGTGGCGACCTCGATCCAGAAGTGCTCGAGGTTTTAGAAGAAGCAGCTGCTGAAGAAACTTCTGAGTAGTGTTTATCTGTTTTTGGACAAAGCTTTCCGTTGCTTAAAAACTTCAATTATGTACAAAAATACCGCCTCGAGCACAGTTAATGCACGCTCGAGGCGGTATTGTTTTAAATGCTTTGTGTAGCTTATCTTAATTTGGGGCTTGTGCAACTAATACTAAAGTGATGTTTTGATGTCGCTTTGCGGCATCAAAATCGCTCGTGTTTACGAAGTACAGCGCAGCTCGAGCGTACCCTTAGATGATTCAGACGATGACATTCAAGAGTCAATTTAGTATAAGTTTAGGACTTGTGCAACTAAGCATTTCCTATCTGTATCTTGCAGATACAGATAGCGGTAATGATTAACGAACGTGATTTATTTGCGCTCACGTCGCAAAGTTGCTATGGAAACACTTAGATTAACCACTCAAGATCAAGCTTACCTTACTAGCGTGGGTTCCAAAATCTTACTAAGTACCCTGATGGTAGTTAGATATCTCCAACTTCAACATCTTTAACTTATTAGCGTTTCCACGAGTAACTGCCATAAGCAGTTGTGCATGCGACCCAAGGGAGTAGACATCGACCCGCTTTGTATGGGGGAACTAATCCTGGAACTGCTATTATGCCTGACAAAGTCCATCTAGCAACATCTGTCTAACTTTGTCTAATAAGGTCAACCTCTGTCTATAAAGTCAACTTTCGTGCTAACCTCTAGGTACAACAGCTAAAGCAAGCGCCAGCAATACCCAGATGCTACCTGCCCAAATGGTAAGGCGCTCGAGCCCACCGCTCATACCCGTACTAGTTGCAAAATCTTGGCTAGCACCACCAAACCCTTCACCAAGGCCGCCACCTTGCTTGGGTTCTTGCAAAAGTACAATAGCTACTAGCGCAACCGACGAGACAATAAACAAAAGTAAGATGAACCAAAAAATAATAACCATGGATACTCTCCTCAACTTGCGTGTTGGTACATAAACGCGCGTTTAACACTTTATTATCAATAAAAATGCGTTGCCCTTGGTGTTGGGCAACGTTATGACGCTACACGGCGACAGTACACGCGTTTTGAAGAAATAGATCTTTGCACAACTACCTCGCATACACCTAGCTCATTCTAGATACTGCATGTACAGCGTTATGGTGCCGGAAGCGGGACTCGAACCCGCACAGCCGCAAGGCCGGTAGATTTTGAGTCTACTGCGTCTACCAATTCCGCCATCCCGGCAAAGCAATGTGTATGGTATCAGTCTGTTGTAGCAGACGTCAAGATTATGTGAACATGGAGAGTGCACAAAAAGTCGGTTGATTTGAGTAACTACCTTTTTAGGGACAAGCTTGTGCCATCCTAAGTACGCGTAAGAATCTCAGTGTGACACGTTAAACTCGAAGGTGTATGACCATGAGACCGTTGCAACCTGAATAGTTGCAACCTGAATAATGGTCATGATACCACTCAACCGACTCCCTGAACATGCGCACTGTCAGCAAGGTTTTAGGTGCGCCTTTCAGTTAGCATCAGGGTTGCTGATCAATACCACTTGTGCGATGTTGTCCCATTTCGGGTTATTTTGGCGACACATAGCCCGCGCGGAGTGCGTAAAAACAGATAACCAAGTTCAACTAAGTGTCTCCGTAATAACTTTGCGAAATGGAATGTAAGTGAATTACGTTCCTTAGCCGCTACCGCTATCTGTATCTGCAAGATACAGATAGGAGATTAGGACACCTCGGAACTTGATAGGAGTTTATATCTTGTTTTGTCAGATTTGGTTATTACGTGTTGATGATGCTCTTGACGCTGTGTTGATGCTAGCTATATTACGGCGCGCCCGGTCGCTCGGCACTGATGATGGTGGCAACAACAGTTACAATAGGGTTAGCAGCTTCAAACGTGCGGTTTGCTTGATCGTTATCTCGCAAAATGTTGTTACTGAGCGTGGGCGTACTTGCGTCGCTAACAATAATGCCCTGCGTGTTTCCTTCGATGGTGTTACCGGTTGCCACGCCACTTGACAGTTCGTAGTACGCAAGACCAGCACCGCTATTGTTGCGAAGCACGTTGTCCTCGAGCATGGGGCTTGCTTCATTGCGCACAACAATCCCGTGGAACCCGTTACTGTCGCTAATGTTGCGCGTAGCTGTGCCACTTGCTTCACCCAAATATGAAATGCCCGCATGACCGTTACCCCGCAGGGTGTTGCGAGCTAGGTCAGGCGCTGCCCGTCCTTCAACATTAACACCACTGTAGACATTGTTATCTATGGTGTTACCCGTATAAATACCATTTGTTTGACCTGCTAAATAAATTCCTGAAGCTTCATTATCTCTAAAAAAGTTATCTGTTGCCGTTACACTGGTCGTATCTTGAGCACTTAACCCGTAACGTCGGTTAACATCACTCACGTTGCTTAACAGCTCTGCAACAGCATCATCTTTTAAATTAATACCCGTTGTGTTACCCCGAATAATATTGTTTTCCAAGCGTAAATGGCTCGAGCCGACCGCATAGAGCGCACTACCACCATTGTCAAAAAACTCGCTCTCTAAAATTTCAGCTCGAGCGTTACCAGCAAGGTATACCCCGTGTCCACTACTACCGGCAATGCGGCTTTCGCGCATAACGACCCGACCAGCACTTGCCCACACAGTACTGCTACTAGGATGACCTTCGTAACGTAACGTAACGCCAATAAGCTCGAGGGTTGCTTCACCCACAAGCTCAATAAGCGCGTTGCCCTGACGTGCAACCAACACAGTACGAGCTGCCCCCACCCCACTAATTTGTAAATCTTGACCCACCCGCAATACCTGATCGAGTTCGTAGGTTCCTGCCCGCAGTTGTACACTACCGCCTTGGGCAGCCCCTCGAATGAGCGTACTCACTTCACTACCAGTTACGTCACCATCGATATTAATGCCTCGAGCAACACGTTGTAAGGTTGCACTGCGCACTAAAACTGTTGCTAACCGCTTAGCTGAATTGGGTAAATTTGCCCGTGGATTGGCGGATCCTGCAAAGTGTAATCCAACAGCAGTGTTATCGTTATCAGAAAAAAGAAGTGCACCCGAACTCCCACCACTCGTATCACAACGGTGGCGCAAGATACTTGCATCTCCGCTGTTAAGATCAACCAAACGACAAGATTTCCGGGTGAGCGTTTGCGGACCGCCTGCCGGATGATGAATCAAAAACAGTTCTTCGTTAGGCAAAGGATCACGCACAGCTAAGTCAACCGTGCCATATATCTCACCAGGTGCACCTTCAACTTGCAAAATAACAAAATCTAACGCTTCATTGAGGTCAATAGGGTCAAGTAACACCCTAAAGACGTCACCTGCGTCATCACCGGATAAATACCCCATACGCAATACCGTGTCAACAATTTCAAAATTGCTGAGCAGTTCACTCCCATGGGTACAGTGATGGTTTGTAAGGACGTAGCTAGGTGCTATAAGTGATGCTGTACAGGTTGACACAAAGCGTTTACCACTGCTGTCTTGCAACAAAATATCTAGCCTGCCAATAGCTCGCCCACGCATACGGTAACGGCTTTGCTCAGTAAATTCACTTAAAGGTTCATAATTACCGCCAAAGTTACTCTGCAAAACCTGCTGATTTTGAGGCATAACGAGTTCTGCTTGACCAAATTGCTCACCCGGAAAAAAGACTAAGTTTTGCGTATATGCACCAGTCCACAGCAACATCAACCCTAACAACATACAGACTTTTGTCCACATGTGTCTACGCTGGTTTAGTTGTACATTCTCTATGTACATGGTGCCCTCCATAAAAACTACGTGAGGTGGGTTTTTGTTTGCTAGCCTGCAGCATTGATATTGACGTCAAACATTTTTACAGGTTAGCGTATGAATGAATGTCTACGGCAAGATAATTATACTTTTTTAGTAACAGAGTTTAACAATTTCTTTACAACTTTTGCCCTAGAAAACACACATTACTTGTATTGATTTTAAATATGTTCTAACCTAAATAAACTATCTTGATTCAATGTCACCTTAGCTAATTTTCTTATTTTATCTTGGCAACTATCTAAAGCGTGCTCGAGAGAAACCTCAACAACTATCGTTTTGAAGTGGTATCACTGACCTCGAGCTACACGTTAAATGCTTGATTTCCGTCAATCTTATTCAAATTACCTACTTATATAGACCATCTACCTTAACAGCTAGCTGCCAAGTGAATTTTTTGTTCAGGCAATAGATGAGTACAAGTGAACCATAAACGGTAGGTACGTTTAGTATCTCATATTGTTCAACAAATGTGCAAGGGGCAAATGTTGGGCTATCGCTTTTGGCTTAGTGATATCTGACACCTTTCACAAAATTTACTCAATATCAACTTGAATTGATTAGATTTTTACCACACATAGCGTTTCCACAAGTAACTGCCACAGGCAGTTGCGCGTGCGGCCCAGGGGAGTAGAAATTGACCCACTTAATATGAGTGAATTAATCTTGGAGCCGCTAACCGTTTTCTATTTGCGTCAAAGCATATAAGTAATTCCCTAATCATCAAACAAAACCATATCCAAGGTTATGAATTGGCATCTTTTGGTCTACTTGTTTGTTGGTTCAAGTCAAAAGTGGTATGTAACCGTCTTTTAACCCTAGCAATAAGTAACAGGTTGATTTTTTGCGCGCGGTATGTAAGATACACATAGTGTGTAAAGTACACATAATGTGTAAGATGCATATGGTGCGTAAAGCACCTAAACAAACATGGAGGCTTGCTGATGAATTACCTTTGCACCTCGAGACCCCTCATTTCCTATATTCTGCTCAAATCATTTGTGAAACTTGTACTCGTTGTAGTTACGGTAGTGGCTATAACATCCTTAGGGTCGTTGAGCTACGGACAACCTGCTGTTGTACAACCTAGCTCAATACAAGGCATACCTGTAAGCCCTGAATTACCCCTTGATCAACCAAGTTTGCGTGCTTATGAACAAGCTGTGACGGCCTCAACTAGCCCCTTTCAGAATGTTACCGAACGCGTCAACCTCAACGATATAAGCCGGGGTGAACTGTTGTTCTACAGTGAAGCTGGCTTTGTAGCTGCGCCGCAGTTAGCTATTGATGTTGACATTCGAGTCACCGGCATGGTGGCGCGAGTCGTAGTGGAGCAACGCTTCACCAACCCCACCAACACCTGGGTAGAAGGTATTTATGTCTTTCCCTTGACCGAAGATGCCGCCGTTGACACCCTCACCATGGTTATCGGGCAGCGCCGTATTGAAGGCGTGATTCAACGGCGCGACGAAGCCAGGGCTAATTATGAGGCTGCGCTCGAGGCTGGGCAACAAGCTAGCTTGGTTGAGCAAGAACGCCCCAACATGTTTACGACCTCTGTTGCTAACATTGCCCCAGGTGAAACCATCACCGTAGAAATTGGCTATTTAGAGACCTTACACTACGACCAAAACGCCTTCTCCCTACGCTTTCCACTGGCGATTACACCGCGCTACATTGCGGGCTATCCGCAAGATGCCACGTATATGACCGTATCTAGTGAGCTAGCCGCTCACGCGCCAACTATTCAAGCAGATCATGTAAGTAGCAGCTTTAATGGTCGCGGTTGGGCACAAGCTACCGCCCAAGTGCCCGATGCTCCGCGCATCACGCCACCCGTTGCACCGCCGGGGGTTGATACCGGTACCAGAGTTACCTTGCGGCTGCAACTTGATGCGGGCTTTCCGCTCGCCCAACTCACCAGCCTCTACCACGACATCCAGCAAGTCACCGAGGGTGAAAGCATCAGCCTCGAGCTTACTGGGCCTGTTGCGGCTGACCGTAATTTTGTGCTGAGCTGGACACCTGCTGCGGGCAGTACACCGGAAGCTGCCCGTTTTCAAGAACAAGCTGATGGTCACGACTACGCGCTGGTGATGGTGATGCCACCCAAAGTGATGGCCGCGCCTAGCTTGCCCAGGGAGATGATTTTTATTATTGATACCTCTGGGTCAATGGAAGGAGGATCGCTCGAGCAGGCTAAAGAAGCCCTCATCGTAGCGCTTGACCGCTTGGGACCTGATGACCGCTTTAACATCATCGAGTTTAATTCGGTCACGCGGGCGTTTTTTCGTCAACCTGTAGAAGCTGATACTGGCAACATCCGCCGGGCCAAAGGTCTTGTGTTACAACTTGAAGCCACTGGCGGCACCGAAATGGCACCTGCACTCGAGCGGGCCCTACGCGGCCAAGCACCCGAGGGGTTCTTACGACAAGTTGTGTTCATCACCGATGGCAGCGTAGGCAACGAAGTCGAACTTTTTGAGCAAATTCAGCGCGACTTGCGTGGCACACGGCTCTTTACAGTGGGCATTGGCTCAGCGCCCAACAGTTTCTTTATGCGCAAAGCTGCTGAGGCTGGACGCGGTAGCTACACCTACATTGGTGACCTCCGCGAAGTGCAAGGCGAAATGCAAACGCTCTTCACCAAGCTCGAGAATCCCGTTATTACCAACCTGACTGTACGCTTACCTGAGGGCAGTGAGGCCTACCCAGAAACCATCCCCGACCTCTATTTAGGTGAGCCAGTTGTGCTCAGCGTGCGGCTCCCTGAACGCGCTAGCAATGCAGACATTGTCATTGCGGGTGAGATTGCGGGCAATCCGTGGGAACGCAGGTTACTCGGACTTGGTAGTCAAGCTAATACAGATAATAATGCCAACGACACAAATCAAGGTTTGCGGCAACTGTGGGCACGGGCCAAAGTGGACAGCCTCGAGGACAACATGCTAGGTGAAGACCATGAGGGCATCACCAAATTAGAAGAACGAATTACCCAAGTGGCGCTCGAGCACAGCCTAGTAAGCGCTTACACCAGCCTTGTTGCCATCGACGTGACCCCAGTTCGTCCTGATGATGCCGACACAACTATTGGTGACGTCCCTCAAACCCTCCCCGCAGGTCAAAGCTACGATGCCATTTTTGGCGGCTACCCCAATACCGCCACACCATCGTTAAGGCATCTACTCTTAGGTGTACTTGCACTGGTACTTGCCATCATTGGACTTGTCCCTAATCGTTCTCACAAGGAAAAATCCAGAAACCCTAAACTCATCAAACGAGGCCTTACCTAATGTCTTGGAGCATCAAAAAGCAGCATCGTCTAGCTGGTATTCAACCTGCTCAACGTCAACAGGTCTATCTCCACCATTCACACCTACCTCAGCTCTTAGTAGCTGAGGTATCCTCCGAAGATTTATCTGCGACTACATCGAACACATTGTTATCATGGAAGTTGATACACGGCTGGCAGCGCATCAACTCATACGTGTCATGGCAACGCTGTATCGCACTAGTCTGTCTAGTCTTTGCTATCTATCATCTTGGCTCAGCTAGCTACATTCACGCTAAAGCGTGGCTAGCTCAGCGCTTACTCGAGCAGGCTTGGCAACAAACCCAACTCACTGGTGAGTCTCACAAACCGTGGCCGTGGGCAGATGGGCACCCGGTGTTTAGACTGCGCGCCCCCGCTCAGCAAAAGCAGCTTTTTGTCCTTGCAGGTGCTAGCGGGCGCAACTTAGCGTTTGCACCTAGTCATATGCTAGCCAGTCCACAACCCGGCGACGCAGGTAATAGTGTTATTGCCGGACATCGCGACACGCATTTCCACTTTTTGCGACATGTGGCTGTGGGGGATGTGCTCGAGGTTGACTTTCCAGACGGGCGTATTGAGCACTTTGAGATTATGACGCTCGAGGTTGCCGACGTGCGTGACAGTTCTTTGCAGTTGGATGGTGGTGCTAATCAACTTGTCTTGGTGACGTGTTATCCGCTGGACGAAATTGGCCCAACGGGTCCTTTGCGCTACGTGGTGACGGCTCGAGCCATTATTAATACAAACGTCAATAACCTTCAATCAACTTCAACTGAAACCACCTCGCGCACATTTAACAGCCACTTGTTGGCAACAAACTTTCCTTTGTTTTGATCCCATCCAACTGCTAGTACACTACAACAACGCGACCAACATCGACATCAGCACACAAGCTAAGCAACCCTAACAAGCTTATAATCACAAGGCACTTCGTCAACCTCATGATGCAAGTGCTTTGATTTACTTTAAATACTTATCGCAACAAATGACGCATATTGTTGCGGTTAGCTGTATTTTGGCGGAAGGATTTACCATGTCTCTTAAAGAAGAACGCGAACAACTCAAAGCCCTTCGGGGGTATCTTTGATGTTGAAACCAAGCAAGCTGAACTTGCTGAACTAGAACCACAACTCAACGACCCCAACATGTGGAATGACCCCGACAAAGCGCGTACTATCACCCAACAAGCCACGCGTCTCAAAAAGGTGATTGATACCTACACGCGTTTGGAAGATGACATTGAGGGGCTCGA
>CAZMCW010000107.1:0-12930 GCA_964564405.1 uncultured bacterium
TCTACTTAGATAACGCCGCGTCATCCCAACGGCCGCGCCAAGTTGTTGAAGCGATGGACAACTATTATTACAACCACCACGCTAACGTTCACCGGGGCGTGCATACCCTCTCTACCGAAGCCACCAACATGTACGAAGCCGCCCGCCACAGGTTGGCGCAGTTTATTAACGCACCTGACCCCGCCTCGGTTGTGTTCACGCGCAATACAACTGAGGCTATCAATTTAGTGGCCAACAGTTGGGGACGCGCCAATTTAGCGCCCGGCGACGAGATCGTTGTGAGTGTAGCTGAGCATCACTGCAACTTGGTGCCGTGGCAACTCATTGCCCAAGCTACTGGAGCAGTTATTCGTGCCGTCAACCTCACCCCAGAGCACCGTTTTGATCTCGAGCAATTTAAGAGCTTGCTTAATCCTCGCACCAAGTTAGTTGCCACCTGGCATATGTCGAATGTGTTGGGTGCTGTGAATCCCATCGCGCAAATTGCGGAACTAACTCACGCAGCAGGCGCACTTCTTTTGGTGGATGGTGCCCAAGCTGCGCCCCACATGCCAGTGAACGTGCAAGCGCTTGGGGCAGACTTTTACGCGCTGTCCGGTCACAAGATGTGCGGCCCAACCGGGGCCGGGTTACTTTGGGCCAAAGCTGACATTTTACGTGAGATGCCGCCGTTTTTAGCAGGTGGCGAGATGATTCGCAAGGTAAGCATCCAGAGCAGTACCTACGCGGACATTCCCATGCGTTTTGAAGCAGGCACACCCAACATTGCTGAGGCCGTGGGTTTAGCGGCGGCTGCAGATTATTTAGATGATGTTGGCATGGACGCCATTTGGGCGCATGACCAAGCCCTTACTTGCTACGCACTTACGCACATGCGGGAGCTAGATGGCATCACTTTGTACGGGCCCGAAGGTGACGACCGAGGCGGGATTGTCACGTTTAATATTGACGGCGTTCATCCGCATGATGTCGCCACGGCGCTCGATGGTGAAGGCATCGCAGTGCGGGCGGGGCATCACTGTGCACAACCGCTCATGGAAGCACTTGGCGCACAGTCAACGGCGCGGGCTAGTTTTTATTTTTATAACAGCGAAGCAGAGGTGGACGCTCTAGTTAGCGCCCTCACCAAAACTCGAGACTTTTTTGCCGCGTTTGCCTAAGCGTATATCTAACTGGGAGCATCTTCATGTCATTACTTGACAGCCTCTACCAAGAACTGATTCTCGAGCACTACAAACGCCCCCGCAACCGTGGCGAGTTACTTCATGCCAGCATCCGCCAAGAAGGCCTCAACCCATCGTGTGGCGATGAGTTGGAACTGTTTTTGCTCATTGAAGACAATACTATTACGGACATTCGTTTTACGGGGGCAGGTTGTGCCATCAGCCAATCTTCTGCGTCCATGATGACGGACGCCCTAAAAGGTAAATCTCTTACAGACGCGCTTGAACGAGCTCAAGAGTTTAAAGCCATGATTCACGGTGAACCACCCGCAGATAGCCTTGGCGACCTCAAAGTGCTGTCTGGGATTGCTAAGTTACCTGCTAGGGTGAAGTGTGCCACGCTAGCTTGGGTGACGCTCGAGCAGGCGGTTCATACCTTTACCAACTCAGCATCAGCTTAGGTGTCTTTATATACAACATCACGACTTGTTGAGAGGCTTGGCGTCAGACACGTCTTTTACACCCTCAGCTAAACTGTTTGTAGATGTCATCAACGCAGAGCCATTTTTCAAAGCTGAAGCTCATCCAATCCTGGCTTTAAGCACGATAATCGTAGTTCAGGGACGCACTTCTAATGCGTTACCCACAAATGGAATGCTATGATGCGAGGGTGACTACCCTGCAAGCAAGCAAGCTCGAGCCCGACCTCATCTTCATCAACATGGCCGATCTGCACTCGTCCTATGACAATTTTCCGGGCGTGCTAGGTAGGGTACAAAGTTTAGTTCGCGAGTACGAAGGCGTTAAAGCTTACATTTTGCTCAACGGCGACCTGTTCGAGCAAGGCAACTTGTGTACCACCCGCACCCAAGGCAGCGTGGACTGGTTTTTTCTAGAACAATTGCAAGCTTGCGCGCCAGTTGTGTACAACATTGGCAATCACGAGTTTGACTTTTTAGACCCACACGACTTTTTACATGAAGCCCAATCGCGCGGCGTTACCGTCCTCAGCAACTTGTTGGTAGATGGCGAGCAACTTGCCCCAGCCTCACTTAGTTTTGACGCGGCTGGCAAACGCGTCACCCTCGTTGCAGTTGCCACCAACCAAGATTTTACCTATCCAGAAGACCTTCGCGAGCGCATCACCTTTCCTGACCCAGTCACGTGGTTTGGTGAAAATTACCGCAAACTTGTTACCGGTAGCGACTACAACGTGATTGTCAGTCATGCTGGCGTGATGGCAGATGTCGCCATGATGGCCCAACTTCCCAGCGAGCGCAAACACTTGTTTGTAGTGGGCGGTCATGACCACCTCAATTTCCGCAAGTACGTGAGTGGGCGTAGCTACTTGCACAACGGCTTCAAAGCCGAAAAAATCAACCTTGTACGGGTCACTTTTGTTGAGGATGCCTCGTGGATTAGTTTCCAAGATTATTTAATCGATCCCATTACTGAAGACGGCGGCATCCCTGATTCGGCTTTTGCCAATACCGGCACCCGCAAAGCCATGCAAATTCGCACGGCACCGTTGGTCCAGATGATCCAAAACGTGCGTAACAGTACCCTTGTTGAGGAAGATTTAGAGTCCATTGGCACCTTACCGCGTGACTTTACGGTACAAGAGGCCATTGCCTGGGCCATTGAAACCATCAACACCGAGCTGAATGTAGACGTGACCGTGCTTAACCATACCTCGTTTGGTGCAGGTTTACCGGAGGGCGACCTTCCCCGCTACCGCTTTGATGAGTTTTTACGGTTTGATAGTAACTTGATGCAGGCTACGGTTGATAGTGAGACGCTCGAGCGCATCTTACAGCGCGCCAACCAAAACGCCTACACCATGCTCAAAGAACGCACAGGCGATTTTGTGTACACCAATAACATCGACCCAGAACCCGGCGAGATGTATACCCTAGTGACCTCGAGCTGGGTTGCTATGCCGTTTAATGTTGAGCGTTATCTCAACACAACCGACATAGAGTTTACAGAGCTAGATGGTGTCAGCCTTAAAAGTTTGCTACAACAAGCACTCAAACACGGCTGGTAAGGCATTCGGCAATAGATGTCAACGTCATTCTTTGTCGATTGTGTTTCTATGCTTCGTTATAACATCGCTGTGTCAAGGGAATCTCCTTCGACCCTCGATTTTTATACCAGCAGTAAGATTCAGATTTGAAGATGTTGATAGCAACTCGATAAGACCGTCTTGAGTTGAGGTTGTCTTCTTATACCAAATTGACTCTTGAATGTCATAGTCTGAATCATCTAAGGGTACGCTCGAGCTGCGCTGTACTTCGTAAACACGAGCGATTTTGATGCCGCAAAGCGACATCAAAACATCACTTTAAAGCATTTCCATTTGGAGTTGCCCCAGCAACTTCAAATGCGAGCTAGGCGAGTCGAAATAGACCCACTTAGTGTGGTGGAACGTATCCTGGAACTGCCATTTAGTATTACGCTGAATCTCATGACAAAAGCAACCGCACGTGCTGCACGGTTGCTCTGCTCAAGCTAAAAGTTAACTGTGATATGTTGATGTTTAGACAGCAGGCACCGCTAGTGCCGCAATCACAGCATCAGTAAATGCCTCAGTTCCTCTACTACCACCCAGATCACCAGTAGGATCATCTTTGAGAGCAGCTTGCACAGCGTCTTCAATCATTATTGCAGCATCGTGTTCGTTTAAGCCGTGGCGGAGCATCATGGCGACGGATAGCATAGTGCCCACGGGGTTAGCAAGGCCTTTGCCTGCAATATCTGGCGCACTTCCGTGAACAGGTTCAAACAGCCCTATGTTGCCACCTAAACTTGCTGATGGTAGTACGCCGAGTGAGCCAGGAATCACGGCAGCTAAATCAGAAAGAATGTCGCCAAAAAGGTTACTAGTCACAATGATGTCGAACTGTTTGGGATTGCTGGCCAGTTGCATAGCGGCGTTGTCGACGTAAAGGTGTTCAAGGCTCACATTACTATAGTATTGCTCGTGAACCCCCACCACCACATCGCGCCAAAACTGAGACACGTCCAGCACGTTGGCTTTGTCCACGCTAGTAACCTTACCGCCGCTTACACGGGCTGCTTCAAAGGCGACTCGAGCAATCCTCTCAACCTCATGACGGCTGTAAATCATTGTCGATAAACCTTGATCCGCACCTGCCTCAGAAGGTTTGCCAAAATAAATTCCGCCTGTAAGTTCGCGGATAATCAGCATATCTGTGCCTCGAGCCACATCCGCTTTAAGGGGTGATAAGTTCTCTAAACCCTCAAACACTTTAACTGGGCGCAAATTACTAAACACACCCAAGTGCTTGCGAAGTCCTAAAATACCTGACTCCACCCGCAACTCTCTGGGTTGGCGGTTCCATGGGTGATCGCCTACCGGGCCGCCAACAGCGCCCATAAGCACCGCATGGCACCCTTCAAAGCCCGCTAAGGTTTCATCTGGTAAGGGCTTACCGTGAGATTCTAGGGCGTTGCCGCCAAAGGGCAAGCGAACATACTCAAACGATAAGCCCGTTTGCGCTGCCACTGCGTCCAATACAGCAAGTGAAGCATCAATTACTTCTGGACCAATAAAGTCCCCGGGTAGTACCGCAATTTTGTACATAGATATATCCTCCTACAGTTTGCTAAGATTCACTTGAATAAGAATGATGCTGGACGCATCAAAAAATCTACCATCAGTTATATTAGCAGTTCTAAGATCAGTTCCCCTGCACTGAGTGGGTCGATTTCTATTCCCCCGGGTCGCACACGCAACTGCCTGTGGCAGTCATTCGTGGAAATGCTTTACTAGAGCAATTTTAGCCGTTAATCGTTTTGGGCTGTACTCTGGCGTGCTCATTAGTGAGGGTGGTCGTTTTAGTGATGATGGTCATTATTGACGTACTGGCTTACGTCAGTACATCACACTCTTAAGGGATGCATCACCACGTTGTTACCCTTTAGTACATACGCACAACAGTTAAAGTTGTTGTCTTACATTTTCTTAAGGAGGAAATAATGCTTAGAGGAGTTACCGACGCACTCAATGATTTTTTTAACCAAGACACCTCACGCCAACAGGACTACCGCGACTTTGTGGGCCGCTACGATAATGATCCCGAAGAAATTTCGGATGTTGAAGCTGCGCGCCGTTACCGCGAAATTATGGCCAAGGTTGACAATGACGACCAAGACATGAGCAACGCCTACAATGATCTATTTGGTAAGTTAAACGCAGACGAACGGCGTCAGCTTGCTGAACGCTTCCGCGAAGCCAACGCCAACGATGGTCGCCCCTATCATGGCTATGACACCAACGTTGACTCGTTTTCACCTCGAGAACTTGGTCGTATGACCCGCCGTGCAGCTAATCAAGACCCTGACTTGCTCGAGGAAATCTTCGGTCGCAACAGCCCCATTGCTAGTGGCAAAGGCAAAATGATTTTAGCGAGTTTGGCTGTTATGGCAGCGCGTAAATTTTTAGGTCGGCGTTAACAAATTAGTACGTGGGTTTACCCAGCCCATCAACTGGACAAATTCAGTAATTTTGCGCTACACAATGCGCTTGAATGATCTATTAAACCAAGCCTGATAAAGCTGGTTTTTTGCAAGCTGTTTGCCGCCAATAAGTGCTGCATCAGCTTGCATCATTAATGTATTAATGTCATCAATACCTACTCTAGCAATAGCTAGACCAGCTGTAATGCCTACGGTCTGTTGTCCAGCCGTTGTTTGAATAGGTTTTTGCAAGATGCCACAAATGCGTTTAGCTGCTCTAGCAGCATCTGTAGCGCGTACGTGCAGAAGCATGCCAAATTCGTCGCCACCTAAACGCACAACTAGATCGTCGAGCCGTTTGGCGTCCTGCGCGCGGTAGGCAATAGTTCGCAACACTTCGTCTCCGACAGCATGACCCCAACGATCATTGATAGGTTTAAACCCATCCAGATCGAACACCATAAGCGCGTAGTTACCAGGGTGCTTGTGCAATTTACGTTTGCCTAAACGCTCAAACTCACGTCTGTTAAGAAGTCCTGTGAGTGGGTCCGTTGTAGCGTGCTCTTGCAACCTGTAAATTGGACGCAAGCCAATGAAGATAGCTAGCACGCACAAACTCAACGCGATGCTCACAATTTCTAGTACCGCATGCCTGTAACGTGCTTGGGCAGCGCCGCGAAAATCAGCTTCAGGTGCATGCAAAGCGATGCGCCACGTTTGTGAGCCTAATGAAAACGCATCAACAAGCGCGTAAAACTGTTGGTTATCCACCTCAAAGGTATCAAAGACAGGTGTATCTTCACTAGCTAGGGTTAGGAGGGGGGTCTGACGCCGCAAAGCACTGATAATAGGTCCGTTCAGATCGCGCAAAGACATTAGCGAACTACTTTGCTGAGGTTGGTCAGCTATATCTGCTTGTTCAGGTTGATATTGCGGATATGCAATAACATTGCCATCATCTGTTTTAATTAAGGTGTGGCCGTTAGGACTTAAAGGTACGTCTAGCAAAAAGCTCGAGATAGTTGACAGTTCAACATCTACACCCAAAACACCCAAACGTTCATCTGCATCATCTGTTATTGCAATAGCTGCGCTAATGCCAGGTTGACCTGACGTAAAAAATTGATAGGGATCTGTCCAAGCTACATCTACTTGTCGTTGGGCAGCTTGATACCAAGGACGTATACGCGGGTCAAAGTCATCTTCAACACGCTCGGGAATACTCGCAGTGTTAAGTTCATGCACAGTCACCACGCGGTTTGGCATAGTGACAATGCGCTTTTGTTGTAAGCCTGTTTGACTGCGGTTTACAAAAATAAAACTGCCGTCGTCCCGCCCTAGATACATACCGCTAATTTGAGGATGGGTGTTTAACTGCTGCTGAAAATAATTACTCAAAACCTGATCGTCAGTTGTGTCCAGCAAACCGTTTTGCAAAAGCCCTTGACCTAAACGGACAGTTGCGGCAACTGGCTCGAGGTAGCGTTGGGTATTATCTATATGGCTTGCAACAAGGTAACTCATGATTTCTCGAGCGTGGCTCAACAGCAAGTCTTCGGTGTGACGAAACATTGCATTCACCACGCCCAACGTCAGGAGTAGTGTGGCAAGTAAAAAGCCAAGCAGCAAGTAAGATATAGAAGACAATGGTGAACGTGACATTATTTAGACCAAATTTAGAACAAGCTAGCGACACAAAAGAGTCACTTCATATCATCTTACCTAAAACACACACTACTAACCAATACACTGCCAACTAATCCACTGCCAACTAATCCACTGCCAACTAATCCACTGCCAACTGACCCACGAGTAAGCACCCCGAACTCATTCATAATATTCTTTAATTGTTTACAAGGCTTGCTAACGCTATACTCTATATTACTTGTTGGTGCTTATGGTGATTCTCTATTCGCATCGGTCTTTAAGAGCCTGTAGCTGGTTATGGATTTGCTTAAGGTATAACCGTCGTCGACTCATACGTTAACTCACACAACGTTAGGACATTGTGCTTAAGCGTTACCCCTATAAAAGCAAGCTAGACAAAAAATCCTGGACGCAGTTAACTGCGTCCAGCAAAAGGCGTTCAAAAAATTTGTCCGAATTTTGTAAACTATTTTCTCGTAAAGGTTGAACACGCCGCTTACGCTGAAGTTGCTTCGTTTGTAGGATGATGATTGTGTCAACAGCTATCACCGCAACCTGCGTTGACTGATTGACTAAGATTATCAACTATACCCACCTGCTAGCTGCTAATAATGTGTTTGCACGCTAGCGCAGGTGTGTTCAGGAGGATACAGATGACCTACGCCCACAATGATGTTTTAGTCTCTACTGATTGGGTGCTCGAGCACCACAACGACCCTAACGTCCGCTTGATTGAAGTTGACGAAGACGTGCTCCTTTACGAAACAGGGCATATCCCAGGGGCAGTTAAGCTTGACTGGCACACCGAACTACAACGGCCAGACGTACGCGACTTTGTTGATGAACAAGGTTTTGCTGAACTTATGGCGCAAAAAGGCGTTAGCAACGACACCACTGTCGTGCTCTACGGCGACAAGTCTAACTGGTGGGCAGCCTACGCGTTTTGGTTTTTCAAGTACAACGGTCATGCCGACGTGCGCCTTATGAACGGCGGGCGGCAAAAGTGGATTGCAGATGGTCAACCCCTAAGTGAAGATGTTCCCACACACGCACAAGGAAATTACAACGTGCTCTACCGTGACGAAAGCATTCGGGCCTATGCCACCGATGTTTTACAACACATCATTAAAGTGCAACAAGGTAGTGCCACTTTAGTTGACGTGCGCAGCCTAGCTGAATACACTGGCGAAAAATTACACATGCCCGAATACCCGCAAGAAGGTGCCCAACGTGGCGGACACATTCCGGGGGCGCAAAACATTCCGTGGGCGCAAGCAGTTCAAGATGATGGCACCTTCAAAGACGCTGACGATCTGGCGAGTTTATATGGTGACAAAGGCGTCACTGGCGACAAAGACATCATCGCTTATTGCCGTATTGCGGAGCGCAGCAGCCACTCGTGGTTTGTGCTCAAGTATCTACTTGGTTATAACAAAGTGCGCAACTATGATGGGTCTTGGACCGAGTGGGGCAACATGGTAGGTGTGCCGATTGCTCAAGGCAGTAATCCCCAGTAAGCAGTAGTCCCCAGTAATTGTGTGCACAACACCTCAGCTAAATCGGCAGCCAATATGAACGTTCTACTCAAACTCGAGGAAGTTGCCGAGTTAGGCTTAGCACTATGGCTCTTTGCCATGCTTGGTACGGCGTGGTGGGTTTATCTACTGTTTTTGTTAGCACCAGATGTTGGCATGTTGGGCTACCTCGTGAGTCCGAAGGTGGGAAGCCTCTCGTACAATCTATTGCACCATAAGGCCGTGGCCATTGTTCTTCTTGTTATGGGGTTTGCCAGTGATGTCACTTGGCTTGCATTTGTTGGCACTTTGTTGTTAGGTCATGCTGCGCTAGACAGAGTGTTAGGCTACGGGCTCAAATACAGTAACGGCTTTAGACACACGCATTTAGGATGGCTAGGGCAATCAGTTGAGTCTGAAGCATCTTAAGTTGAGGTCTGCGGGTTTACCTCTCTAACATGCTAGATACCAGATACGTTTGAACCGTCTTATGACTTCGTAAGGCGGTTTTTAGCAATTCCAAAATTGGTTCCCCCACACTGAGTGGGTCGATTTCTACTCCCCTAGGTCGCACGCGCAACTGCCTGTGGCAATTACTTGTGGAAACGCTATTTGTATCACTTATGAATGCATTTATTACATCTGAATGCGTTCATTACATCGCCTGAGAGATCCTGACGACGTAATACCAAATTGACTCTTGAATGTCATCGTCTGAATCATCTAAGGGTACGCTCGAGCTGCGCTGTACTTCGTAAACACGAGCGATTTTGATGCCGCTTTGCGGCATCAAAACATCACTTTAGTATAAGCTGCAAAACTCATGATGTGTACACCTCAACGGCATGGCGCTAATGCTGCCAACATATTGAACAAATAGAATGTGCTACAACCCAACTATGGCAGATATTCCTACGCAACTTGATCTTCGAGACTATTTTGTGCGTGAGCACAACGGCGTGTTGGCACAAGACCGTGTGTCCCACTTTGGAAGTACCTCCCGCGAACTTGCAGCTATGAGTGAGGCTGCACTTATTCCGCTGCTAGATGCATCAGTCTATACCCTTACCGGTGAAGATAGGCTCGAGTTTCTTCACGGACAAGTCAGTAATCAAGTCAAAGGCCTCAAAAACAACGAAAGCAACCGCAGTCTCAACCTCAACGTCAAAGGGCAAGTGCAAGCCCTCGCCCGGGTGTACCGTTTAGCAGATCAGCTCGTTTTGACGGTAGACGGTGGTGACGGCGAAACCATGCGCCAGCACTTGCAACAGCACATCATTTTTGATCAGGTTGTCATTAACCTCCAAGACAGTCTGGTAATGAGTTTGCAAGGTTCACGTGTTAGCGAGGTTTTACACCAGCTTGGTATATCTATTTCCAGTGCCCAATTAACACAACTTCAACCAGCTGACGCACATAGCGTAGAGCATGTTGAAGTTGCTGGGCAACCTATTGTGATAACAGCTCAAGCTCGTAGTCAAGCTGGCGGCGTGGACATGATTGTGCCACTTTCTGCCGTGCCTGAACTTGTTCGTCACCTTAGTGACCACGGTGTGCTGCTTGCTGGCCAAACTTCATTAGAGATTGCTCGAGTCACTGCTGGCATTGCTACAGCCCAACACGAAAGTCAAGGGCGCGCCCTTCCGCACGTTATTGGCTTGGAACATGCGGTGTCGTACACCAAAGGCTGCTATTTAGGTCAAGAAATTATGGCCCGTATTGAAGCACGCGGTAACGTGCGCAGTCAACTGTGCGGTATTAGCTTAGCTCACCCCCTTAGTACACCTGTAGCAGATGGAATTTCTGTTACCTCAGTTGAAACGGGTAAACCTGTTGGCAGTGCTAGCAGCATTGTGCAACACCCCAACTTAGGTTGGATTGGACTGGCTAGCCTTCGTAAAGACGTTGCTGTAAATAGCACCGTTCAATTAACGCTAGTAGAAGGTGAGTACGTTAATGCTCTTGTCACCGCGTTACCTTTTACGAATCCCACGACATAACCAGACGTAACTGTTTGCATACTTATAGCGGTTAGCGGTTAAGGAATGTGATTCATTTACATTCCGTGTCGCAAAGTCACTATCAATCCACTTAGTTTCTCCATACTAAGTGGATTGATTTCTGTGCCCCTAGGTCGCACGCGCAACCGCCACAGGCAGTTGCGCGTGGAAACGCTATTAACGTCTTTTTTGAAGCGTTTTGAGGGTTCTAGGTGCTTACTTAATCATAGATAAAGTACCTGAAGACCAAACTGCTCTATATGTTTATTTTGCCGGACAAGCTGCCCTACCCTACAACTGAATATCTAGGCTATATTTACCCTACATTTTCTTACAAAAGGCTATGTTAACGTACTCACGTCTTTGGGGGACTGCTCAAGTACGCGTGCTGCACGAACAAACATACAAAAGCCTGTGTTCACATAAACAGCTTTTTGTGACATGTATGCACGAGCAGTTTAGACATCAAATTTAAACAAGGGTGCGCAGTTACAGCGCAGTTACATCGCAGTCATATCCGTGTAGTCACGTCTGTGTAATTGCTTGGCTCAAACTTACAGCGCAGGTGCTGGCTTCAGGTGCTGGTTCTCAGATGTTAGTTCTAGGTAGTGGTTGCAAATGTTCGTTTGAGGTGGTGTCTCTGAACATTAGCTCGAGGCAAGCCTCAACACCATTTAGCTAACGCGCTCAACTATCTTAATGACCTGCACAAGCTATCTGAGCCGTGTACCTACATAGGGTTAGCACTGTTATAGGGCTAGTCACTGCGCCCAGCATATTTTGGACTAGGGAGAGGCCGATGGTCTTTACATATATCACTTGGCTTAAGCGCACCATTTTGCTTGGGCCCAAGGTTCAGCAAATTGCTATAGCCTCGCACGTTGACATGTCACATATTGTTACGGCATCACAATTTACTACGGCATCACACTCATGACACAAGCTGAGCAGGAACCTCACAGTTGTCGGTTCATACACTTACCTAAACAGGTGAAACTGATCGAGCGGTTAACGCCGTCTTGGACTAAGCGAACATTATTACTTGGCGTTGTGTTAGCTAGCTTAATCAGTTGGAGTTATGCAAGTGGCGTTGCCCTTTGTGAAGTGCGTCCGGGTGATACCTTAAGTGCTATCGCCATGCGCTATAACGTGTCTGTTACGCGTATTAAAGAAGAAAACGAACTTAGTTCGGACATGGTTTACGCCGGACAAGTATTGCGCATTCCCTATGCTGAGGCTGTTGGTGGCACGATAGGGTCAACCCCACTTGCACCTCCAGGGTTTAAGCTACACACGCTTACCACAGAAGAAACGCTCAGCGAGGTTCTAGACGCTTACGGCATAAGTTTGCAAGCTGTTGTGGGTGCCAATCCAGATTTGTCGTCATTAGACCAACTCCCCGAGGGACTCGAGCTCCTTATTCCGCCCGGTGAAGGACTGATTGTGACGCTCGAGCAGGGTCAAACGGTTGCAGATATTTTAGATATTTACGGCCTCAGTGCCGTAGAACTTGCAAGCGCCAACAACATTCGTGCGCCTAGCGATTTACGACCTGGGCAAACCCTCTTTTTACCAGGTGTGCCGCCCCGGCATGTTATGGCCCGGCTCGAGCACGTCCGCGAGCAAGAACGCCTCGCTGAAGCTATGGAAAACCGCTACACGTGGCCGCTACAAGGTCGCTTAACGTCTCGTTTTGGACCGCGCCGTTTGGGCATGGGAACGTCTAACTTTCACACCGGGCTAGATATTGCTGCACCCTACGGCAGCGACGTTGTAGCTGCGCGCAGTGGCACGGTTACGTTTGCAGGCTGGTCGGGTGCTTACGGTTACACAGTCAAGCTAAGACATCATGGTGGCTCAGAAACGTGGTATGCCCACAACAGCAGCTTGCACGTCAGTGAAGGCAGCTACATAGAGCGCGGAGAGTTGCTTGCCAGTGTTGGTTCAACCGGACTTTCCACTGGCCCCCACCTCCACTTTGAAATTCGCGAAAACAATCGTCCAGTCAATCCTTTAGTTCATCTAAACTAAGCGTCTAGCATGCCTTGATGTGCGAATGTAATCATTTATGTGGTGTCACGCAAACATCTCTTTGACATCAAGCTGTCATGAATCTGGGAAGTT
>CAZMCW010000107.1:12983-13296 GCA_964564405.1 uncultured bacterium
CTAGCAACCCTATACGTCTTTAATCAAGATAGGTTCTATAAATGATAGACCAATATGTGGACACAACACCATCACCTCAAGCATGACATTATCTAGCAATAGAGCGATAGACTGATGCATGGTGTTTTCTTCTCGTAAGCAAGTTAGCCTAGCCGCGTTTAAAGCCACCTTACCGTTTATGATCGGCATGGTTCCATTTGGATTGGTCGCAGGCGTTAGCGCAATTGATGCTGGGCGTAGCAGTTTTGATGCCGTACTTATGTCCGTTGTGGTGTTTTCAGGCATTGTGCAAATACCTGCGTTGCAACTTTAC
>CAZMCW010000108.1:0-13199 GCA_964564405.1 uncultured bacterium
TGACTAGAAGCTCAGTGACTAGAAGCTCAGTGACTAGAAGCTCAGTGACTAGAAGTTTATTTAAGGACACCCTGTGATTAACGCGTCGAAAGCATCCGTAACAAATCAACCAACACACTATAAACGCCCGACTTGGTGGCAAAACTTATTGCGGAGTCCCTCGGGCTTAACCGGGCTTATTATCATCATATTGATTACCGTGTCGGCACTATTGGCACCGTGGTTGGCTCCCCACGATCCCATTGCCCTAAGCCCACCTGCGCGCTTACAAGGGCCGAGCACAACCCACCCGCTGGGCACCGATCAGTTTGGGCGCGATACTTTAAGCCGCATCATTTACGGTGGGCGTATTTCCTTGGTGGTAGCGCTAAGTTCTATTTCTATAGCCGCGTTGGTGGGCGGTAGTTTGGGACTATTGAGTGGGTATTACCAAGGTTGGGTGGACGCACTTACTATGCGGTTTACAGACATTTTGTTATCATTTCCCGCCATTTTGTTAGCCATTGCGCTCCTTGCTTTTTTTGGCGGCGGCATGCTTAACCTAGTTTTAGCAATTGGGATTATTTACACCGGACCATTTGTGCGAGTTGCTAGGGCCGCTGTCATGAGTGTGCGCCAAGAGCTATACGTTGAGTCTAACCGGGCACTAGGTGCTAACGACGGACGTATTTTGCTACTGGCCATTTTGCCTAACGCCGCTGCGCCACTCCTCATTGAAATTACTTTGCGTCTAGCCTATGCCATTCTGGCAGAAGCATCCCTGTCGTTTTTAGGGCTTGGCACGCAACCGCCCGCACCAAGTTGGGGGCAGATGATTGCGGACAACCGCCGCTTTTTAGCGCTCAGTGCGTGGGCGTCGGTAGCGCCAGGGCTTATTATTATGATTACGGTTTTGGGATTTAACTTATTGGGTGACGGTCTTAGGGACGTGCTTGACCCACGGCTCGAGCGTCGTTAGTCTCTTTGCTCACACAGCGTCGGCACGTCAAGACTTGCATCTATTTTGAGTTTAAGCGCGTCGTTAACCCAAACGGGACGGTCTAGCGTATCTACTAGCGTTTCCACGAGAACTGCCACAGGCAGTTGCGCGTGCGACCCAGGGGAGTAGAAATCGACCCACTTAAGATGGGGAACTAATCCTGAAACTGCTACACCAGTTAAGCTGCTCATCTGACGCGCCTAATCAAGCTACTTCATCAAGCTACTTCATCAAGCTACTCAGTTAAACTACCCATTGTTAAACTACCCATTGTTGAACTACGCAGTCAAACTAAGTATCTCCTATCTGTATCTGCAAGATAGAGATAGCGGTAGCGGTTAAGGAACGTGATTCATTTACGTTCCATTTCGCAAAATTACTATGGAGACACTTAGTCGCCGCCCTCCGCACTCTCTACCACTTCTGCAATAGTGAACTGCGGGCAGTGATCTAAAGCGTCAAAAACTTGCCATGCCCCCAAAGGTGAGCGCCGCAAGTTAGAAACGAGGCGGCAATCTTGACCGTCTTCAGAAATCCAGTAAACCTGTTTAACTTCCCACCTAGAAAGTCGCACGCGCATGTCAGAAAAAACCTCAAAAAAGATGCCGTCTTCGGTGGGTTCGGTTGCAGAAAGCGATAAGTTATTACTTTGGTCGTTGATGGCAGTTTGAGCGCTAATAGGCAAGTTGTCTTGGGCATAAGCGCTCGTAACCACTACGCTGGTAACAAGTAAGCAAGCAAAATAAAGCCGTTTCATAAACGCTAGTATAGACCTCGAGGTGTTATTCATAGTGGTCACACCCCCTTTTTGGGTTTAGGTGAGGTTTGTTTGAAAATAACTGAGGGCAACTTAAGCATGTTAGCTAGAACTTATTTAGAAGACTTGGAAGCTGTGTTGCTAGCTCGAGTAGAAGATGATGTGTTGCCACCAGATGGGTTGTCACCTTTGGAAGCAGGCTGCGAGTGCTGATACCTTTTAAGCTCTTTAAGGAGCATGTCTGGCTCGAGCGTATCGTCAACTGGAGTAGAGGTTGCGGTAGGAGGTTGCTTAGCAGGAGGTTGCTTAGCAGGAGTTCGCTTAATGGGCGAATGAGATTGTGATGCTGAAGGTCTGACAGGTTGTAGTACTGATCTGGACGGCGTAACACGAGCTGGGGTTGTTGAGTTTTTATCTGCTGGGTTGTTATCTGTTGGGTTGTTATCTGCTTGTGATACTGGCTGACAGTTAGCTTGGCGCAGTCGCCGGTAGTTAACTGCAAACGCCGCCGCAGATAGCGCAGCTTGATGTGCTCGAGCAGCATCTGCAGAGGTAGTAGCTGTGGCAGGTGCAGCATTTGACTGGGATGCGGTACTGGTAGTTTCGTCACTGGTGTCAAAATAGACTGGTTGAACGTCATCTTCAAACGAAACACCACTATCAAACGAAACACCACCATCAGACAAAACACCACCATCAGAAGCAGCATTACTATCAGAATCATCAGAAGATGGATAGGTACGAAGAGGCTTAACATCAGCAGGTGGGGTGTTGCGGGAGACTGCTGGGTAACCAACAGGGTAACCACGTAACCTTCTTGTGGTTGCCTCGAGCAAGTCTGGGTGTGTGCTGTCTACCTCAATATAGGTAGCTGCAGACATCTCTGGATAGTTTGTTAAGGTGATGTCTGTTGTTTGAGTGCGCTCAGGTGAGGGCGTTGTAGGTTTGTTCATATAAAAGCGCTTTTTCGCTTCGAGTAAAAAGTTATAAGAAATTTCTTCGTAAAAACCAGTCAAAAAGCCAAACACGCTCAAAAACGCAAACTGTGCCCGAAAGCGTTCTGGATCGTCGATGCCAATAATGCCAACTAAGCCGCTAGCACCTTCGCCGGAGCCATCGGCAAAAAGTCCTGGAAACAACGCGCTGATAGCAAAATAGCTAATTGAACTGAGAATCACGCTCAAAATGGGCTTGAAAAAAAGTGACCTCGAGTCGCCGATAATACTACCTTCTTCACTCACGTATTCATTAAGTAGTGACGCCACGCTGCCAATCGCACTCCAAATGATGAGTACAGCTGGCACCCCAAAAAACTCAACTTGTAATACTGTTGTTACAAATAACGGATCAAATGCGTAACCCGCCACCACAAATTGAAAAATGATGAATGTGAGTGATGCCACAAAAAAGAAAAACGTGCGAAGTAAGGCAATTTCTTCCGAAGAGGGTAAACGCAAAAGCACGCGGGCTTCTTCAAGTTGCCCTTGTAGCCAGTCCAAGTCAGGGTTGGTTAAGGCTAACATGCGGCGGCTTGAGCCCACCGTGGCGCGAATTTTAGCAGCGGTAATACTGCTGACGTTGCGGTGGGTAAGTTCAGCCTCGAGCAAGTCAGCCTCAGCTAAATACGCCTCAGTACTGTCTTCGCCCACTAACCGTTCGGCCCTAGCGCGCGTGTTGGAGTAGGCATTAAACCGTAAAAAATAAACGAGTTTGTCTATGTTCACTGCGGCAATTCCTAAAATCACCGAGATGTAAATCGAACTGTTCAGGGTGCCTATAAAATTGTAATAGATAGCTAGCACAACCGCCCAAATTGACAGTTGAATTTTGATGTTGTTTTCGCTGCGGCGTCTTAAGCGGCGTCTTAAGCGGCGTTTGGGTTTTGTGTTGACATCTGCTTGCTTGCTATTTTGATCATCACGCGGGTCAAAGCGCGGGTCGAAGCTGCCAAACAAAAAAACCAATAACGGTATCATGAGGGGTAAAGGTGAATTAAGCAGGGGGGCAAAAGGTAACAAGGTTTCTTGCAACGCTTGCCAATAGACGTCAAACCAGGTCATAAGATGACTCTACTCCTGAGCGTGTCACCGAATAGCGCGACTAACATAAACATGTCTTGAGTTTAGGACGAATAGACTGAACAACGTCCCAAAAGCATCACAGCAAGGTTGATAGTTGTAATATGGCCAATTTTTTAACGACGTTACGCACCCATGCTATGGGTCAAGACATATTCAGCTTGCCACTTGGCCAGCGTGATGTTTACGTTGTTGCTAGCCCTACACTCGCTGAGGCTGTGCTGATAACGCACAAAGATCAATTTGTAAAACTAGGTGGTGACGGCAAAGCGTCTGGGTTGGCAGCCATACTTGGGGAAGGTTTACTTACCAACAGTGACCGCGACAGCTGGTTTCGGCAGCGGCGCATCATTCAACCGCTCTTGTACAGACAGTCACTGAGCGGTTGGGCTGGGCTAATTGCTGAACAGACGAAGGTGATGCTAGCGAGCTGGCAGCTTAAAGCGGAGGTTGTATTGGACGAGGTGTTGCTCGAGGCTACCCTCACCATCATCTATCCACTCATGTTTGGCATCACGACAGATGCAGCTTTAGCTAGCCACGGTAGGCTCATCCGCTTGCCGCTACAGCTTGCTACCGCCAAACGAAAAGACGTGCGCACGTTGCGGGCTGAACTTGACCCAATTATCGTGCAGCTCATTCAAACGCGGCGACAAGCTGTCGCTAATAAGTTATTAGCAGATGAACCTACGCCTTTACTTGACGCCTTGATGCAAGCTAAAGACAGTGCCACGGGTGAGGCTATGAGCGACAGCCAACTACGCGATGAAGTGGCGACGCTCATTTCAGCAGGTCATGAAACAACTGCCTATGCACTCACGTGGGCGTGTGCGTTGGTGGCACATCATCCGCAGGTACAAACACGGTTACAAGCTGAGTTGGATAGTTTTTTTGAAGCTGGAGAAAACTTGCTCGAGCTACTCGACTTGCCTTACCTAAATGCCGTTTGGCAAGAAACCTTACGACTTTACCCGACCATTCCAACGGCACCTCGTGTGTGCTTGCAAGACACAACCTTGACAACCTCAACTGGTGATGTGACCATTCCCCAAAGTGCACGGGTGCTGGTGAGCATCTATCTCATCCAACGTCACCCAATATACTGGGCAGACGCAGACGTCTTTAGACCAGAGCGTTTTTTGAATGCTGATGCTACTAAAACTGACGGTTTGCGCAAGCACAAACTAGCTTATATGCCATTTGGCGCGGGTGAGCGGTTTTGTGTGGGGCGCGAATTGGCGCGGCTCGAGGGGCTCATCATGCTGGCGTTGTGTGCATACAAGATGAACTTTGAACACCTACCACGTTTACCTGAGCCAAACGTGGCCATCAGTCTATTGCCTAAACAGCCTGTGAAGGTACATGTGTACGCGCGAACGCCCCAAATATCCAGCCAAGTGTGATTTAATACAGTTGACAAAAGGAGGAAAGTTATGAAACGAAGCTTCATTGTTAGTGCGTTAACCTTGCTGCTCATAGGCAGTTTGGCGCTTATGGGCAGTTTGGCATTCGCCCAGACCTATGGTGGCGTGTTGCGCGCCGGGATGCAAACCGACCCAGTGGGTCTTGATCCCCATGTCACCAACGCAACGGCTACCCGCAACATGCTCGAGAACGTCTACGACACCTTGGTCATGTTTGATAGCAGCGGTTTAATTGTGCCAGCGTTGGCAGAGTCATGGGAAACATCAGAAGACGGTATTACTTGGACATTTAACTTGCGTGAAGGTGTGACCTTTCACGATGGCGACATATTAACTGCGTCTGATGTAGTGTTTTCAATCAACCGCATTAAAGACCCCGACATTGCCTCGCCGCGAGCAGGTAGTTTTGAGCAGGTGAGTAATGTTGAAGCAGTTGATGACAGCACGGTAGTGCTCACGCTCGAGCAACCGTTTAGCCCACTCTTGTCAGTTCTGGCGTTTAGCCTCAACGTGGTAGTTTCAGAAGATGTCGCTACGGCCAATGACAACGACCTCAACCAAGTTGTAGTGGGTACCGGCCCGTTTAACTTTGTGGAGTACATTCCGCAAACCCGCATGGTGCTCGAGAAAAATGAAAGCTACTGGGGTACCGATGCCGACGGCAACGCCTTACCCTACCTAGACGGCATCACGTTCACCTTTTATCCTGACCCAGCGTCTCGCACGACTGCTATTCAAACGGGTGCGGTGGACTGGATTGAGTATGTGCCAGCTGCTGATGTTGTCTTGCTCGAGGCAGACCCCGAAGTTAACGTAGTTGGTGGACTGTCTGCCAACTTCCGTGCGTTGTACCTAAATACCCAAGAACCGCCCTTTGATGACATGCTTGTGCGCCAAGCCGTGTCGCACGCGATTGACAAGCAACAAGTGGTGGACTTAGCGCTGTTTGGCACAGGTGGCATCGTGGCAACAGGTACCGCTATTCCAACTGGTAACTACTACGCTATTGAGGCTAGCCCCTACAACACGCGTGATGTTGAGACTGCCCAAGACCTACTGGCGCAATCTAGCTATCCAGATGGTTTTGAATTTGACCTATACGTGACTAGTACCTACGACTTTTTGCGCGACCCTGCTGAGATTATTCAAGCCAACCTCGCTGAAATTGGCATTACTGCCAACATTGTGGCTGAAGACTGGAGCATTTACTTACCTAAAGCGCTTGCTAGCGAGTTTCAAGCGACAATTTTGGGTAGTTCCGGTCAATCTGACCCAGACGACTTTTTGTTTGAAGACTTTCACTCTTCCAGCTCAACTAACATGAGTCAAATTGTCGATGCTGAGTTAGACGCGCTCCTTGAAGAAGGTCGCACCCTATCTGAACAAGAAGCGCGCCGTGAGGTTTACCTTGCTGCCCAAGAGCGCTTGTTAGAACTTGCACCTTATGTGTTTTTGTTCCACTCTGCCCAGTACGAAGCCTTACGCCCGAACGTGCAAGGCTTTGAGCACTTTCCGAACACCAGTTACTTGGGATTACGGACAACGTGGCTCGAATAGTTTTGCATAAACCTAATTGCCAAAAATCATCCCGCAGCTTTTAAGGTTGCGGGATGATTTCACGAATCGTGTTTCTATCTGGTAAGAGGATGCCAGTAGTGTATCCAAGTTAGTCTGATAACATTAGCATCACTCAAATGATGTTGCTGATGCCATCAACAAGACACTATAAGTATCGACAAAAGAGTAAGTTAACGAGCGCTAGGCGGCTGACTCGGACGCACTTCCACCCGACTTGGCAGCGTCCGTGGGTGCATCGTCAGCAAGTCATACGTAAGTTTACCGATGTCTTCAATTTGAATTTTCCACGCGTCAGCATCGCTAGGTTGATGGTCGTTAAAATAAGTTGCCACCGAGCCGGGCATAATGGTCGATACTTTAATGCCATGTTTGCGCAAGTCCAGCATAATGGCCTCAGTAAACCCGGTGAGTCCAAACTTGCTAGCATTGTAAGCCGCACCGCCTGCAAAAAAGTTGCGCCCAGCGAGGCTCGAGATGGTAATCACATACCCCTGAGACGCTTTAAGTGCGTCCACACAAGCTTTAACGCTGTAAAACACGCCGGTCAAGTTGGTGTCAATCACCTTGTGCCAGTCGTCAATGCTTAAATCTTCAATCGCGGCAAACGCGCCCACCCCAGCGTTGGCAATAAGTGCGTCAAGGCTGTTAAAAGCTTCTAGGGTTTGGGCCACAACAGCTTGCTGAGCGTCATAATCGCGCACATCACAACTAACGCCAAGTGCTTTGCCGCCATCCAGGTCGTTTAGTTTGGTAGCGGCAGCTTGCACGTCTTGCTCACTGCGGGCGGTAATAACCACGTTCATACCAGCGTTCACTAAAATTTCAGCGATGCCATAGCCAATGCCCTTGGAACCGCCGGTGATTAACGCTGTTTTACCTTGTAATGATTCTGTGTGCATTAAGCTCACTCCTTAATTTGAGAGGGTAACTGTCAAGATGATGTTTCGGGGGATAGTTGTTGCAAATTTAGGCTAACACGTGCTTCGCATGAGGGTCTTGCCTATAAAAACATCTTTCCTATTGAGGCTGCTCTCGCTAGATTGTGTCTACATGTCTAGTTAGCTTGACGCGACAATATGTCTCGAATACTCTGTCCTAAACCTACAAATACTATGTCCCAATAAGTAAACGATGATCGGCTAACATACAGCGGTCTTGGATGACGTCAATACCAGCGTCGCTCAGAGTATGGGCTACTTCATCGTTACGAATGCCGAGTTGAAGCCAAACGAGTTTGGGGGCAAGCTCGAGCATCTCGTCAAGATGACCTGCGACCCGCTCACTTCTGCGAAACACGTTGACAACCTCAATTTTTGTGTTAGATCGTTGCTGAAATGCACTAGCTGCCTCAGCTAAATTGCTTGTTACTGTTTGGTCGAACAGTACCTCGCCGGCGTAAACAGGGTTGACGGGAAGCACTGTGTAACCGTGGTCGTGTAGATATTGTGGTACGAAGTGGGCAGGCTTTGTGGGTTTAACATGTGCGCCAATAACAGCAACTGTACGGTAGTTAAGGAGCGCGCCACGAACGGCATCTGTGTCTTGAAGAATAGCCATAATGTCAATAATCTCACGTTTGCAAAGCGTGTACTGTAGGATAAAACGTTGGATGTCGAGGTATGTCGGCTATTTTGCGGACTCAGGTTGGTAGTAACGTTGCGTGCGTTTCGTGTGAAATTGTATGCTGTTATTGCCTAGGACAACAACATTTGCTAAACTACCTTTGCTGATGTGGTTTAAGTTGCTTTTACAAAAGCTGTTTTGTGAAGACATTCTTGTAAGCACAGACTTGTAAGCACAGACTTGTAAGCACAGAGGCAATATTCCTGGAGGTGGCATCCATAGCTAAAGAATTGAAACACAACGAGCAGATTCGCGTGCGCCAAGTTCGCTTAATCGACAATGAAGGTCAGCAACTTGGTGTTGTTGATACAAGAGACGCCCTGCAACGTGCCAGGGACGTTGACTTAGATCTTGTGCTCGTTGGAGAACAAGCGCAACCGCCAGTTGCCAAAATGCTGGACTACGGCAAATACCGCTACGAGTTACAACAGCAAGAAAAAGAAGCACGCAAACGCTCCCGCCAGCAAGAAATGAAAGCCATCAAGTTCCGCGTTAAAATTGACGAGCACGATTATCAAACCAAAGTTGGGCACGTTAAGCGCTTTCTTAAAGGTGGGCATAAGGTCAAAGTGACAATTATGTTCCGTGGTCGCGAGCGCACCCATCCAGAACTAGGCCAAGAGTTACTCAACCGAGTTGGGCAAGACGTTGCTGAGATAGGCATGGTTGAATCGTCGCCAAGTATCGCTGGCATGGACATGAACATGGTGGTAGCACCTAGTAGAAAGCCTGCTGCGTCTTAATTACTTAACGAGCGTGTCTACAAAATTGAGATAGGTTTTGCTATCCCTCAATTAAGTCTTACCAAGTCCAAAGGTGTGAAGGCTTAGTTTTACATTGGGTTAGTCTTAAAAGTAACCATTCTCAAGCTATTTTCGGTGCTTAGCGTGCATTAAGTTTGAAGTTATGTAATCCTCGAGCCCATCCTAAGCACATAATTCTGCTTTAATAGCGTTTTGGTGACAGTTATGTTGCCTTGCGCCTAATGCAGTGTGGTTGTTACGCCACATATCAGTTGCATCCCAATTACACAGCGCAATTACACAGCGCAATTAAGAGGTAGCACATAAAGGCTATTTCTAAGTATCTCGAGGAGAGTTATTATCATGCCGAAGATGAAGACCCATAAGGGCACCAAAGCCCGTGTAAAAATCACTGGGCGAGGTAAGGTCAAGGCAAAGCGCAGCGGCAAACGTCATCTCATGACGAAAAAGTCCGGTAAACGCATTCGTCAGTCACGCCAACCCCTGGTACTGTCCGAGACACAGGAAAAGCGTATCCACGCGCTTTTACCTTACGAGTAAAGGGGTAGCAGATGCCACGCGCTAAAACTGGTACGGTACGCCGCGAGCGTCATAAAAAGATTCTCAAGCGTGCTAAGGGTTTCCGCGGCTTGCGCTCAAAGAGTGTCCGCACGGCCCAACAGACCTTACTAAATGCTGCTGATTACGCCTACCGTGATCGCCGCGATAAAAAGAACGACTTTCGTAGATTGTGGGTTGCCCGCATTAACGCAGGTGCGCGCCAAGAGGGAATGACCTACTCGTCACTTATAGGTGGCCTGCGCAAAGCTGGGGTTGAGCTTGACCGCAAGATCATTGCTGACCTAGCTGTGCAGCAACCTGATGCATTCAAACAACTTATTGAGGTTGCTAAAGCAGCTTAAGTGTTGCTAGCTGCATCAATTCAATATGCAAACGTGAGCGTGAGGTTTTAGCCTCGCGCTTTTTACATTGCGATGATTTTTAGCGTTTCCACGAGTAACTGCCATAGGCAGTTGCGCGTGCGACCCAGGGGAGTAAAAATCGACCTACTCAGTGTGGGGAACTAATCCTGAAACTGCTATTTGTCGCAAATCAACGTAGGGTTTATGAATAGTTAAAGTTTGGCTGTTACAGCGTCATGATGTGGCGTCATGATGTGGCGTATGAAGAGTAGATGGTAGAAATACTAGAGAACTCGGTACGTTTCCAAACTGTCAGAGACATGTTAGTGTAACTTTAGAATGATTGAGCTACTCTGGCGGGCGGCAAGTACCCCAACATGGTTTTTTAGCTACTTAGAGGAGCTCGAGGCTAATCTCATCCGCGCTGCTTTAAGCGGTCTTGCGTGTTATCTAGTAGCAAGTTTAGGCGTTTCTCTAGGGCTTATGGTCGTCACAGGATCAAAGGTGTTACAGCCTTTTTTAGTGTTTGGTGCATTGATTGGCACCTTGCAATATGGCTTTTTTTGGTCACTAGGCGGACTGATTTTGCAACAACCTAACGACCTCGAGCTACGTGCGTGGGAACTGACGGGTTGGTCGTGGTCAATTGCGCTGTTTGTAACGTTATCCTTATTACCTGCGGCGGTGCTTATTGCTATTAGCCCGTTACCTAACGGCATCATTGCACTACTTATTAGCGTGGGCGTACTAGTTGCGTTTACGTGGCATGTTTGGGTCATCCGTGCTGGGCTTAAGTACTTCACCAACTCTGGCCAACCTAAACGGCTTGCGTGGTACGTGGGGTTGCTATTTGTATTACCGGCTTTGCCTCTCATGGTTATGATCTTGAATGCCTCGGGGACCATTTAAATCCTGAGCCAGCCTAAATCCTTAGCCAAAGTCAAGTTTGTGGCAAGGTTGGCCCACTTTGGTAACATAACCATGTGATTACGTGGCAAGACTTTTTAGAAGCACGCACAGTAGGCGCAGCATCTGCACGTATTGGTGTAATGGGCTTTGCGTTTGATGCTAACAGTTCGTTCCGGCGTGGTGCTGCCCAAGCGCCGCCACTTATTCGGGCGGCGTTTCAGAGCGAGGCTGCCAATACTTGGAGTGAAAACGGTATAGACCTTGGCGCAAAAGATATCTTTGCTGATTTGGGGGATTATCGGTTTAAAGCTAGCGCCATGCATGAAACGGTGGCGCATTTAGCAGGGGAGGTGCTCGAGCAAGGACTCCACCTCTTCTCGCTAGGCGGCGACCATTCGCTAACCTACCCACTTATACAAGCCGTTAGCAAACAGTACCCAGACCTAACGCTAATCCAGATTGATGCCCACGGCGACCTCTACGACAATTTTGACAACAACCCACATTCTCACGCGAGTCCGTTTGCCCGCATTATGGAAGCTGGCTTGGTAGATCATTTGCTACAACTAGGTGTTCGCGCGCTCAACGGTCACCAACGTGAGCAAGTTGCCCGTTTTGGTGTTGAGGTTGTGGAGATGCGCCACTGGCAGCATGAACGCGTGCTCGAGCGTATTGCGAGCATCACCTCGCCGGTGTATGTCTCGTTAGACATTGACGGCCTCGATCCAGCATTTGCACCGGGTGTTTCGCACCGAGAAGCTGGTGGGGTAAGTACCCGGCAGGTGCTAGACGTCATTCACATGTTGAGTGTGCCTATTGTCGCTGCCGATATTGTTGAATTTAATCCCAAAGAAGACGTACCTAAGCTGGATGCCAACGGCATAACTGCTATGTTAGCAGGCAAATTGTTTAAAGAGCTTGCTGCTCAAATGCTTGCGAACGGTCTACCAAGTTAATTGTAAAACATTAAGGGCTGATAGTTTAGAAACCACGGCCAATCGTCTCTCCAAGCTTCAAAAACATCATAAAATCCTGTTGCTAAGCAAAGGGACTCGACAACACGCATGAGAGTTTGTTGGGCAGTGATACTACCTGTATCAACGACATGAGTAATGAGCTCGATGGGTTCATTACTAGACAGTGGAAAAGCTTGCAGTGGATAGTGCGTCAGTTCACGACTCAAGTAACTCAAAAACGGTGCGTGCCTTCCTTCCAGCCCAAAAATAACGTTGAGCAAATGAGGTATACCGTTACAAGCTTCAAGTTTTGCGCCAAGTGTGTCGTTAATGAGGTGGCACTTTAACGATTTGGTACACGAATTAATCAGTGCATCAAGATAGCTGGCGATGTAATCATGACGGTAGTCGTCAGGTAGGGTTCCTTTGGTGGAAATTAAAGGTTGTACTAAGCCAAGCTTGTCAATTAAAGCGTCAACATGGGTAAAGCTGTATCTATCCCAAGCACTATCGCTACCGAACTCTACATATTGCCGGAGTTGCGTAAAGCTAAAGATAGCAATGTCAATCACTTGTTTTTTGACGAACTTGGTATAGCGCAAAGATGTGCTGTCTAAGTTGACGTCATCTTTAAAGATGATGCGAATGTCGTAATCCGAGAATTGATTTTCAAACTTTTTGCCTCTCGAGCCAGACAAGAAAAGCCCTAGGACATTATCGTTATTCTCTACTAATGTACAGATATCTTGAAATATCTTGTCTTTAGAGTCCATAAGCATCTACTAATTTTAGGTTGAGTTTTTATTGTGTCTAAATAGACTCATCCGCAACTAAGCCAAGAGGATTAGATACCGCATGGCGCGCTTTGGCCCAGAGATTTTTTAGCTCAGCGTCATCCTGCGATAAGTCGCTGGGGAGGGCATTTGCGTAGGCTTCTACCTCGTGTGCTTTGGCTTTGAGCAAATCGTTTAAGAGATGATGCAAAGAGTCGCGCACAGCCAGACCCTCACGCAGAATGTCCTGCATTTCCAAAATTCTATCGACAAGTTGGTCGTGGGTCATGGCCTCGAGCTCGGCACGGCTGCGCTGCATATTGGCATCATAGCATGTTGATGAGAGCTGAAACAGCGCGTCTCGAGAATTTGGTGGTCAATTGACTAAGAAGCTCATAACTCATTAGACCTCTTGCAAAAGTAGAGATACCTGTTTCAAAGTAAGGCATGAGATAT
>CAZMCW010000109.1:0-6846 GCA_964564405.1 uncultured bacterium
TGAAGTGCCGCTTGAGCAATTATGGGGGTGCGTCCGTCACGATTGCGCATGAAAATCCCACCTAGAGCTGCTCCTATAGCGCCTAGCAGTAGCGCAGGTGTGGCCAGTACCAACGCAAAAATTGCCGTAGCAATAAGCAGTCCTATAGTGTCACCGTAACGTTGGCTAAGAGGTGTCGTTACAAACGCCCGAAAGTACACTTCAGCAACAGGTAGTAGCAAGGTTGCTAAAATAACAAGCGGGGTAAGCCGTGAAAAATCCAAGTAGAACCCTTGTAACCAGACAACGTCTGGATAATTGCGAGAGACTAAAAATCGGTAGCCCAATGTCGCAGCTAAAAGGCCCACTCCCACAGCAATACCAATTGATGGTTGCGCTTTATCACCAAGCAGTTCGTGCAAAGGTTTTCGCCAACCTTTAGCGCGCACTTTACGCACCGATAACAGGGTGAGTAACAAAATAGTAGTAATTAAAAACACTGCTTTGGTATTTGTCCCTTGTAAAGGCGTGACGACTGCCAGCGGATTACCGTGGACAAGGTAACTGTAAATAAGCATGACCACAGTTGCAATAGGCAGTGCTGTAAATAAGGTGCTATAGACTTGGCTAATTGTCCACGGTTGTGGGCCTTCAATAATTTCTAAAGAAGAGCTTGTGTTCACACGACTCTCACCAACTAGGTGAAACGCTAGTAAAGCTAATGCAAGAGCAATCCATGGAAGTGTTCGCGCGATTAGATAAGACAATAAATCTCCGCGCCGAACGGCTCGTTGCAGAGCATCTTGACCAATCGCAAAATCGCCAGTTGTGACAGACACCAGTGCTAAGCGCCTGTAGTCTTGACCAAGACCTTCGCGATCACGTGGTGAGCGGTTATTCACTGCTTGCCGAAAGTAGTCACTTGCCGACTCAAAATCGCTAGTTGCCCAAGCCGCGCGGCCAAGTAAAGAAAACACCTCAGGATTACCTTGATTCCCTGAAACGTTAACGTAGTTCTCGAGTGTTGAGCGAGCTGCTGCTGCTGAACCAAGTGCAAAGCGAACGTCGGCACTGGCAAGGTGATAGGCCGCTACACTAGGATCGAGTCGGATAGCTGAACTGTAGCTTTGTAGTGCGCGGTTAAACTCACCGTCAAACTGCGCAAGACGGCCTTCTAAAAAATTGCGTTCAGCGTCAAGTTGGTTGTTGTTTTGAGGAACACTCCGGGCGCGCGTTAAGTTGAACCTTGCAGCGCTGTATTCAGCATCTGCTATGTGCAAGCGCGCGAGTAAGATATATGGCTCAGCAGTCACAACATTATAGTTACGCACAAGTGCATTTAAATCGTTTTTAGCTTGTTGTACTTCACCAAGTGCTGCTGTAACCCTTGCTCTGCCAAACGCAGCCTCAAAAAAATTAGGGCGAATTTCCAGCGCGTTTGTAAAACTTTGCCGCGCACTTGTAAAATCCCCCCCAGATTCAAGACGAAGTCCATCTTGAAGATACGTATCTGCATTAAATCCCTGTGCGTACACACTTGTTGTAAGAGATGCCAATACAAAAACTAGTACTAACCTCCACCAATGTGAATAGGTACGCTCGAGCACTGTCAATAGTTCTATAGGTTCATCTGTAATGTGAATTGTATTCATAAATAGACCTTTTAAGAAAACTTACACACCAATCTTACATCATTGTATGGCTACGTTGAGCAATATTTACTCATTTGATAGCCGTTGTGTGAACAGAAGATGATTATGTTGTATAAGCTCACCTCAACATAGCGCGGTTATCAAAGTCAACACCAATACCCTTTTGCGCGCTAAAGCTAGAATTTACTGCAAGTTGTCGCTGCTTACGATCTACGGAAGTCTTACGAGTTGTTGGTGTAGACCGTTTCTTGCTTCCAACAAACATCATCACAAAGGTAGCTTGGTGCAAGTAGCAACGCTGCTTTTGATAAGAGTAAAAAGCGCTTTGGCTAGCACTATTTTGCGGAAATACTGACTGCCAAGCGCCTATTGGAGACGTCCTGATCTCTTTGTCTTGTTGCAACAAGGAGAACGTCTTGCAACAAGGAAAACGTCGATGCTTGTTGGGAGTGGTTTAGAGATGGCACCGTCAACATAGCTATGTGAGGCTATTGGTAATCTTCAAAACGCTTATCTTTTAAGATCTAGCTCGAATAAGATCTTGATACCACTTTGCACTTGCTTTAGGTGTGCGCGTTTGTGTTTCGTAATCAACGTAGTAAAGGCCAAAACGCTTGCTGTAACCGTGCGCCCATTCAAAATTATCCATAAGGCTCCAAGCAAAGTAACCGCGTACGTCTACACCATCCACCATAGCTCGGGTCAAAGCTGCTAAGTGTTGATCGTAGTAAACAACTCGAGCACTGTCTTCAACAGTACCCTCCACAAGTTCGTCTGGATACGCAGCACCGTTTTCTGTGATGTATAGCGGCGGCAAGTTATCATGCTGAGCAAGCTGGGTTAGCAGGTCGTACAATCCGTCTGGGTAAACTTCCCAACCCATAGCTGTGCAGTCAGCAGGTTCGCGGGCAGGATCGTCCGGTTGTAATGCTTCCGCAAAAGGGAACGCTACATGCGGGTTATAGCGTACAAGCGCCCGCGTATAATAGTTAATGCCTAAAAAATCTAGCGCTCTACTGATGATCTCACCGTCTTGTGAAGCAACGTCAGGAACGTCATCGCCGTAACCCTGCCACATATCTTGTGGGTACGCTCCTGTGAGTAACGGATCTAAATACCAACGGTTAAACCAACCGTCAAACGCGTGTGCTGCTTGAATGTCGTCGTTGCTATCACTAGCTGGATAAATAGGTGTGCAGTTGAGGACAATGCCTAATTGACTAGTTGGCGCGTGCTCCCGCAAGATGGGTAAAGCTTTGCCGTGAGCAAGTAAAACGTTATGTGCTGCTGTCAGCGCAGCTTTACGGTCTGTGAGCCCAGGGGCGTGCTCACCTATCTCGTGCCCCATGCTGGCAATACACCACGGTTCGTTCATGGTTGCGTAAGCCGGCGCACGCGTGCCTAGCCGCTCGGCAACGGCGTGGGTGTATTCACAAAAAATATCGCTGATGTCGGGGTTACGCCACCCACCGAGGTCCTCGAGTACCTGCGGTAGATCCCAGTGGTACAATGTCACAAAAGGTTGAATATCACGTGCTAACAGTCCGTCCACTAACGCATCGTAAAAGTCTAACCCTTTGTTATTAACCGTACCATAACCATTGGGTAATACCCGCGGCCAAGCAACACTGAAGCGGTAAGCGCCTACCCCTAGATCAGTGAGGAGGTCTAAGTCAGTTTGCCAGCGGTGGTAGTAATCACAAGCAACCACACCTGTGTGACCGCTAAACACCTTGCCTGGGGTAGCGCTAAAACTGTCCCAAATGGACACGCCGCGGCCGTCTTCAGTTGCAGCACCCTCTATTTGATAAGCAGCTGTTGCCGTACCCCATATAAAGTTGTCAGGAAAGTCCATAATTACCCTCATTTTACAGAGATTATTTTCACGGAGACTACTCAGCTAGCACAACGAATGATACGGACTCAAGCTAAACACAAAGTCAAGCATAAAGATGTTGCCGCGAGTGTAATGCCAATTTAAACAAGCTCAGCAACTACCTAGGATCTAGGATCGGTGTAGTGGTTACCTGAAAAATACATAACATTCATCACCTCACAAAGAGGCATACAATCAAACCGTGCGTGTACTGTTATGGATTGTTATTGGCCTCAGTTTGATTCCTGCGTTTGGACTAGCGCTGCGGCGCAGTCAGGTAGAGGGGCGCAGCCGCCAAGTCACCTTGCTCATGGACGAAGTGGCGCTGGCTGAACAAGCTGACTATCTGGGGATTAGTAGTTTTGAGCTAGGTGAGCGCTACCGTGGGCTAGGCCTAAATGGCATTGCGCTCTATGAAGAAACCTTTGAAAGTTTAGCTGCAGAAGGTGACATTGCGTTGCGCTTTGGCGACGAAATTCGGGCAGAAGCACTAAGTCAAGGTCAAGCAGAGGGGCTAACTGTACCGGCCTCGAGCACCCTCATTAGCAACTTAGAAGCTGTGCCAGACGCATTTGCAAGCATCCTTAACAAAAATGCACCTGACGCACAAACTGTCCAACTTGCCGGCCGCATTTGGCAACTCTACCCTGGTGACGGCCGCACCCGCCCGGCTAGCCTTAAACCCGATCAACTTGAGACATGGCATGACGCTGGTTGGGTCATTGCTTACCGCCCGCGTAACTTTCCGGGTTTGCGCGAAGTTGGCGCAGATTTCCCTGCCGAAGCATCTTACTTGATTCATGCTAGCGTAGAAGTTGCTGGCAACCCTAACAGCCTAGACGACCTTGTCTCTGCATCCCAAGCTTACCTAACAGGTGTCATCGAAGGTACCGAACAAGACGGCATGGAAGATATCGTCAGCCGCGTTCCCAACACACGGGTGTTTGGTATCAACCAGGATTGGCTCAACACTTTAGAACCTGAGGAAGTTATTCAAAAGTATTTGCTAGCAGCTAACGAACGCGGCGCACGTTTGCTCTACGTACGCCCTTACACCAAAGAAACCGTTGGCGACATGTTTACCAGCACGGAAGCGTTTGTTGACGGCCTGGTGACGGGTTTAGAACGCGACGGGTTTACAGTTGGTGAGGTGGCCTTGCTCGAGTACAACAGCATTCCCTTGTGGCGCGCTGCTAGTGCTACAGGAGTTGTGGCTGGGCTCATTTTGTTTGCTACGCTCTACCCCGGGTTGTGGGGCGCGTTAATAGCCTCAGCTGTACTTGGTTTAGGGGTTGTGGCAGGTGGCGGGTTCAACTGGGACGCCCTAGCACTAGTTGCCGCACTTATTTTTCCGGTGATTGGCTACGGCGTGCTACCTAACCGTCTTATCAGTTTGCCGCTGGCAACTATCATCAGCTTGGCAGGCGCTTTACTACTAGCCGCTGTCGGCAGTGACGCCCCGTCTATGTTGGCAGCAGAGCCGTTTGCAGGTGTGGCGGCCACGTTGTTAGTACCCCCTGTGTTGTTTATTGTCCACTACGCCCTGCGCTACAACAGTGTAGCGGGTTGGGTGCGCGGGTTATGGGGCTACCGGATTCGCTTAGGGGATGTTGTTTTGGTATTGGTAGGCGCGTTTGCCTTAGCGCTGGTATTTTTGCGGCGTGGTAACTTTCCCGTTATTGGCGCAAGTGGCGCTGAACTAGCACTGCGAGACTGGCTAGCCGAGCAGTTTGTACGCCCCCGCTTCAAAGAGCTTGCTGGGCATCCGCTAGCTATTGTTGTGCTGGCAAACCCCAGTTGGGCTGCGTGGATACGCGGAATAGGCCTCACCGGCGGCATTGTTGCGCAAGCAACCATTTTAAATAGTTTTAGTCACTACCATACGCCGCTCTTGATCTCACTCGAGCGCACCCTTGTTGCCCTTGTATTAGGCAGTTTGTTAGGACTCATAGGTGTGCCTGTCTCGAGGGCAGTTGTGACCTTAGTTAAACGTTGGCTTGCCACAGCTGACTCAGCGCCAATAACTACAACACCAATAACTACAACACCAGCAACCACAGCACCAGCAACTTTAAAAGATGATGAGCTTGACAGTGCTCGTTCAACGGAACCTCGCTACAGCAAATCTTTGCAAGGTCATTCTTAGCCTCTAGAAGCTGTCTGAACAGGTATCAAAGATCACCGTATACATCTTTTTTGATGCTGCATTCTAGGCTATGTGAGATAGATATCACCTTTTTCCTTGCTAGACTGAGACAAAACCACCGAAAATACAGCGATGAAGACTTCTCATACCCTTTGCGGTTATTTTGGTAACAAAGTAACCTAAGTGGAGCGAGCAGGAACAGATACCAAGTCCGTGTCAGACAGATGGGAATCCCGCAGGAATTTATGATGTGTTTTTTCGGACTTGGTATCAAATAAGCGTTTAGCATAGTTGTAAGCCCTAACTAATACCCTTTCCGGTTATTTTGGTAACAAAGTAACCCGAGCAGAGCGAGCAGAAACCGATACCAAGTCCGACTAGAACGTAATGAACTCCGTAGGAGTTTATGATGTGTTTTGTCGGACTTGGTATAACAACCTAAAATATCCTGCATATCAAGCTTAAAAATGCTAAAGATGATGGCATAGACAAAGAAAACCGTAAGCAATCGACAAAATCTCGATACTTCCTAGCCTAGATTGGATAAATAAAATTCTTTCGACCTGTTTCGCGGATGATTTCTAGATCAACGGCCGAACTACCTAATGAACTACCTATATGTTGGCATAGGACTGCTTTAGCTTGCTGTTTTTACAGCTGACTCTCTGGGTGCAAATTTGAGCTTAACGCAATTATCAAACGCAGTTAGGTACGTTGGGTTTGGCTCGAGTACGTACTCTCAAAAATCTTGTCAGCATTGGCGGCTTCAAACCCTTCACGGCGCATGTCGCGGGTTAACTTGCTTGTAGCGACATCTTCAAAATCAGCAAGGGGAAGGCGTTCTGCAAACTCAACATAGGACCCAGAAATCTCTTTGCTGTCGCCACCTGCAAACGTTGCGGTGATCATTTCAGCCACGGTTGAACTTTGAATAAGCTTGCCGTCGTTACTAGTTTTGATTTTGCCACCAGCGTCATTGAATTTGAACCCACGCGCTTCTAAAAAGTCATTGAATGTGGCAATGGTGTTGTAGCCGTCGGGCAGGTTGTGAATCGTTACAGTGAAGTGGTTGAGATAGTAGCGGTTGTAAATTACCCACGCTGCATACTCACTTACTGTTGCCAAAGTCTCGTAGTCAGCAAGGGTGGGTAAACGCCACAAGCCGGAGTGCAAAAAGTTATCTACTGCCGTGA
>CAZMCW010000109.1:6856-13002 GCA_964564405.1 uncultured bacterium
CATCATCTAGATCTAAAGCGTCTACGGGGTCGCTGGTGACTTCGTCTGTATATGAGCAAATAAGCTTTTGAACGTCGTCAGATAGGTCGTTAACGCGTAGTTCGCTAATAAAAATACGTGGTAAGGAGGGTTCAGGCGGGCTGTACCAATATGCATTGAGTTTTTTGCTCGCAAAATTATAGGGATCACGGCGGCTATAACCGTGGTGTAAAAAGATTTTCTCGAGTGACGCAATACCCAGATTGTCTACGCCCATTGTCCTAAATGCAATATGATCATTTTGAATGTCGCTAGCATCTTGAATGAGGCCTTCGTCAATCATGCACTGAATAATGCCGCTAACATCGGGGACGCGCTGCTGGTAGCGGCGCATAAGTCCGTCTAAAATACCCGTGAGCGCAACTTGTGTTGAGGTTGTCATAATAGCCTCCTTTGAGGATGTTGCCGTAAGAATAAAGGATAAGCTAAGATTTTGCAATCACTTAAAAAGCCCTGCTGCTTGCTAGCTTAAAATTGATAAGAGGCTGATGATTGTGCGAGGTGGGCTCGAGCTAACACCACCGATCATCTACCAACACAAGATAAAATGTCTGTCTAGGGAACATCTCAATAAAACCACTTTAACTATTAACCGTAAAAAGAACCGTCGTCAGCATAGCAACTTGTTACAAACATCAACTTTTTGATGATGGCAGTGATTACTTGACATTATCGGTGCAACCTTATTTAAACCTAAACTTAGGTCAAATTGAAGCCTAAGCTCATCCAACACCTAATTTATCCAAATGCAAAGGGGATATTATGCTTGATTTTTACGATAAAACGGCTGTTGTTACAGGTGCAGCTGGCAACATTGGTCAAGCGACTGCACAATTATTAGCAAGTCGTGGGGCAAACGTGCTCGCTGTAGACATAAACGACAACGCACTTGAAAAAACATTGGATTTGCTCAAAAGTGTTAACCCTGCAGGCAATCACGCTGTTTGCCAAGCAGACGTGACCCATCCACCTAGTGTCAAAGCGTACGCCCTACAAGCTGCGTCCCTTATGGGTGAGGGTATTGACGTATTTTTTAACAATGCTGGTATCGAAGGAGCTACCGCACCCGTCACTGCCTATCCAGAAGATAGTTTTGACAAAGTGATGGAAGTTAATGTTAAAGGTGTATTTTTAGGTCTTAAGTACGTTCTTTATGAAATGAATACTGGCGGTGCCGTGGTGAATACAGCTAGCGTAGCAGGTTTAGGCGGCAGTCCCAACATGATTGCTTATACAGCATCCAAACATGCAGTTATTGGCATGACAAAGACGGCGGCACTCGAGATGGTCGACGAAAATATTCGCGTTAATGCAATTTGTCCAGCACCTGTTCGCGGGCGCATGATGAAAAAGATTGAGGAAGGCTTAAAGCTCTCTGAAGACAAAATGTCAAAAGCCATTCCTATGAAACGCTACGGCACGCCAGCAGAAATTGCCAACTTTGTGGTGATGCTTCTTTCGGACGAAGCTAAATACCTCACCGGTGGCATTTACACTGTAGATGGTGGTTTGCGGGCGCGCTAACTGCCCTTGTTCATGCCTATTTGCCGACTACCATCTGTTGTTGTTTAGAGATGGCTCATCAGCACAAAATTTGTAAGCGGTAAGCGCTTGTGTTGCTAGATAAACGTGCTAACATCTACATTTGTCGCATTTTGCGGTGCATCTCTAGTACGTATCTCTGAATACGCGTTTGAACTAGCGCTTCTAGGTTTCTATATCGTGCCGTTATGACACATTTAATGACGGTTTTGACTAACGACGGTTTCGATATCACATTTTCAACAATTGCCAAAATTTTTCAGCAATCTTAAGTCATTGTCAGCATCAAGCCTTTAGTAACATATTGCATATAGCTAACAATACATCTGTCAACATAGTCGTTTAGTCTGTGCCATAAACAGGTGTTGAGGTTGCACGCTTTAATAAACCTCGAGGCAGCATTCAAGTTATCACACGCCCAACAGATTACTACACGCTCAACAAGTTATTTGCATTGATACTTTTTCTAAATCCAAGCAGCAACTATCACAAGCTACTAGCAACTACATCCATTATTCGTCTTTAGATCAGTTGGTAATCCGCAGGAAGTTTCTAGGAGGATGTGTGCGTCAGACGATTCGTGATTTGTCCGTGTACGTTAAACGTTACCCAAAACAATTTTTAACTGGCTTAGGGTTTTTGGTGGTCTCGAGCCTTGCAACTACAGTTGCCCCGCGCGTGGTGGGTGGCGCAATTGATAGCCTCAGCCGGGGTACTATGACCATGTCTTTAGTCCTGCTTTATATCTTTGGCGTGATTCTCACAGTGGGAACTGCCGCCGGGGCCATGGTTATGGTGCGGCGTACCATTCTCAATGCTAGTTGGGAAATTCAGTTTGACTTGCGCCATGATCTGTTCACACACTTTACAACTCTAAGCACCAACTACTACGACAACCACCGCATTGGTGACTTGATGGCGCGCCTTACAGCTGACCTCAACTCGGTACGGATGATGGTCGGCGTAGGTATTTTTATGGGTGTAAACACCATTTTGATGTTGGTGTTTACCCTCACCCAAATGGTGCTTTTAAGTCCCGGCCTTACCCTGATGACGCTACTTATTATTCCGGTCATTACACTGACCTTTTTTTATTTGCTCAGAATCATTCACCGCCGCTACGAACGGGTACAAGATCAACTTTCCAATGTGTCGTCGATGGCACAGGAAAACTTTAGCGGCATTCGGGTGGTCAAAGGTTTTGCAATTGAAGACCGGGAAATGCGCACGTTTACCTCACTCAATGACGAGTTTATCCGTAGAAATTTATCACTTACACGGGTAGATGGACCCCTTTTCCCACTCATGGAAGTGCTGTTTGGGAGTGCTATCTCGCTGCTTTTGTTTGTGGGTGGGCGCTATGTGATTGGTGCTGGTGGCGACCTTACGATTGGTGGCTTTGTGGCGTTTGTGCTTTTATTTGAGGGTATTCAGTGGCCCATTATTGCCATGGGTTGGATTGGTAATGTGATTCAACGGGGCATGACCTCGTGGGGGCGCTTAAAAGAAATTTTAGCTGAACCTACCGAGATTGCTGATGATGAAAAGACAAATTATGACCTTACGCGGATTCATGGCGAAATTGAATTCCGCAATGTCTCTTTAGTTATTGACGACCTCAACTTGCTGAATGACGTTTCATTCACAGTACCCGCAGGTTACAACGTGGGAATTGCTGGGCGCACGGGGTCGGGTAAAACGCTCATTGTGAATTTGATTGCGCGCTTGATTGAACCAACGTCTGGGCAGATTTTAATTGATGGCAAAGACATTCGCCAGTTTCCTTTGGAAGTCTTGCGCAGGCACATTGGCTTGGTTCCACAAGAGCCTTTTTTGTTTAGTGACACGCTGGCAGATAACATTGCTTACGGAATTCCCGAAACAGGAAATGATGACGCGCGCTTGGGGCACGTCCGGCGCATTGCCAAACTGGTGCAACTAGATGATGATGTCATGGAGTTTGCCGAAGGTTACAACACCAAACTGGGTGAGCGGGGTGTGACCTTGTCTGGTGGCCAGCGGCAACGCACGGCAATGGCACGCGCCATTATTCGTGACCCCAGTATTTTAATTTTGGATGACGCCCTTAGTGCGGTAGACACCCAAACCGAAGCCAAAATTTTAGAAGGTCTGCGCGAAGTTGCTAAAGACCGTACGACCTTAGTGGTGGCCCACCGTATTTCGGCATTTCAACACAGCCAGCACATACTTGTGCTCGAGCACGGCCGCATTTTAGAACAAGGTAGCCACGACGAATTAATTGCCCAAGACGGTTGGTACGCCGACATGGATAACCGCCAACAACTCGAAGACGCCCTCGAGGCAGCCTAGCCACCATTACCTAAGAGGGAGACCTTCATGGGACGCAAAGCAAGACTCAAACGCGAACGCAAACAACAAGATGATGGGCAAGTAGTAGCAACGTCCAAACGCCGTCAACTTACCGACATGTCAAACGTTCACTACTCTGTTGATAAAGCTAAAGAAGAAGCAAAATCCGCGCGTGAAAGTAAAGTAGCCGCCCTACGCCGCGAAGGCAACTACGACGAAGACGGCGAAAAGATGACCAGCTCGTTTGACTTTAGCTTAACACGCAGGTTACTTGCCTACTTAAAGCCTTATCTCAAGCAAACCTTTGGCGCTATTGCTTTGCTACTGGTCTACAGTGCCATTGTTCCTGCGTTTCCGTTTCTTCTTAATTTAGCCATTGACCGTTACATCAACCCGGTGCGTGAACCATTTGCATCACTCACACAAGACGCCCGCATCAACGGCCTCACCTGGTTGGTCCTGGGCTACATGTCGTTACGACTGCTCAACTTTGGCTTGCGCTACGCCTATACCTACTTAGTATCGTGGATGGGGCAACACGTCATTTACGACATTCGCAGGCAAATTTTTGGCAAAATTCAACGCTTACACCTAGGCTTTTTTGACCGCACGCCAGTGGGCCGGCTCATCACCCGGATTACCAGCGACATTGATGCCATTGAAATGATGATTAAAGACGGCGTGGTAGGACTCGTTGCAGATGGCGGGTTAATCGTAGGACTGCTTATTTACATGTTTAGCATCAACTGGCAACTTGCGTTAATCACCTTAGCGATTATGCCGGTGCTGTTTTGGCTGCTCAATGTGTTGCGTTCAAAAATGCGTGATGCCTACCGGGCGGTGAGCTTGCGGCGCTCCAAATCCAACACCTACTTGTCTGAAAATTTATCCGGTATGAAAACAGTACAACTGTTTAACCGCGAAGTTCGCAACCAACGCGGCTATGATCATTTCAACCTTGATCTGCTTGATGCGCAAGTCGAACAAGTCCGCTGGTTTAGTATGTTTTTCCCAACTGTGCAGTTTACAGGTGCCATTTCCATTGCACTTATTTTGTTTTATAGCACGCGGCAAATCTTGGGACTCAGTGAAACGGCCATCACTGTTGGTGTACTCACAGCGTTTATTCAGTATTCGTTTATGTTTTTTAGGCCTTTGCAAGATTTAAGCGATAAGTTCAACATCATTCAATCGGCCATGGCATCCTCAGAGCGTATCTTCGGCCTACTGGATACCAACGAAGCCATCAACAACGCTGATGAAGCCTTACGGTTTGATAATTTTAAAGGCGAAATTAGTTTTGATGATGTTTGGTTTGCCTATCAAAACGACGAATGGGTACTGCGCGAGCTTAACTTTAAGATTGAACCAGGGCAGTCCGTGGCGTTTGTGGGTCACACAGGTGCAGGCAAAACGACCATCATCAGCTTGGTGAGCCGTTTTTATGACGTGCAACGTGGCGCTGTGAAAATAGATGAAAAAGACGTGCGTGACTATGATCAAAACGACCTCAGAAAGCATATAGGTATTGTGCTGCAAGATCCGTTTTTATTTAGTGGCACCATTGCCAGTAACATTACGCTAGGGAATGACAGTATTCCCAGAGAGCAAGTTGTTGAGGCTGCTAAGTTTGTCAACGCAGACGAGTTTATTCGCGAATTGCCCCAAGGCTACGACACGCCCGTGCGCGAACGTGGGGCAGGCTTTTCAACGGGGCAAAAACAGCTTATTGCCTTTGCCAGGGCCCTGGTGCAAAACCCAGATATTCTGCTGGTGCTAGACGAAGCTACCGCCAACATCGACACTGAAACTGAAGCGCTCATTCAAGATGCACTTACCAAGCTTATGCAAGGGCGTACCAGTATTATCATTGCGCACAGGCTTTCGACCATTCAAAACGTGGACCGCATTATGGTCATGCGTAAAGGCAAGTTAGTTGAATCTGGGAGTCATTTTGAGCTTTTAGAGCAAGATGGTTATTACCGCAAGTTGTATGAACTACAGTATCAAGAGCGTTCAGCAGCGTAAAGCAGTTGTTAGGTCAATATGCTTATCAACGAAAATATGCTTTCAGAAACCGCATTGACGTTTTAACTAGACACTAATGAAGCTTAAGATACATCTGTTCTTAAAGGTACTCGAGCAAGCTCAAATTAAGTCCACTGGGAACATGCACCTTGTCATACCAAGTCCGACAAAACACATCATAAACTCCTACGGAGTTCATTACGTTC
>CAZMCW010000110.1:0-497 GCA_964564405.1 uncultured bacterium
CGACAAACGCACGCCCGGCCCGGTGCGACTGTTACTTAGCTACCTCGTCACTAACAGTTCCTGGACACCTGCCTACAACATGCGTGCGGACAGTGAAACAGGGCTGGTGAATGTCGAGTACAACGCTATTATCCAGCAACTCAGTGGCGAAGATTGGTCAGGCGTCAACCTCATACTATCAACGGCAACGCCTACCTTGAGTGCGGCTCGCCCAGTGATTGGGCCGTTTGAGGTGGCGCTTAGTAATCAACCGCAAGAGGCAGCATTGAGCATTGACAGTGTTATCACTACCTTTGACCCAATTGGTGCTGCTGACCTTGATTTTTCTTTTGGTTCTTTTGGTGATGATGAAGATGGTACTGCGCGCACACAAGCGGCCTCAGAAGCTGGAGCACCTGCACCACCTTCACCGGCACCCTCCCAATTTGGCACCATGATGATGCTCCAGCAAGAAGCCCAGTCGCGCCTTGGACAAGCTACAAATTTGCGTGATACCT
>CAZMCW010000110.1:513-7234 GCA_964564405.1 uncultured bacterium
CCGCGAACGCATTAGAGCTGTTTGAAGTCACCACCGACGGCGACTTAGCAGATGAGCCTGCGCCCGAACCCGAGCAAGACCTCATGCTCAGTTACACCCTAGACAATTCCGTGAGCGTAGCTAGCCGCCGCGACCAGCAACTGGTGCGTATTGCCGAAAGCGACCTCACAGGCGAGTTTTACTTTGTCGCCACGCCTGTGCTCACACCGCTGATTTACCGCGAAGTTGAACTTGCCAATGACAGTGAGACCGCCTTTTTAGCAGGTAGTGTAAGCGCCTATCTGGACGGGCGTTTTGTGGGTCAAAGTGAACTGATGACGATTGCCCGTGGGCAGCCGTTTACGCTTGGGTTTGGCGCTGACCCGCAACTGCGGGCCAATAGACGCCTTACCAATCGCGATGACGATGTACGCGGGGGTAATCAAGTCATCGAACTGGCGTATGACCTGTCGATTGAAAACTTCAGCGATCAGAGCATCCCGTTGCGCCTCTATGACCGCTTACCCATTTCAGATGATGATGCCGCGCTTAACATTGAACTGCTCGACACCAGTGAACCTTTAAGTGAGGATGCCTTGTACGTGCGAGTTGAACGCCCCGAAGGGTTGTTGCGTTGGGATACCACACTCGAGCCCAACCTCGCTGGCAGTGAGGCGCTACGGGTGCAGTACAGCTACTTGCTCGAGTTTGACCGTTCGTTTTCACTCACCACGCCAGATAGTAACGCCCTCCAACTCAACTTCCGCGAGTTTCAACAGGAACGTCAGCTAAGATAATCAGAATATCAGCTAAGCATAAATTGCATCTAATGAAATCTCCCTTTCTCCCTTTCCCCCCTTCTCCCTTTCCCAAACGCAACATGCAACGTCAATTACCCAGTACAACACCTCACCAACCTGCCATTTGTGATGATTCGATGACGTTTCCTAAGCCAAGCTAAACATTCCTAACAAATCATGAAGTTCATGTTTGGGGCGTGAGCATTTTGCCGCGCCCTTTTCACGTGGTGCTGTATCTATCTGGCTAAACTTAAGTTATTCTGCTACGGGTTGCTCGAGCACATCTCCCACATCAGTTCTCAATTCACCTTAACGATGCGCGCGCATCTTGTTGTCATATCAACTCATTTTGAGAGGATTCACCATGTACCACTCATCCTTATCAGGTTGCAGGTCAAAGCAGATAAGCACGTTACAACGTTGGCGTTTGTCACTACGCGTTGTGTTCATCAGCTTAGTTTTTATGCTGATAGCAGCAACCTTCGTCAATATCGGCTATGCCCAAGAAGTACGCTCACGCTCAATCATCGTGCGCCCTATTGACCAACCCGACCCCATCCGCTTCGATGTGGACGTGACGATCCAAGGCCGTTATGGCACCAATGCCCGCCACTATTGGATTGGTGAAGACGTACAAATTAGCGTGCGCCCTTCTATAGATGCCTATATTTACCTGTTTAGCATCAACAGCTTTGGGCGCGTTGAGCGCATCTTCCCAAACCGCTTTGACAGCAGCGGGCGCGACATTTTTGTGCGCGCCGGTAACACCAAATACTTCCCCCCACGCGGCGCAGACTACCGTTTCACCGTAGCCGCACCCACCGGTACAGATACGGTTGTTGCCATTGCCAGCGCAACACCACTGCGAGATGCCACGCTGCGCCGGTTTGCCGACTACGCCAGTGGACAAGTTTTTGCCAATAGCGACATTGGTCAGGCACGATTTGCCAGCATTCTTGACGGCCTCACCAACGATGCATTTGACCGCAACCAAGCCCGCGGGCGGTCCATTATTGTGCAACCCGTTGAACCTGATACGCCTCTTTATGCTGTTGGTACGGTACGCTTCCAAGTGCGTCGCTAATTCATACTCAAAACCTTTGGTGATGACCGCACAACTGTGGGCTGGGCATGTGCAGCAACTTGGTGAGATGTTTACAACAGAGCTATGTCACGCCTAGATATGCCTCAGCAAGATGATGCTGTAAATGCCGAATTCGCAAGTAAGAATGTGCTTGGAACGGCGCTCGAGCCCTGTTGCTTTGACCCGCTCACTGGGTTTTACCGCGATGGTCACTGCCACACCGGGCCTCAAGATAGAGGTGTTCATGTTGTGTGTGCCGTCATGACAGATGACTTTTTACATTTCACTAAAGCATGCGGTAATGACCTCAGCACAGCCGTGCCTGAGTTTAACTTTCCAGGGCTGTCAGCAGGTGACCGTTGGTGTTTGTGTGCTGACCGCTGGTGTGAAGCGTATGAAGCTGGTGTGGCACCGCCTGTCGTCCTAGCTGCCACCCACGAAGCCGCCTTAAAACGTGTTTCGTTAGATATTCTGCAAGCACACGAATATCAGCCACTCGCATGACCGTATTTCAACTACGTCAATTACCCCAATTTTGTAAACGCCATCTTTTTATCTGGTTGATGGTGATAAGTTGGCTAGGGTTTGCTGAGGTTAGTCGTGCTCAACCTCAACCCGTAACTTTTGTGTCTGGCACGGTGCGCTACACTGCATCCGACGCCAATGCTACCTGGCAAGGTGACGCACCCATTGCCTCACTCAATTGGGATGTGAACCTTGACCACTTACCAGCAGTTATGCTCGAGGTTCGCATGAACCCCGCCGACTTTAACTCTGGCAACATTATTCGCGATACCAACGCCCGCCGCAGCGTGTTTAACGTGCGCCGTCACCCAGAAATCATTTTTGTGGGTGAGCGTTTTGTGGCAACCAGCACACGCTTGCAAGATGGCAACACACTAACTGGCAACGTCTCTGGAACTCTCACCATGCATGGCATCAGCCAAGAAGTTAACCTACCTGTCACGCTCACGCGAGATGGCACAGAGCTAGAAGTTAGCAGTGAGTTTTCGGTGTTGTTAAGTGACTACGAGATGACGCGGCCGAGTTTTTTGGGTGTGCAGGTGGATGATGAGGTGAGGCTCGAGGTTGTACTTGTTGGACAGATGAGTTTTGACCTCTAGCACTACTTATTATTGCCGAATAAGCAAAGATTCCAAATCTTGATAAGCTGAGAACTTCTGATCGAGGCTGATGAGCGGTTGTGATGTTGCTAGCGCCGTGGCAATAATCATTCTATCTAAAGGATCACCGTGTATTGCAGGTAACATTGCTGCAGTCTGCATAATATCGGTCGTGACTGCCAACACCTCAATAGATGCTTCTGTAGTAGCAGCTTGTAGCCATGCTGCTACCTCGAGTGTTAATTCCAAACGCCTTTGTTTAACTAACCAGAGTAACTCATAAAGTGATGCCGCTGAAATGGCAACACGCTCTGCTTGATCAATGCGTTGAATGATGCTTGAAGGCAAGTTTTTGTCTTGATTAACCCACCAAATCCAGATATGTGTATCAAGAAGAATAATAACAAGTCTCACTTAAATGCATCAGCATTGCCTGCAATCTGTTGAGCGGTACGCTCGAGTGCTGCCTGCTGATCAAAGTCAGACGTTGTAGGCTCGAGTAAATCCAAATCTGTATTAGACGGTAGCACCGCAACTGAGTTTTGTAGATGGGCAGGTGGCACACGCTGAGTTGCAGACTTCCCACGTTCGTCAGACAGTAAAAAAATAGCCTCTAAGCGCGTGTCAGGCGGCAACTTGGGAAGCCCTACAATATTACCTTGTTTATCTGTTGTTACAATCACCCGCTTAACTTGCATGGCTTGACCCCCCTTTAGTTTAGGTTAGCAAGCTTTGGACTTCTTCCGCAAGGCACATGTCCAAGGTTTACAAAGTTTAGGTGACTTATCCAATCGGCACACCCAATAACACCCGAAACGCCACAGTCACCGCCACACTGGTCCCAATTGCCACCAGTAACGCAATACCTACGCGCACCCGTAACAATAGCGCAACCCCAAACCCAAGTAATGCGAGCGTCACCAGACCGCCTGCGCGCACCCCAGCAATGTTGAGGTCGCTTAAACGGTCTTGTAAGAATGGAAAAATAATGACGCACGCTAGCCCTGCCAGCATTGTTAATAGCGCAACCAAGTTGTTTTGGGATGGTTTTATAGAGACCGTGTTGATAGCTTCTTTAGAAGCAGTTGAAGCATGTTTTTGACGGCTTAGTTGAATACTTGCACGGACAACAAATATAAGGCTTGTAAGCCCTAGACAAGCTGCCACAACCTGCGGAAAAAGCGCCGGCCCAGGATACGCCCCCAGGCTAGGAAAGGTGCGTGCTTGCAACCAAATCCAGATGCTGAGTACTGCAAACGCAAACCCAAAGGTGAGTTCTTTAAGCGTGGCTTCCCGAGCGCGGCGCATGTCTCTTACTGGATAACGCCAGCGGCCTCGAGCAAGGCCCCCATCGTTTCGTTTTGCTCCGCCATAAATGCAGCAATCTCGCTGGTGGGCACGTACTGAATGTTTAAGCCCGCTGTCCCCATGCGCTCTAAAAACTTGGGGTTGGTCATGGTGGCGTCAATCGCAGCAGCTAAGGTGTCAACAACCTCATCTGACACGCCTGCGGGTGCAGCCAAAGAAACCCACCCGCCAATACTCCAGTCGTAACCTTGTTCAGCGAGCGTGGGTACATCTGGGAAAGACTCGAGGCGTTCATCTGCCATCACACCGAGAACTTTCACCTCACCTGCTTGGCGTAAGGTGTTAGCTTCTGCCAGTGCAGCCGTGACGACATCTACCCCACCAGCTAGCAACTCTTGAAAGGCTGGTGCAGCCCCTTGTGACGGCACCCACGGCATGGCGTCAGCAGGCAACCCAGCGGCATCTAAAAAGCCAATTCGAGCTAAGTCCCAAATGCCACCCAGAGACGTTCCAGACGCTTGCAGTTCGCCGGGGTTTTCGCGAATGTAAGCAACCAGTTCATCTAGCGTGTCCCATGGCGCATCTACCCGTACGGTCACGGCAGCGTTGTTGTTCACTAAAAGCGCTAACGGCGTGTAACTTTCATAGGTGAGATCGGTGAGCCCGGTCCAGTGCATCATAGTGATTTCTACCGTGACGGCACCGATGGTGTAGCCGTCGGCATCGGCACTAGCAGTTGCCAAGTGACCCACTACGCCGCCGCCACCTGTGCGGTTCACTACATTGACGGGTTGACCTAGTTCTTCTTGTAAAAAGGCTGCTACTGTGCGCGAGGTTGTGTCAGTACCGCCACCGGGCGACCACGGCACCACGTAGGTGATGGGCTGGTCAGGATATTGAGCTAGCGCAAACGATGCGAGCAAGAGGCTTAAACCAAGTAATACTTTTTTCATACTTATCTCCTAAGTTAGTAGATGCAAACGTTAGATGTTTGAGTAGCGAATACTGCTTGTGATGTTGTGAGTACATGTCTGGCCGTATTTATCACATAGATGACAATTATTCACTTTGTAAATTTTATAAGCTCGTTTATACAAGGCTGATATGGATGGGTCTCGAGACCCTAGCATGCTCGAGCCACCCAGCGTCACATCAATTTATTAACCGTCTTGTTTCAGTACTACCTCCTTAACTGTGTTCACGCTAATTCTTTGCAGCGTGATTCACGTCGATCAGATCATCTACATAAGCCAGTTATATGCACTTGCCTCGAGTGAGGTTTGCATAAGTGCTTTATAGAGGCCATCAACAATATGGTTACGTTCATCTAAATCTAGTGTTTGATGGGGGGAACGCATCCCACCCACACTCCCCCAACGCAACTCAGCAAGTCCTTTGAGAACGTCCATACGCGCGCCGTGACCGACCTGGTGGGAGATGGCAACGATGGCGTCTTGCATGGCGAGCGCTGTAGCAGCATCACCTGCTTGCTGTGCGTTGTAAAGAGCAACGTAAGGTTCGGGAAAGACGTTAGCCGGACCGGACACCATGCCTTTGGCACCAGCACGCAAACTCACCAGCGCGGCAAGGTCATTGCCTATAACAATATCTAGGGGTGTCTCGAGCAACTCCAACACCAACGGCACACTGCCCGACGAATCTTTCATGCCAACGATATTAGTTACCTCAGCTAAACGTGCTGCTAGCCGCGGACTGATGATGTTACCTGCCCTCGACGGAATGGAGTAGACGTAAATAGGGGCACCAGACAATGCTAACGCAAGGCTCGAGTAGTGCTTAAACAACTCATCATCACTGTGCCCAAAATAGTATGGCGTTACCGCCACGATCATGTCTGCACCTGCTGTTAAGGCAAGTTCTGCTTGTCTGAGGGTGGCAGCTGTGCTGTTGGCACCAACTTGAACAGCAATAGGCACTTGACCGTTAACAGCTTGAACAGTTTCTTGCGTAAGCAAGGTGAGCTCGTCGCTATTTAACAACGCACTTTCGCCTGTTGTGCCACCTAAAAACAGGGCTGATACACCCGCTTCTACAAGGTGCTTTGCTAGGCTAGCAATGCCACCTACAGCTAACCGTTCACCTCGAGCGTCCATCGGCGTTAAGGTTGGCACGACTACGCCAGCAAGGCGTTTAGACATATCAGATTGTGAGGTCATAGCACCTGCCAGAAAAGAAAATATACTGTCGTCCGTATGCAATACAAGTTGACTTAGAGGTACTAGTACACCTGTTGAGAACCCTTGAGTAACATCAAATTGTTTGCTTACGGCATTAAATTTAACACGTGATGCTGCTTTGGTCAATGAGGGGTCAATGCGGGGTCAATGCGGGGTCAATGCGGGGTCAATGCGGGGTCAATGCGGGGTCAACTGCAATCAAAACGTTTAATTAAACGTGCAAAGCAC
>CAZMCW010000110.1:7244-11199 GCA_964564405.1 uncultured bacterium
CTTGTGAACCTCAGTTGGGGCTACCTAAAACCACATCGAACAGCCAACTAAAGCAAGTAGCAAAATCACAACACCTAGACCGAGGCTAACCAGGCCGTCTACAGGAAATTGAGGGCTCATAGCTATCATCACGCTCCTTTTGCTTGCCTACATCTAATAATAAATTAATCTCTCCAAGCAGTTATACCTTAATCACGAGTACCCGCCGAACCACTGACATTTTTATCTAAATAACTTGTTGACCAAGGTCCTTGAGCTACACCAAAAATAAGCGTGTCTTCATCTGCGCCGTCCCAGTGTACAGCGTGTGCTGGTACCAAAACGAAACTTCCTGCGCTAAACGAATGCAACTTCGTCTTTTCAGTAATGTCACTGCTGTAGGCAAGTTTTAAGCATCCTTGAGCCACAAATACTCGAGCATCTGACGAATGCCAATGTGGTGGGTCCCAAAAGTTTGCAGGCATAAAAAACGCATAGATAAACATGCCCGCGTCACGGTTACCCTCGAGCAACGCATACCTTGTATTATCCGCACCAATATCTTGCCAGCTAATCGAGTTTATATTCCACATGTGACTCACTGCGTTTGCCATGATCGACACCTCTTAAGTCCAAGTGTAGTTCGGACGTTGCACATCAATCTATCTGAAACTTGTGGTCAAACTGCTGTAGGGTTGTCGTTAAGCATTATTGTGAAGCATTATTGTGCACGTACGAAGTTAGAGGCTTAGATCCGTAGCTGTAGGCTTGACAACACTACTTTGCAATCACTTTTGCACATCACTTCGTCCAAAAAATTTAGCTAGATGATGCCACCTGCCTAGCCTAATTAACTACCGACGGTTGGCAAAGGGGTGCTGAACAAATCGTCTTTCCGCTAAGCTCAACCAAAGAAAAGAGACATTATGCATTCTTCAGACACCCTTACCCTCGGACTGGCCCAACTTGCGCCAATTTGGTTAAACCGCAACAAAACACTGGATAAAATGCTCAACTACGCCCAAGATGCGGCAACACGAGGGTGCAACTTGGTTATTTTTGGGGAGGCACTCTTGCCAGGCTATCCGTTCTGGCTCGAGCTTACCGACGGCGCACGCTTTAACAACCACGTTCAAAAAGAGATTCATGCGCATTACATGATGGACGCAGTCTGCCTCGAGCAAGGTCACTTGGAACCTCTATGTACACTTGCCAAGCAACATCAACTAGCTATGTATGTGGGCATCATCGAACGCCCTTTAGACCGAGGTGGGCACAGTCTCTACTGCTCACTGGTTTACATTGACGCGCATGGGAACATTGCCTCAGTACACCGCAAGCTCATGCCAACTTATGAAGAACGCCTTGCGTGGTCAATTGGGGATGGCCACGGTCTGCAAGTTCATAGCCTCGGTGCGTTTCAGGTGGGTGGGTTAAATTGCTGGGAAAATTGGATGCCGCTAGCAAGGACTGCGTTGTATGCACTGGGGGAAGACTTGCATGTGGCGGTCTGGCCTGGTAGCGAGCGCAATACCGACGACATTACCCGCTTTATTGCCAAAGAATCGCGCTCGTTTGTTGCCTCTGTATCTGGGCTTATGCGGCGGACAGATATTCCAACCGAGACGCCCCACAGCGCCCAAATCATCGGTGCAGCGCCCGAGGTACTTGCGAATGGTGGGTCATGTTTGGCAGCGCCAGACGGCAGTTGGGTGATTCCACCTTTTACGAACGAAGAAAAACTGGTGACGGCAACCATTGACCACGCACAGGTTCGGCAGGAACGGCAAAACTTTGACCCCGCTGGGCACTACGCCCGCCCTGATGTAACCCAGTTGATCGTCAACCGAAAGCGGCAAAGCACGCTTGACTTGGTTGATGGATAATATCCAGCTCAGTTATTTTCTCATCAACAAGTAAATGCAAATAAGTAGATGTGGCGTAACGTACTAACATTCACTACAACACGCTTATCATCAAACGCGGCGGGTTATTTGAGTGGTGAACTTAGGTTATAAGTCTAGGTTGCCTAGCCCAAGAGTAGGCTATCATCATTCTCATGATACCGTTGAGGCAGCTTTGTCTACATACCTTTTTCTTATCCTCGACATCCAAACAGATCACACGGAGGATGTGGCTGTTGGCGTTACTCGTAAATTTAATATGGCTACCTGCGTTAGGTCGAGCACAAGGTGTTATCTTTCCGCAAGCTCAGCAGGGCGTACTGGATTTGCGCAACTGGGACTTTGAGGGACAGGGAAGTGTGCCTATTTTAGGCGAGTTGTCGTTTCGGTGGCTCGAGTACCTCCCCCCACAAACGCCCGACCTACGCACCTGGGACTACCGCATCCCCTCGTGGCAAGGTGGCTTTCCGGGCACGCCTTACGGTTATGGCACGTACAAATTAGTCTTAGAACTCTCCGACGCAAACACCCTCTACGCACTACGACTCGGTGAAATTGATACTGCTTACCGTCTCTGGATCGACGGCGAGTTACGCGTTGAGGTTGGTGACGCTGGCGTGAGTGACGTCACCACAAGTGCTCAGTACCGCCCTCAAGTGGTGGCTTTTCAAAGCTCCGATACAGCAGTAGAAGTACTCATTCAGGTGGCAAATTTTCGCTATCCAACAGCACTACTGCGCTCGAGCGATGGCGCGGTGAACGCCAAACTGCGGGTAGGCACCTTTGACCAACTGCGCAGTGCTCAAACCAACAGCACCTTTCGGCAATTGTTTTTGTACGGCGTGCTGGCAGCCATGAGCCTCTACCATATCGCTATTTTTATTCAGCGCAGAAACTTGCTGGTGTTTTTGTACTTTGGGATTTTTTGTTTATTGCTACTTATTCGAGACAGCGTCAACGGCGAAGTGCTGCTGTCACTCATCTTCCCAAGACTGTCGTTTGAGTGGCAGTTGGGGCTGGACTACGGCGCTGCTTACGCCATCGGACCGTTTTTTCTACTCTACATGCGCACACTTTTTCCAGACGAAGTGCGCGGCCTCGTCTTTAGAACTTTGTGCTGGGTGTTTGTGCCGTTTGTGGTAATTACTGCGGCGTTTCCGGCGGCGGTGTTTATTGGTACGTTACCGGCGTTTTTGATTGCTGCGCTCCTGACCCTTGCCTACGTGCTGGTTTGCGTGGTGTTGGTGGTGTGGCGCAAGCGGGCGGGTGCCAATTATATTTTGCTAGGTATCATCAGCGTGACTTTAGCCATTTTGCTGGACACGCTGTTTTTGTTTGATGTGACCGATATTGGCGGCTTTTGGAGTTGGGGCTTTTTGGTGTTTATTGGTTCACAAGCGCTGCTACTTTCCAAGCGCAATGGCAAAGCGTACGAACGGCTCGAGCACCTCAGCAGCGAACTAGAAGCTAGCAACAATCAACTGGAAGCGCGCGTGCTGGCACGTACCGAAGAACTTTCTGCCCGCAGCCGCGAATTGGAACACGCAAGCGCCTATATTGCCGAACTCAACAAGCAACTTTATGCTGAAAACCGCCGTATGGGCAGCGAGCTCGACGTGACGCGTAGGCTACAAGAGTTACTTTTGCCTGCAGATGGTGAGCTAGAAGCCGTTACCAGCCTCGACATGGCCGGGATCAACGTGTCTGCGCACGAGGTCGGCGGTGATTACTACGACGTGCTGAGTTTGCACGATCCCGTCACTGCCCGCAAGCAAGTGTTTATTGGCATTGGCGACGTCACCGGGCATGGGCTCGAGAGCGGCATGCTCATGTTGATGACGCAAATGGGCGTGCGCACCCTACTAGACGCTGGCGAGCACAACCCAGCTAGCCTTCTCACCGTGCTCAACCGCAGTTTGTACAACAACATTGCCCGCATGAGTGCTGACAAAAGCCTCACCCTGGCGCTACTTGCATATGAGCAACAAGACGGGTTGGGGTACTTGCAGGTGAGCGGTCAACACGAAGACCTGCTGGTGATTCGCGCAGGTGGTCAGGTGGAACGCTACGAT
>CAZMCW010000110.1:11209-12943 GCA_964564405.1 uncultured bacterium
TAGAAGAGGATATTAGCGCGTTTGCTGCTCAGCAAGACATTACTCTAAACCCCGGTGACGGTGTGCTGCTTTATACTGACGGCATTACCGAAGCGCCTAGTCCAGAGGGTGAGTTATATGGGCTCGAGCGACTTACAACGATTGCCAGCGAATACTGGCAGCACCCCGCCCAACTTATCCTCAAGCTCATCCTAAACGACGTTAACAATCACCTGATTGGCAACACCGACTTGCACTTAACTGCCACGCCGATTGATGATCGGGAGCTCGAGGATGACATTACGCTATTGGTCATCAAGCAAGGTGATGTGTAATGCCCCTTACCCACATTAATACAATACTTGTAGTCATCTGAATTTATATACACTTTTACACTAATCTTACATTTGACTTAAACCCCAGCGCTTGCTACAGTTTGTTGTAGTCTGCATTACAGTTTTCCGCAAATATCGTTTGGAAAGGATGCAACGTGATGCTACCAAGAACATGGTTAACGTACACTGCACTTGGGTTTATGGTGATGCTGCTTACTGGCTGCCCCAGCACCGAAACGCCAGAACCAACACGAGACGCCAGAAGGCTTCAGGTACGGCTGTAACACAAATTAGAGGGACTTATAACGGCCCGGCTGAAGGTATCTTCATAACTAATGAAAATTTCGAAAACGTGCTGCAAGTGGGCAGTATTAGCGCCACAGGCGAGGTTGATGTGACTTTGCCAGACGTCCTAGCAGATGACTTGCTTGTTCCTATAGCTGCTATATTCCTCCCAAAAGAAGAGGGGGAGTGTGAACCGGGTACAACTGTCACTATATCTAATTTAGACACGCGGATGAAAGACTTGGGGCTTTCTTTTACAGGTTTAGCTACCGAGTCTGGACTGCCTATTTCCGAATTTGATAGCAGAACACCTGCTTTCCCACAAACAGCAGAAGAACTACGCAACTTTGGGACAGAGCTCACCTCTATTGTCAAACTGTACGTAGACCGGGATGTTGATATTGAGGGAACGTGTACGTTCATAGCAGAAGAAGTTGGCTTTACCAGTCGTACTATTGGGACATATGACCTCGAGCTAACGCGTGGTTGGAACGATGTGACGTTTGTTTTAGAAGGCCCCGAGTTAGGCGGTGGGCGGGTCCGTGAGACTATCAACACCATCACAATGGGCATAACACCAGACGACACCACTCTCTTTGTCTTTTTTGATTAACAAACTATTTACAATGTACTAAAAGATTAGAGGGCGGTGATAATGAAGCTACATCGTATCTGCGTAAGAGAGCTATCTGCTATAGCTTCAATGTTCGTGGATTCAGTGTGTTTCTAATTTAAGTGGGAGGTATATGTGAAAAGTAAGTTGACGTATTTCCACTATTCTATTGTCGCTCTGACCTTTATGCTTACAGCTTGTCCTGGTACGGAAACGCCAGAACCAACACAAGATGCAAGAAGACTTGTTGGTACGGCTGTTACGCCAACTCGAGCAGCTTATAACGGTCCGGCTGAAGACATATTCATAACCAACGAGAATCTGGAAGACGTGCTACAAGTCGGTCGTATTAGTAGCACTGGCGAGGTTGATGTCACCTTGCCAGATACCCCGCCTGAAACTTTGCTGGTAGCTGTGCAAGCTGCCACAGCTACCAGCAAAGACGCGCTTTTGCCAGCAACCTGTAATGCTAACTCGACGTTAACTGTGTCAAACCCAACGGCAAAAGTGTATGTTGTAGGC
>CAZMCW010000111.1:0-12840 GCA_964564405.1 uncultured bacterium
AGGTCGCACGTGCAACTGCCTGTGGCAGTTACTCGTGGAAACGCTTCTAAATTGCATCTGTGACGACAGTTAGCTACTAAAATCAGAAATCTTTAGCGCGCTTGCCCACAGGTGAGCGCGTCTACCATGTCCTGAGATTGGAGACTTACATGGAGTTAAACCGCCAAGCAGCCCTCGAGCTTATGGAAAGCTGGACCGCCTCAGAGAGTTTGCGTAAACACATGCTGTCCGTTGAAACAGCTATGGTCGCCTACGCCAAAAAATACGGTGAAGACGAAACAAAATGGGCTGTTACCGGCTTACTGCACGACTTTGACTACGAAAAACACCCCGACATTGGTCCCGAGGGTCATCCGTTTGTTGGTGTTGCCCACTTACGCGAACTGGGTTATCCAGAGGATGTGCTGGATGCCATCTTAGGTCATGCTGACTTTTCAGGTGTGGCTAGGGAAAGCCTCATGGCGAAAGTCTTGTATGCCTCAGATGAAATTACTGGTCTCATTACTGCAGCAGTCTTGGTACGCCCCGATAAAGACATTGCCAGTCAAAAAATCAAAAGTCTCAAAAAGAAGTTTAAAGATAAAGCCTTTGCCAGGGGAGTTAACCGTGAGGATGTAACCCGTGGGGCAGAAGAACTAGGGGTAGACCTGTGGGAGCACATCAGCTTTGTGTTGGAAGCTATGCAGAACAATGCTGAGGTGTTGGAGTTAGATGGGCGCTTGGCTGCCTAAGCTTAGTTGCTTGTAAGTACTTTAAAGTTGACGTGCCCTTCACGCCTAAAGGGGAAAAGTACGAGCGCGGCGCGGCCGTAGACATCTGCTGCGGGGATAACTCCAAAGTGCCTCGAGTCGGTGCTGCCTAGGGGCACGCGGTTATCCCCCAACACGAAATAATGCCCCTCTGGCACGGTGAGTTCAGCCATTGTGTAGTCGCTTAGTCCCTGAATATAAGATTCGTCCAAGAGGGCATCATCCACAAATACCTGATCACGGTCAATGCGCACGCGCTCGCCAGGCACAGCGATGAGCCGCTTGATGTAAAGTGGCTCAGACCCAAATAAAGGCAACCCAAAAGACAGCCAAGACTTACCTTTACTTGTGCTAGTTGCTGCATGAGGATGAACAGGTGCGTTGAAGTAGATGATGTCTCCCCGTTTGAGCGTGTGCCAGCCGAGTTTGTTGAGCCACGCGTCCAGTTTAATGACCAGCGCGTAATCGCCATGATGCAAGGTAGGCTCCATCGAACGTCCCGAAATGTGGACGGTACTTGCTACAAAGGCAGTGAGCAAGAGGGCGGCTACAAGAAGCTCGAGCCCAACCCAGCGGTTTCGAGTTGAGCTTGGTTGAGCTTGTGGTGAAGGCTGTAATTGGCGGCTGGGTTGCATGAATCTGTGGAGGGTTGGCTCGAGGCTAGTAAATTATCAGAGGCTAAGTTTAATTGTCGTTAAGCTCGTCGAACGCTTCAGGTGGGCGGAGCACCTGCCAGTTCATGTTGCCTTGGCGCATAGGCGGCCAGATAAGGGCGGTGGCGCGTCCAGCTATAGTCATTCGTGGAATGGGTCCAAAGTACCTCGAGTCTTCACTGCCACCTGCCGCACTTTCGCGGTTATCGCCCATCACAAACACGTGATCTTCAGGAATAATAATCTCGTGAACAAAAGGCTCGTTCTCAGGTACATCTTCTGGTAAGGGCGCAAGTGCGTCTAGCACGCCACCGTAAAAAAGTTGTACAAAGCGGTCGTCTGTACTCACTGTACCGTCCCCACTAAAACTGCTAGTACGCGGTGCCAAGCCGTTAAAGCCGGTCACCTCACCATTTTCAACTTTAATAAGCGGAAAGTTGACTGGATCAGGGGTGATCTCACCTGTTTCAGTAATAAATCCTTGGTCAATGGCGACATCGTTCACAAAAACTTGTCCACGTTCAATCCGCAAGCGGTCGCCACCAATAGCAATGAGGCGCTTAATAAAAAACGGCCTGCGGTCGCGCACTTGCGCAGACGGTGCATTGGCAGGTTCGCGCACCACGACAATTTCGCCGCGTTGGTATTCAGGTAAAAGCCTAGCCCGCCGTAACCATGTGTCGTACTTAGGAATAAACACGCGGTCACCTGAAAACAGGGCTTCGGGTAGTTGCCCGCTACCGCCGTTTAAGTTGGGGCGCATGGAACTACCGACTACGCCGACCGTGGTAAAGATAAACGTCACAATTAAAAAAGCAATAACAAGGGCTTCAGCGTAGCCGCGAACTTCGCGCCACAAGCGCTGTTGCCAGGTAAGTTTTTGAGTAGGTGAGGGTTCTTGCTTAGTCTGTTTTTTGGGCTTAGCACGCCCTTGTTGTTTTTTAGAAGTATCTTCAGATGCCGCGTCTGGCGGTGTTTTAGAAGAAGATTGAGCCTTAGCAGCTTTGCTTTGTGCCATAGGCTTCACTCTACCCTGTGAGGGCGCGTGCGCGCAGGCACTATCAGACAGAAGTGAGGGTATGTCTGTCATTAACAGTTCATGGACACATCTGCGATGCGACACAGCAGATGACAAGCTTTCTCATATTCCTCAGTAGATTATCAGCAGAATGCTAAATTTATCTCACTCAACTTAAATACACTATTATTCAGACTTCTTATCTAAAACTCAGGTCTAAGCCACGTTCAGCGTTCATGATAGAGAAAGCCGAACAACAGGAATAACCTGATTGCTAAGTATGTAAGGAGATGGATATGCGTGTAATTGGCAATAAAAAATTTTTAGCAGTAGTTTTTGCTTTTGTATCTTCAATGAGCCTTGCTCAAACGATTGTTATACCTGCTCCACCCTTACCACCACCAGGATTGCCTGGAGTGATAGCAACTATCGCTGGAGCTGCACCCGGTACTACAATTATTTTTGCAGGTTCATCATATGGCCCCTTTTTAGCACCTATCGTTGTACCTGCTGCTAGGATATCTTTTGTATCTGAAGTGAATAGTACGACCCTTTTTAGTGCTGGCCCTGCTGGCCCCGTATTACTTGTTCCTCCTGGTGCCAACTTTAGTTGCGAGGGGATTGATTTTCAGTATAGTAATGCTGGCCTATCTCGGAACACACATGTTGCTGTAGTGGGTGCTCCCGGACTACTACCTACAAACATATCTATTGATGATTGTGGTTTTAGTGGTGGCATCCGTAACCTCCTTGGTGCTCCGCCTGCAGGAGACGGCCTTGTACTTTTAGGAAATGTGACAGGAACAATTGTGAATAGTCGGTTCACAAACAATCAGGGTAACGGGATTACAGTTGGTCCTAATGGTTTAGCTCCAGCTAACCCCACTAGACCTAACATCATGCGAAATGTCATTAGCAATAATGGCCTTGCGGGTGTTTCTATTGTAGCTCCTGCAACGCCATTGTTAGAGGATAATAAAATTGATTCTAACCGTGGTTCTGGTGTCTCTTATGCAGGGGCTGGTGGTGGGCTTGCGACCAACAATATTGTAGATACTAACGGTGGTAACGGTTTTGATATTACGAATGCAGCTACACCCACCATTGACAATAATACAGTCTTCAACAATGGTAGGGATGGATTCAATATCCGAAATCTTGCCAATCCAAATGTCACCAATAATGATGTTCGTGGTAATATGCGCGTTGCTTTTGCGCTTGGAATTGCTGCAAGTGGAACGTTTAATAGCAACCTTTGTCAGGGCAATTTGGGTACTCCTATAGGTGGTCCAGCACAAACCCTTGGTGATGGCTTCTTCCGCCAATTCTCGCAGACAGCAACAATAGGGAATGATAATGTGGGTTGCCCGCTTCGTTAAATTATGCAAAAGTTAATTAGTGTGAAACTAGTACTTCTTCCTTTAAGAATCTGTCAAGTATATTTGAGGAAGTAGACACGAAGCAACGGTGCCATTGATAGGAAACCTTGGACATTTTCGTTTGTCATGCCCAAGGTTTTTAGCTAAAAATTAAAAAATAACCCAAAATTGTTAACCCTTAAACGTACATATTCAGGTAAATACTTATAAAACTCAGTGAGGTGTCATCAATTTATCAAAACTTACTCATCAAACTCAAGAAACTCGATTATTCAGACTTCTTATATAAGTCTCAGGCTGTAGCCACACTCATCCTGCATCATAAAGCTACCTAAAGACGGCCAAGCTAGATGTTCGATTGCGTTTGATCTGTTTAGAGGTGATTCTAGGAGGTTGTGATGGAATTTTGTGGCAAAGTTGGCATGGCAGTCGTTTTTTTGCTTTTATCGGTAGGGTTTGCTCGAGACATTATCGTACCTGCAAACGCATCCCGAGACGAAGTACAGCGTTTAATCAATGAAGCAGGCAGCGGTGACACAATTGTATTTGAAGGCGGTTCTTACGGGCCTTTTGATGCAAGTCTGGTTGTAACGGATACAAACCTTTCCTTTGTATCGCGCATAGGGCGCACCTCAATTAGCAATGATGGCGACGGCCCTGTGCTACGCGTGCAAAACGGCAGTAGCTTTAGCTGTACCAATATGAGCTTTGAGTACGATGGTCGTGGGGCAGATCGTAACACAGATGTCATTGAAGTGACGGGTGGCTTCGTGTCGATTCAGAGTTGTAACTTTAGCGGCGGCGTCCAAAACCCGCTGGCAAATCCACCTCTTGGGAGTGGGCTACGGCTTGCAGGTAGTGTTACAGGTGCAATTGTAGATAGCACGTTTACCAACAACGAATTTAACGGCATCACAGTAGAAAACAACGCGTTGCCTGGTATCACAGCAGGCGTTAACATCATGCGCAATATCATTACGAATAACGGTCATGATGGTGTTTTAGTCAGAGGCAATGCCACACCACTGCTCGAGAGCAACAAAATTAACGCTAACCGTGAAGACGGCGTGAGCTATGAAGGTACCTCGGGTGGGCTCGCTCGCAACAACATTGTCGACGGCAACGGCGATGACGGTTTTGACATTACCGATAACGCTGCCCCCACCGTTGAAATGAATACCGTATTCCTCAATGGTGACGACGGCTTTGAAATCAGCGTGTTTGCAATGCCAGACATTATGAACAACGACGTTCGTGACAATGAAGATGTGGCATTTTCGTACGAATACATTGCTGGTGGAACCATTGCTGGTAATACTTGTCAAAACAATAGAGGGATGCGCTTTATTCCTGTGGGTGACGGCAATGTGGTATTGGCACCGACGACATCAGTCCCCCTGTTCTTGACAGTGGGTGCTGGTAATGCAGGTTGTACGCTTGTCTTATACTGATCTGTCTCTTGACTAGAATTTATATGCTCATCTTGCATTTGCAAGGTGAGCATTTTTAGTGCTCGAGGTTAAGAACATTCTACAGATGTGCTGTGGATATTTGACCGTAGGCTCACCCTTCCAAACATGTCATACTAAACCCACTGTGATAGAACTCAAAGAAAAAGTCATTATTATTACGGGTGCTGGTGGCGCTATTGCCGGCTATGTGGCAGAAGCCTTCTCAGACATGGGCGCGCGTCCGCTGCTGGTCGATAACGATGCCATTCGTGTACAGGGGTTGGCGACATCTATTGGTGCGTTTCACTTAGAAGCAGATGTCAATACACCCGCTGGTGCCGAGGCTATGGTCAAAGTTGCCAAAGAGCGTTACAACCGAGTTGACGGGTTAATTCACTTGGTGGGTAGTCATTGCGCTGGACAGGTTCAAGACCTACAACCAGATACTTACGACGACGTATTTGACAGCAATATGCGTACCCTGTTTTATGCAAGTAGAGCGGTATTACCTGAGCTTCTTTCACGCAATCAAGGGTTTATAGCAGGCATTGCGTCTAAAGATGCTTGGTTAGGATCAGGAACGGCAGGTGCAAGTTTATTTGCGGCTGCTAAAAGTGCAGTGGCAACGTTTTTACATTCACTTGATCTAGAATTGCGCGGTACCAACATCGGCGTATCGATCATTTACCCTATGGGTTTGGTGGATACTGCTGAAAACCGTCGTAACGTGCCGCGCAAAGAACAGGGGTCGCTCATTGATATTCGCCGTATTGCAGACATCATGGTGACCTCAGCGCAGTTTGGGCCGGGCGCGCGTCTGGTGGATTTACCCGTGTATCCCTCGAGCGCATCTTCAGAGGATAACTGATGTCCCAGACAACAATTGATTTACGTTCAGATACCGTCACCAAACCCACCCCAGCTATGCTTACAGCAATGGCTTCAGCGCCGCTTGGTGATGATGTTTACGGCGAAGACCCAACCGTTAACGAACTTCAAACGGTTGTTGCGGAACTGACCGGCTTTGAAGGAGGTCTCTTTTTGCCTAGTGGCACCATGAGCAACCAAGCAGCTATTGCAGCGCACACCGAGCGCGGGCAAGAAGTTATTGCACCCTACGGCGCACACATCTACGAATACGAACCCGGTGCCATGGCGGTGATTAGCAGCGCCCTACCACGGCTTGTGCCAGCACCTTTGGGTGTGCCTGCTGTCGAGGACGTGCAAGCTGCCATTCACACTAGCATCCACCAGACGCCAACGGGCTTGGTGGTGCTCGAGAACACCCACAACAAAGCCGGCGGCACGGTTGTTCCTTTAGACCGCTGCCACGCTATCGCCGAGGTTGCCAAAGACGCAGGCTTACCTATTCACCTAGATGGCGCGCGTGTTTGGAACGCTGCTGCTGCGTTGAACGTACCTTTAAAAGACGTTTGTGCGCCGTTTGATTCGGTGTCGTTGTGCCTCAGTAAGGGACTTGCTGCACCTATTGGCACGGTACTTATTGGTTCAAAAGCCTTCATTGCCAAAGCTCACCGCTACCGCAAAACCCTGGGCGGCGGGATGCGCCAAGCTGGCGTCATTGCAGCAGCGGGTCTGGTGGCAGTGCAAACAATGACCTCACGTTTGACTGAGGATCACGCGCGTGCGCGCCGCTTGGCAGAAGGGCTAGCAAGCATTGACGGCCTCAGCGTAGACCTGCAGACGGTGCAAACCAACATGATTTATGTTGGGGTAGATGCAACTATTATGCCTGCACAACAGCTCGAGCAAGCCATGGCGTCACAAGGCGTGTTGTGCAACGCCCTTGGCCCCAATAGCATTCGTTTGGTCACGCACTATCAAATTGAGGATGCTGACATTGACCGGACCCTGAGTGTGATTGCAAGTTGTCTAAAAACTGCTAGAGCGTCAGAACCCGCACTATCAGCTTGAAAGCAACACGAGATGATATCACGCAGGATATAGCAAGACCGGATGGCGTGGAGAGATGTCATCTTGCTAGGTAACTCAGGACAATGACACTTTCAAAGACATCTACCTTCAAGAACTTCTAAAGCAATGACCTCTGAAGATACGAAACAGATTTATCTTTTGGCTTATCCGGCTGGGCATTCGCTCAGCCCGGTCATGCACAATGCAGCATTAGACGCCTTGGGCATTCGAGCGCGTTATGACGCGTGGGAAGTGGCACCGGAAGGGCTCGAGCACGCCGTTAACAAACTCCGCGACCCCCATGTCTACGGTGCTAACGTCACCATCCCCCACAAACAAGCGGTGATGCCGCTGATGGACAATCTTACCGACGCTGCGACGGCGATTGGCGCAGTGAACACCATCATCAATCAAGATGGGCTGTTACTGGGGCACAATACAGATGCAATTGGCTATACGCGGGCGCTTAGCGAAGATGCTGGGCTCGAGCTAACCGGTCAGCAGGTGCTCATTCTAGGTGCTGGCGGGGCTAGCCGGGCGATTGTCTATGCGCTTTTGCAAGCTCAGGTGGCAGCAGTCACGATTTATAACCGGACAGTGAGCAAAGCTGAGGCCTTAGTAAGGGCATTTGGTCATTTGGGCGACGTACAGATAGTAGGTGAGGGTGGGCTCGAGCACGCTGCAAAACAGGCTAGCCTTATCATCAACACAACCTCAGTAGGCATGGAGCATGACGGCCTTGCGCCAGATGTATCACCCCTTGCTACCGAGATGCTCCCGGAAACAGGTTTCGTGAGCGACATCATCTACCGGCCTGCTGAAACGTCCCTGTTGCGTGACGCACGTGCTAAAGGCCTCGCCACGCAAAACGGCTTGCCGATGCTTATTTATCAAGGTGCAGCGTCGTTTGAACGTTGGACAGGGCAACATCCAGACACCCAAGTGATGCTGCGTGCAGCGCAAGCGGTACTCACCCAAGCCAGTTAAGCTACACTTCTAAGCCCATCCAGTGGTAATCAAAATACTCACCGTCTAAAAGAATCTCTTTGTGCATGGTGCCTTCAATGGCAAAGCCTTCCCGTTCGTAGAGGGCGATGGCTCTAGGGTTATCCGTACGAACGCGCAAGTTAATTTTTTTGATGATGTCTGTTTGCTTAGCCCAAGCCGTTAGGGCGTCTACCATCAGCGTGCCAATACCCAAACCCCAGTAATTTTGCCGCACCGACATACCGAACTCGCCGCTGTGACGGGTGCGTGGGCGTTGCCCAGCAGAAAACGTCAGGATGCTGGCAATGCGTTCATCAATAAGTCCGAGCAAGTAAATTTGATTGTCAGCGTCTTGGTAGTTCCGCAAGATGTCGCGTTCTTCGCGTTCACTCAAGTTAAACTCGCCCGCGCCAAAGGTGAGGAAGTCTGACTCGCCGCCGACATCGTTCAAATAGCTCAAGATGCCCCGTGCGTCGCCTACGGTAGCCTCCCGAATCAGCAAGCTAATTTCGTCGTTGATGACATGTGTATGAGGTTGCATATACGCACTTTAACGCACTTAACATAATAATGTAGCTTCGTTGCATGGATGTCCACTGAGGCAATCGCGTGGTCAATATAAAGAGTAGTTACATTACAAGATGAGAATCAGGCTTAGTGAGCTCAACTGAGAGTGTACGAAAAGTCGGTTGAGTTGAGTGATTACCCTTTTAGGGGCAAGCTTGTGCCATTCTGAGTACGTGTGAGAATCTCAGTGTGGCACGTCAAACTCAAAGGTATACGACCATAAGACCGTTGCCATCTGAACAGTGGTCATGATGCTACTGCCCCAACTTTTGGGGGTGTCCAGCTAAATCATGACCCTTTACAAATCCCGGTATATTGTATACAATGCATTTACAACATACAAAATCAATATGATTTGACTGCCGCGCTAATCTTACAGCGGGTTGTCCAGCTAACCATAACCGGGTTGTCTAGTTAACCATAACTAAGTAACATCACACATCTTAGACGGCAAATCCTCAGTGGTGATTGTAGCAATGTAAGCTTAGCGTGCTATGTCGAAGACGGATCTGTCGCTTGACTGTCAAGTGTCGCCAGCGCAAACCACCCCTGCACAGTCTACTTGAGATGATTCGTACTCGGCGTCTTTACTTTGCTGATCTACAGCTAGAGATATAGTAACATTTTGGAGTTTTGAACTGTGGACTACACATCAAATCCTTCTAAAATATCTACCTTGGGTAGGTTTATGCACCTTATACGATCTAGGTGGTCTGCTCATATGGTTGCCTTGTTGTTTTTACTACCTGCCCTGCTGCACTTTGCTGTATTTAAGTATTATCCCGTAGCCTATTCGTTTGTTTTGAGTTTGCACCGGGGCCGCTTACTTGATCCTTTTGACCGCTACCTTGGGTTTTACCATTACCAATTTTTGCTTACTGATTCCTATTTTTGGCAAGGTTTGCTGAATGTCTTTATCTATTCACTTTTTCGCGTGCCGATTGGTGCGGCGCTTTCAATTGCGCTTGCGCTGCTGCTCACTCAAAATTTCCCGGGGCGTTTGTTTTTTAGGGTTGCTTGGTATGTCCCAGTCGTTATTTCTTCGGTAGCCCAAATCCAGATTTTTGTCTGGCTTTACCACCCACAGTACGGCGTTCTCAATTATTTTCTAGAGCAACTTGGGTTTGAACCTCTGCTCTGGACAGGGCATCCCGATACGGCCTTACTATCTCTTGTCTTATTGGGTTTATGGGGTTCGATTCCTTTTACCATGATCATTTACATGGCCGCGCTAGGTACAATTCCCACTGAATACTACGAAGCTGCCGAGATAGACGGAGCTAATGGCTGGAGTAAGTTCTGGAAGATTACTTTGCCGCTACTGATGCCCACCACTTTTTTTGTACTAATCACCCAAACAATTGCTTCGCTGACGCTATTTGAACCCGTTTACCTGATGACGGGTGGTGGTCCGCTTGGCTCGACCACTATGCCTGGTTACCAGATTTATGAGGCAGCTTTTGAATTTAATCTGTGGGGGCGTGCGTCAGCCTTGGCTGTTATTTTCTTTTTCATCGTCATGATCTTCACTTTTTTTCAGTACAAGTACACACCTGAGAGTTACCAATGAGTAAGCCCAGCTTTTGTGAGGAGGGCTAGATGGCAGCTATTACAGGCTCGAGCCAATCACGAGGCTTGAGCAAACAACAGAAAAAAGCCCTCTCTTTTACCGTCTGGTTATTGACATGTTTGCTTGTTTCGGTCATATTTTTGGGGCCTGTCTTGTGGATGTTTTTTACAGCATTTAAACCCCTTGAAGAAATCCGCACTTGGCCGCCGCAACTTTTGCCAACGAATTGGACGTTCTCAAATTTTGTTACAGCTTGGACAGCAGTGGACTGGCCTCGGATGTTTTTCAACAGCATTTTTCTGGCGACAACGATCACTGTGTTACATCTTCTGTTCTCTTCATTAGCTGCTTTCGCGTTTGCTTGGATCAAGTTTCCGCTCAAAAATGTGGTGTTTTTGCTGGTGCTCGCCACCATGATCGTGCCTGAACAGGTTGATCTCATCCCCCGCTTTCTCATGATGGTGCGCTGGGGGCTGACTAACAGTTTTGTTCCACTTATCTTGCTGGCGTTGGTACACGGGTTTACCATCTTTCTGTATCGACAATTTTTTCAGGCGTTACCTACAGAACTTTTTGATGCTGCCAGGATGGACGGCGCGAGCCTGTTGCGCTTTTACTGGTCTATCGCTATGCCGCTAGCATGGCCCGCGACCGCAACTCTGTTCATCTTTACCTTTTTAGCCCACTGGAATGCATTTTTATATCCCCTAATTTATTTAAATGATGCGTCTTTACACACAGTGCAACTGGGTCTGGCGTTTTTTAGTGCTACCCAGGCGGGGATACCCATTGGACCACTGATGGCTGCTTCTATACTTATCGCCTTACCGCCTATTATCGTTTACATCATTTTCCAGCGCCACTTTATGCGGGGCATCGTCATGTCGGGCGTAAAGGGTTAGCTCCTCACAAGTAGAGCGAAAGGAGGTATTCGTTAACTGATAAAAAATGGCTCGTCAACAGAACTCGCACCTGTTTCAACCCTGGCCCATGCTTAAAAAGGAGAAAGATATGAGATTTGCAAACGTACCAAATCTGAACGCACCGAGTCTAAAACTGAATCTAGGCGTCACGTTTTTGGCCCTGTTCTCGCTAAGCTTCGCCCAGACTGAGATGACGCTATGGTATACCGGTCCTGCGGTCAATGTCGATTTTGTAGAAGCAGCCGTTGCAGAATACAACGGATTACAAAACGATATAAGCATTACAGTGGTTACAACACCTAACAGCCGTGAAAGCATGGCTACTGCTATTGCAGGTGGTCAGGGACCTGATCTGCTGTGGTACAACCACAACGTGCCGTGGTTTTTCGGGGTTGAAGCTGTTTATCCCCTGAATGAATTTGTGCTTGACCCAGAAATTGGTATTGATTCGGAGCGGCTTTTTCCGGCTCTAAGAGAAGCGGTACAGTACGCAGGTACCGTGATGGCGCTGCCAATAACAGGCTGCCCTGGTGGGCTACTTTACAACCGTGAGATTTTTGCAGAAGCGGGTCTTAGCGATGCCGATGCACCGCGCAGTTGGGAAGAGGTCGAAGCGCTTGCTAAACAGCTAACCGTGCGTGAAGGCGGTGACGTCACCCAGTATGGTCTGGTCAGCTCGAGCATCGACTGGATGCTCCAGGAGATCAACCTGAGCAACGGTAGCGACTGGTCTAGCCCAGATTTAAGCAGCTACATCACCCAGCCAGAGAACTTAGTGGAAGGGCTCGAGTGGTGGAGTTCGTTGCACCTCGAAGACGACGTACTCCCTATTCCTACCGGGGTCACCTGGGCTGGGGTAGAAGCTTTGCAGGTAGGCGGTGAAGCTTTTATTCGTGGTGACGCTGCGATGCAGGGCTTTGCAGGTATCTGCGCTGCTGCCAGCGTCGTGGATCAGAACCCGGATCTGGACATCGGCGCTGTTTTAACACCGCTCGGACCTAGTGCCGATGGTGTGCGCACCATAAGCCCTGGGTTTGAAGGTTTCTTTGTAATGGCTGATAACCCCGCACCGAGAGACGCCTACCTGTTTAACAAATGGTTCTTTGAAGAAAAAGCGCTTGATTACATCAAAATAACCCCCGGTAGTATTCCCTCGACAACAGCCGCCCTAGACGATCCTTCTTTTCAAGATGATCCCTATCTTGGGTTTGGACAAGTTATTGAAGACCTACAAGCAGATAGGTTACGCAACTTTCACGTGTTTCCGGGTCGACTAGACGTCCGCTCACAAGAACCTACTATTGCCGAAAGTGTTTTCTTACAACGTGCTACCCCAGAGCAAGCTGTTGACCGCTTTTTAGCTCATGCCGAAGATGTGTTCAACCTCTACCGACCTGACCTAGATGAGTTTTTAGAGCAGCACCAAATTGTCTGGTAACCCCGCTATTGAACCTGCGTTACAAGACTGACTCCCTGTGAGCTAGTTTTTATCCCTGTAAGACAACTTTTACCAAGGTGGATGGGACATAACCCGTCCACCTCCAAACTGTCTAATACCCTTTCCGGTTATTTTGGTAACAAAGTAACCCGAGTAGAGCGAGCAGAAAC
>CAZMCW010000112.1:0-12799 GCA_964564405.1 uncultured bacterium
TTAACCGCTAAACGCTATCTGAAAACTGCGGTTTCCAGATAGGAGGTACTTAATTGCTTAAGGGATTAATCGGAAAGGGTATAAGATGTGGCACCAAGATTTTTCTGTACTGACACCTTCTGTTTGGCAAGTTTTTCCATGCTTACGCTTACATAAGTGGCTCGAGCCGTGGCACCTTGTTGCTGACGTCACAACCTATGCTGAGCAGCCGCCCCTAAACTCGCTAGACGGCTTTCATAAACGTGGTGAAGCGTTCATCCATTCCACAGCAGTCGTTGAAGATGACGTTCGTTTGCGCGGCTTTGCGATTATCTCGGCAGGTTGCTTTGTGGCTTCGGGAGCCTACTTACGAGGTGGCGTCCTTTTAGGTCTAAATACCCATGTTGGCCCCAACGTTGAGCTTAAATCGGTCATTTGTGCTGGTAACAGCGCGATTGCCCATCTGAGTTACGTTGGTAATACGCTGGTAGGGCAAGGTGTCAATATTGAAGCGGGTGCGGTAGTTGCCAATCATCTTAACGAGGCTGTTGGCACCACCATTAAAGTTATCTACAACGGTCACGTGATTGACACAGGGCTGCTCAAATTTGGCGCGCTGATTGGCGATGACGTAAAAATTGGGGCAAATTCGGTGTTATCACCTGGAACGATACTCATCCAAGGCACTGTTGTTCCTAGACTTACGCTAGTGGAACAGCATATGTATTGACGTATATTGACGTATATTGACGTATATTGACGTAGGTGAACTGGCATTATCACGAATGTCTAACAAGACTTTGGACAGGTATTAATAGCAGTTCCAGGATTAGTTCCCCCACACTAGGCGGGTCGATTTCTACTCCCCTAGGTCGCACGCGCAACTGCCTGTGGCAATTACTCGTGGAAACGCTTTCTACTTTCAAAATCTCGTTTGCGTCTGTGACGAGGTTTGTAAAAAGTGCTTGAACTGTTGTCTAATACCCTTTCCGGTTATTTTGGTAACAAAGTAACCCGAGCAGAGCGAGCAGAAACCGATACCAAGTCCGACTAGAACGTAATGAACTCCGTAGGAGTTTATGATGTGTTTTGTCGGACTTGGTATAAGATAATGTACTTTTTTACCTTGAGTTGATGCAGGCATCATCAGCTAGTGAGATTTAAGAAAGCATCTTTTGTTGTCATAGCACCTTTACAAACTCACCTAGAGATGAGACACCAGCTTCAGGTTATGTCCGCGTGCGCTGCAAAGGTTGGTGGTTTACGAACCTGAGCTGCTTGTTCAAAAGCATACGCGCACTGGATGAGTGTACCTTCGCTGTGGGCAGGCCCAAAAAAAGATAACCCTACAGGTAACCCGTAGACATACCCCGCTGGCACGGTAATGTGCGGGTAGCCCGCCATCGACGCAGGTGAGGCACACCCGCCAATCACTTTGTCACCGCAGATGGGATCAATCATCCAAGCTGGGCTTTGGGTCGGGCAAATGATGGCATCTAGCTGGTGTTCGCGCATCGTTTTGTCGATGCCCTCATCCCGTGAGAGTTTGAGACATTCTGCTCTGGCGTTGATATAGGTTTCTTCAGTGAGATCACCTTTGGCTTGCGACATTTCCATAAGTTCTTGTTGGAAGTAAGGCATAACCCGCTCAGCGTTGGCGTTGTTAAAGGCAATGACGTCCTCGAGACTCCTCACAGGTGCGTCATGACTAGCAAGATAAGCATTGAGATCGTGCTTGAACTCGTAGAGCAACACCTCAAATTCAGCATCGCCAAACAGCCCCAAACTGGTGAGTTCTACCGGATCAACTAAGGTTGCCCCTAAATCTTCTAGTAAAGGAAGCAGGGGTTCAATGACAGCATCTGCCCCTTCATGTTTACCAAAGTAGTCCCTGGCGACACCTAAACGCATGCCCTTGAGACCGTCCTCTTTCAAAAAAGGTTGATAATCAATAGGTTTGGCATCTTTGGTGATGGGGTCGCTAGCATCAGCTCCCGCCATGGCGGTGAGCATGAGAGCAGCGTCACTCACGGTGCGGGTCATGGGGCCAGCGGTGTCTTGACTGTGTGAAATGGGCACAATGCCTGTGCGACTTACCAGGCCTAGCGTGGGGCGAATACCAACAATGCCGTTCATGGACGACGGGCAGACAATCGAGCCGTCGGTTTCGGTGCCAACCGTGGCGGCAGCTAGGTAAGCGGCCATGCCAGCACCCGACCCGGAACTCGAGCCACACGGGTTCCTGTCCAAAGCATACGGGTTGCGAACTTGCCCGCCCCGACTACTCCAACCGCTACAGCCCCTTGTAGACCGAAAATACGCCCACTCGCTTAGATTAGCTTTGCCTAGTAAAATTGCGCCTGCATCCCGCAAGCGCTTAAGTGCAAACGCATCTTCTTTAGCAAAGTGTCCCTCGAGCGCCAGTGAACCAGCGGTGGTTTGCATGTTGCCAGCGCTATCGAGGTTGTCTTTGACCAAAATAGGCATGCCGTGTAAAGGACTACGTAGACCCGTTTTGACGCGTTCGTCATCAAGTTTAGCAGCGTCATCAAGGACATCTGGATTCACTTCGGCAACAGCGTTAATTTTTGGGTCGATGTCGCGAATACGCTGCAAAAACATCTCAGTAAGTTCAACCGCGCTGACCTCACCACGCCCCATCATGTCTTGCCACTCGCTGATGTTGCGTTCTACTAACGGTTCTGCCATAACGACCTCCTGATGCTGATTTTTGATGTTGCGCTAGATCTGAAGCCTCAACCTAATTACATAACCATTCAAAAACAATGTAACCTTTACCAGATGAGGGTTCGTGCGCTGTGCACTGACAATTTTGTTGAATGCTGCTGAGATCAGGTCTTTAGCCCGAAGTCAAGGTTTACAATTTCGCAAAAATAGCCTTAACTGTTCAAGAGACGTCTTTTAAAGTAGGGTGACGATAAGATTCCATTTAGGATGTCACTGTAATGTAAACCTCGAGCACAACCAGAAACTGCAATAATTATCAGGCTTTGTGCTCGAGTAACATCTTGGCAAAGGTGTCAGCACCTAAAGTCAACAGTTGACCACGATGATATAACATACTCAATTACCTTTGGGGGAGGCGCAACTATGAAACGTCGGGATTTTTTGAAACTTACGGCTGCTACAAGTGGGGCACTAGCTGCAGGTGACGTGCGAGACGCGCTTGCCATAGCACAAGGTGACACACCGCGCATGGGGGGCACCTTGGTATGGGGTCACTCGGAGACAACCCAAAACATTGACATTCACCAAACAGGTACGGCTTCAACCTCGAGGATGCTCCAAAACGTTCACGAAACTATCCTCAATGTCGACGAAAATTTCAATTTGCAACCCGCCCTAGCCGAAAGCTGGGAGGTTAGTGACGACCTACTCACCTATACCTTCTCGTTACGACCCGATGTCATGTTTCACGATGGTACGGTACTCAGCGCTGCCGACGTCAAGTACTCGTGGGAGCGCATTCAAGACCCTGCCACGGGCGCGGTCAACTTTGACGTCTTTAACGACGTTGCCGAGATTAACACGCTGGATGACCTCACCGTTGAAGTCAACATGTCGCGCGTGTACAGTCCGTTTTTAGATAGGCTCACCTCACTAGGGTGTGCCATTATTCCGGCAGGTAGTGGCGAAATAACCGGCACACAGCCGATTGGTGCGGGGCCGTTCCAGTTTATTGAACGCGAGTTTGGTAACCGGGTGGACTTAGCTCGTTGGGATGACTACTACCGCGGGCCAGCCTATTTAGATGGGATTGTCTCGAGGGAAGTGACCGAGGCCACCGTGCGCCTAACAGGTTTACGCACCGGTGAGATGGACATGATTAACGACATCCCCCTCGACCGCATTAACGACGTGAGTAACGATAGCGACTTACAAGTACGGACCTGGTACCCGCTTTCATGGGCGTTTTTGAACTTTAACCATACGGTGGCCCCGTTTGATGACCCCAACGTACGGCTTGCCTTTGATTACATGATTGACAAAGAGGTTTTGGTACAAGGTGCCTTGTGGGGTCAAGGTGAGGTCACAGCCACGCCGAGTTTCCCAGCATCCCAGTATCGCAATAACAGTTTGGAAGCGCGTGCCCAGGACTTTGACGAAGCACGTAGGTTACTTGAAACGGCAGGCTACGGCCCGGGCGATTTGAGCATCGTCTTCAAAGTGACCACTAACTACCCCTGGCACGTTGAAGCCGCTCAAATTATGCAGGAATGGTTCCGCATGGGTGGCGTCAACGTTGAGGTTGTTCAGCTCACCTGGAGTGATTGGCTTACCCAGTGCTGGCTCAACCGCGACTTTGAAATTACCATGGTCAACTTTTTTACCCTCTGGGAACCAGACTTTTTGTACTACAGTATTTGGCACTCAACTGGTGCGTTTAACTTTAGAAGCGTGCAAGATGAAACACTTGATGACCTCTTGCAACAAGCAAGAGAAAATACCGATGTAGACACCCGCATTGATTTGTACTCCCAAGTGCAGCAACGCATTTTTGACCAAGCCCACGACATCTTTTTGTGGTACCGCAACGGTTCTTTAGCGGCTCAAACTAGGGTGCGCGGGCTAGATAGTGTGGTGCACCCGAATGCTAGCAACCTCAACTTTTGGCGTGTTTGGTTGGATAGCTAAAATATACCCATGACGGCAAGTTATGTGGGCAAGCGGTTGCTACTGTTGGCATTAACGTTGGTGCTGGTGTCACTCGTGACCTTTGCGCTGACCAACATACTGCCTGGAAATGTGGCGCTGATGATTTTGGGAACGCGCTCCAACCCGGAAACACTGGCGGCGCTCGAGCAAGACCTCGGCCTACTCGACCCACTTCCCGTACAGTATGGACGTTGGGCGGCGGGCATGCTGCGCGGGCAGTGGGGAACGTCCTTGCGTTTTGGCGAGCCTATTGCCCCGTTACTCCAAGAAAAAATGGTCGCTAGTGGCATGTTAGTTGTGTTGGCAATGGTTGTGGCGCTGGTGTTTGCAATCCCACTAGGGATTATTGGTGCCGTAAAACAAAACCGCTGGCAGGATACGCTCAGCAGTAGTAGTGCGCTTATTGGCATTAGCTTGCCAGATTTTTTCTGGGGGATTGTGCTGATTCTCTTGTTCTCGAGGGGGCTAGGCTGGCTTCCCTCGAGTGGCTATGTTGCCCCAAGTGATGGCTTTTTGCAAAGCCTCCGTCATGCGCTACTTCCTAGCATCGCTTTAGGACTTAGCTTGATGGCCCATCTGACCCGTATGATGCGCTCGTCGATGCTCGAGGTACTTTCGCAAGACTACATCCGAGTAAGTCGCTCTAAGGGCCTCGCTGAACCTAAAGTCATCCGCAAACACGCGCTGCGTAACGCCATTGCACCCGTTATCACCGTAGCGGGGTTGCAATTAGGTTATTTGTTCGGCAGCATCATTGTGGTTGAAACGCTGTTTAATTACACTGGCATGGGCTGGCTTACCTACCAAGCGCTCTTAAACCGCGATATGCCGCTTATTCAAGCGTCTGTCTTTGTCATTGCTGTTGTGTTTATGCTCAGCAATTTACTTGTGGACATTAGCTATCAAGCACTTGATCCGCGTATTCGGGTTGAACGTTAAGTGATGACAGCAAAGGTGAGGATACTTGTCTCTCATAAAAAACATTGCCACAGTTTTTCATCTTTCATCCAAATGACCTTGATGATGCCGAACACTCATCACAAACTATCACCATGACAACGCTTGTTCAACAAGACACACGTGCGTCTGGACAGCGCCGTAGTGTACGAAAGAGGCGAGCGCTGTTGCTCCTTGCTAAGCCCAAAGCCTTAGTTGGTTTGGTGTTGGTAGGCTTGGTTGTATTAATAGGACTATTTGCGCCGTTTGTTATTACCGAAGAGATGACGACGCGAATTGACATCACCACGCGGCTTTCTGGGCCGTCGCTGGCACATCCTTTAGGAACAGACCAACTCGGGCGGGATTTACTTTACCGTGTGTTACTGGGCGCACGCACATCGCTACAAGTATCGTTAGCTGCGGTTTTGTTAAGCCTCGTTTTAGGTTTACCTGTAGGTGTGGCAGCTGGCTATTACCGAGGTGTGTTAGATTTAACCTTGATGCGCGTGGTGGACGCATTGTTGAGCTTTCCTGTGTTGCTGTTAGCACTGACGATTAGTGCTGTTTTGGGGCCAAGCGTGCGCAATGCTAGTTTAGCAATTGGCATTGCCTTTGCACCTTATTTAGCACGGATTGTGCGCAGCGAAACGCTTAAAGTCAGTAACTTACCCTATGTGGAAGCGGCAAGGGCCCTCGGCGCGTCTCATTTGCGGATTATTGGGCAGGCTATTATGCCCAATATTATGGCACCCTTGATTGTGCAAACGACCATCAGTGTGGCCTTTGCAATTTTGGCAGAAGCAGGGTTGTCATTTCTGGGCTTAGGTACACAACCGCCCACACCTTCTTGGGGGCTGATGATTCAAGCCTCGAGAGACTACCTTGACATTGCCCCGTGGACAGCGTTGGTACCGGGCGGTGCAGTAGCCCTCACCGTGCTCGGGCTCAATATGTTGGGGGATGTACTACGCGATATTCTCGACCCAACGTTCAACATTGAAGGTGCAGGCACCTAGTTATACCAAGTCCGACAAAACACATCATAAACTCCTACGGAGTTCATTACGTTCTAGTCGGACTTGGTATCTGTTTCTGCTCGCTCCGCTCGGGTTACTTTGTTACCAAAATAACCGGAAAGGGTATTACTTAGTTTTCGCTATCAGCTACGATGTAGGCGTTTCCTTTAAGTTACAATTAAGTGCGTCAAAAGCGACATCGGCAGATTGTCATTGATGGTGACGGTCGTGCTATGTGCCAAGAAAGCCTTGCGTCATATTGAGGCTTATTTTTGCGTGATAGACGTACAAGTACTGTGTATGAGTGCTCAGATTCAAGTTTGTGGTTGAGGGGAAACGTGTGATGGAAGATGTAGTGCAAGTAAGTTCTTTAGCTACACCAAGATTAACGAAGTCAGCAGGGCGTTATCTTCGTATCCGGTCTGTGACCCAACAAGCTAAGCAGGCTATTTTGCAGCAGCTCGAGCAAACCTCAACGCCTTTACGCGTCCGTGAACTCATTCAGCAAACAGGGCTTGAGGCCTGTGATCTCAAGCGTGCGCTGTGGTCATTGGTCGATGAAGGCCGTATCAAATTCACTCAAGACCGCCGCATCTGCAAACACGTTTTAAAGTAATACTATCTTGCAACACACACAACCTCACTCAACACCTGAAACTTATCAACAATCGCGGGATGCTCGCCGGCATGAGCTCGAGCGCCAAGATGACTCGCGCAGCCCTGCGCAACGTGATCGCGACCGAATTTTGCACTCGAGTGCGTTTCGGCGTCTAGCAGGCATCACCCAAGTGGTGGCCCCGTCTGAAGGCTATGTGTTTCATACGCGGCTTACCCACACGCTCGAGGTTGCTCAAATTGCCCGGCGCATTGCCGAACGCTTTTGCCGCGAAGTACCTGACTTGGTACATGACCTTGGCGGCATCGACCCGGATACGGTGGAAGCTGCCGCGCTTGCCCATGACCTCGGTCACCCGCCCTTTGGTCACACGGGCGAGCGTGTGCTGGATACTGTCTCTAAAGCGCATAGTAGTTCGGGTGTGTTTGAGGGTTTTGAAGGTAACGCCCAGTCCTTTCGGATTATCACCACCTTGGCTGCTCACCGCGATGTCTACCCCGGCCTCAACTTAACCCGGGCCACGTTAAATGCTAGCCTCAAATACCCCTGGTTTAAAGACAGCAACTACCCCGCCTACTACGGTAACAAATACGGTGTGTACCGTTCTGAACAAGCTGACTATGACTTTGTTCGCGCCACGACTAAAGGACTTCACAAGACGCTCGAGGCAGAGATCATGGACTACGCTGACGACGTTGCTTACAGTGTCTACGACCTTGACGACTTTTACCGCGTGGGTATGATTCCCCTCGACAGACTTGCCTACGATGGCATCAGCTTGACAAGTTTTTTGGATGCTTGGAAAGTAGAAGCAACTAGCGGCGGCGACATCAGCCCAGAGCAGATTAAAGCTCATCAAGATGCGTTTCAAGATTTGCTAGATTCGCTGGTCATCGACGACGTATATCGGGGTACGTTTGAACAGCGAGCGTTATTACGCACGCGGGCTTCCAGTCTTATTCGTGACTGGATTATGGCCGTGCGTTTGCGAGTCCCCCAAAAGGGTGCGCAAGGTAGTCAGTCAGCACTAGACATACCCCACCATACCCGTATGGACATTGCGTTTTTAAAACGCATTGTGCGCCAGTATTTAATTGGCAACCCGCGTTTAGCAACCCAACGTCACGGGCACGAGCAAATTATCACTATGTTGTTTGAAATATACTTAAAAGCTGTCTGTGAGAGCAACGATCACCTTGTACCAGCTAGGTTCAATCAAGAACTCGAGCACCTTCCTACACCCCAACCCAATCAAAAGCCTGGTGACGCTGCAATTCGCCTAGCCGTGGATATTGTCGCGCATTTCACCGACGCTCAAGCGCTCCACATGTACCGCCGTCTCAGCGGCATTGCGCCAGGTGCTATTTCGGATTTTATAGATACTTAAACTTTAAGAAGGTGACGGTATTGCGCCCACTTGGCGCTCAATGTCAGTAAGACGCGCACTAATCGTATCTACTGTGATGTCCAAATAGCTTTTAGGTTGCTGATCACCTGTGCTTGCTTTAGTTGCTACAAAAGTTTTGGCATCTAGGTAACCGTCTACCCCTGTGTGGTCCATGTTACCCATAGGTACCAAACTAACGATACCACTACGCTTAGCTTGATTCCACGAAGATAGTGCAACAATAGGCCAGCGCCCCGGACACATAATGTTGCCAAGTCGTTGCACGGCATCCCGCTTGCCATACAAGTGGTAAAGCTTATGCAGTGCCAGCACACCAGGATCTGAACTGATGACCCCACCCAGCGAAATAACTTGTACAGAATGTCCTAAAATATCGCGTAAATAAGGTGCGGCACCCACCGCTATTTGCCCGCCACCACTATAGCCGATGAGGGTTATAGGCGTACTGCCATCAAGCTGATAACCACTTGCCCGCAACCCGTTTAAGATCATCTCGGCAGAACCCCGGTTGTAGATAGGTCCGTAACGGCGGTCAGCTGAAACAGCAACCTGCCACAGGTTACGCAAGTTGATGAGAAAGCCAGCTAACCCGTTGCCACTCACTTTATTGTTAAGCGCCCAACGCCACACGCGGGCAAATTGCCGCTGCCCGGTGAGCGCGCGGTTGGTTACCGAATAAGGAAACAGTTCAACCAAGCTAATATGAGGTAAACGCGTTCGCAGCGCGTTCAAAAAAGCAATTTCGCGGGCTGCATAACTTTCACCGGACACACTGTGAATACCCGATAAAAAAACAACAACGTGGCTAGCTGAATCAGCTTGATGGGTGGTGGCTGTGGGGAAAGGGGCCCTAAGCACATCTTCATCTGGGCGGCTACCGTACCAACCCGCCCACCACTCGAGCGCTTCAAACGGTGCTAGCGTACCCATGATTAACAGCGCTAACAGCAACCCAACTAGAATGGTCCCAACATCAAATAAATTCACGATATATTCACAGGGTATCTTCCTGTTGAACGTCTACTTGAGCAGGCTGTGTAGATGGCTGTGTAGATTGCCGTGTTGTAGATTCTTGTGAAGACGCAACCTTACTACTCGAGTGTTGATGAGTTGACGGGCGTGTGTGTGAAAGCTTAAAAAGTTCGTTGAGGTTGGTTAACTCCACACCAGCTACATGCCGCCGTATAAAACGGGTAAGCCCAATAACTGGCCTGCCAATTGTACTTTTAATAACTTGGAGGAGCAACCAACCAAGCCCGCTCGACAACAGTGCTTGCCGAACGGTGAGGTCGAGGGCAACGTCAACAGCCAAGACAACAACCAGCAAACGCCATAACGATAGTACGCCATTAATGAGTGCGCCAAAAAAAGGCACTAAAATGAAAAAACTAAATAGATACGGACTGTACCCCAAGCCCACTGCTCTGGTGACCTGTTGTAAGTTGGCATCTATTCCAAATACGCGCCCAGCAACCCACCACACACTAGCTGTCCAAAACACCATCCCAAACGCTTGAACACCAGAAGATAGCAGCAAACTCAGCACAAAGCGGTGCGGCTTTACCCGGTTAGCAAACAGCATGATGCTCTGCCCCACGGCCTCAGACAGAGTTCCTAGCACAACTACCACAATGGCCACAGTTAGCCCACTAGGGCTTGCTTGAATAATTTCAAACGCACCTGGGTCAAGCCGTAAGCTGCGCCCAACAAGTCCTATAGCTTCCGGCAGTGTCATAGTGCTTTACACGCTAACTGCAGGTGAGCTGATGAGGTTAGTAATGAAACGCTGTAAGACGATTTTGTCATAATATTGTTGTTTTGAGATGGTTGCAAAGAGAACATATGAGTTGCGTCAACATCAACACCGTGTTCAGTTTGTCAAGGTAATTTGTAGATGCCCGTGTCTCAATAAAGTACAAGAGAATTTGTGTGAGCGCAAATACTGGTATCAAAAATCTACTGCTAATTGTTAGCTGATACTAAGTCCGACAAAACACATCATAAACCCCTAACGAGTTCATTACGTTCTAGTCGGACTTGGTATCTGTTTCTGCTCGCGAGTTGTCTCGCTGACGCTCGGAGCCGCTCGGGTTACTTTGTTACCAAAATAACCGGAAAGGGTATGATGGCTAAGAAACGATACTCAACCATCAACCTAACCATAGCTAACATGCTTGCAGCCTAGCAAGGTATTGTCAACTTATGATTTATCTTGAGGCGTTTTGAGCGACGCCAAAACGTCAAGCTGACGGCGTACGGTTGTTTGGTCAACGGCACCGTGACCGTGTAAGTTAAGCTCTTGCTGTTGAATAGGTAAGCGGTTACCCCGAAACATAAGCGCGGCAGTGATAGTTGTAATCGGGACGGCTAATACCAAGCCAATAGAGCCTACTAAGGTGTGGACAATCTCTGAGGCAACCAGTTCAAAGTTGAGCGCCCTGAGCGCGCCAAAATCGCTAAGTTGTAAGAGTACCAACAGTGGTAACGATGACCCGGTGTAAGCAAGCACTAAAGTGTTCACAAGTGAACCAATGTGATCATAACCTACGTTCATCCCGCGTTGATACAGCTCGAGCCAGCCAAAACTAGGATTCACCAGCGAGAACTCGCGCACCACACTTGCTTGCACAATTGTAATGTCGGTCAGTGCGCCCAACGCCCCTACTAATAAACCAGCAAGCAGTAGCCCACGTAGTTGCACTTGATTTGCGCCAATGTTGATCATCATGGCTTCTTCGCTGCCAAAGCCTGTTAAATGCGCCCACTCACTAAACGCCAGCCCCAAAGCCATCGTCATGAGCACAGCTACAAACGTACCTAGTAGCGCAGCTGTAGTACTCCAACTAAGGCCGTGCACAAAAAAGATAGCTAGGATAAGCATGCCGCCTACGCCAGCAAGCGACACCCAAACTGGGTTACTCCCCTGTAAAATCTGTGGAATAATAAACCACGTGACAATGAGTAAACTACAGCCCGTCGCCACGAACGCCCGCAAGCCTTTGAGTCTAGCGACAATCACCGAGGTCGCCAAGAAAAGCCCTGTTAACCACAGCAATGCTGGCCGCCGTACCCAGTCTACCACCACATATTCGCGGACATTGGCAGGGTTGGGTGAGTAATAAAGTTCAACCTGGTCGCCCACTTGAAAGGTAGGCACGTCAGTTTGGCCATCGTCAATAACTGGCATGCCTAGCAGGGCATTAATAAGCTCGCCGTCTACATCAATCAAGGCTTGTTGTTGACTGGTATCAATCGAGACAATACGGCCCTCGAGGTAGCCTGTTACCTCGAGGATATCTTCTGCTGATGTAGTTAAACCGGCTGTGCCAGCATCATTGGTCGTTTGCGCAACGCCCCACACCCCCCACAAAAGCATGCCACATAAAAAAACCTTGCAGAGGAAGTGACGTATCACGAGGCGACGCGGTGACCTACCTAAGAAAGACTGATAAGCAGGTAGGGATGATATAGCTGAGGTGTTAAGACGTGTTGAAGTCATCAAGGCCATATAGGCTAAGAGCTAGGCGCTGATTGACAGGTAGCGCAGGTGCCATAAAACGTGAGTTCATGGCGGGTGACCTGAAAGCCGTTGGGAACATTGACATCTTTAGATAAACTCACTGGGCAAGGTGTCATAAGGGTATAAACATGACCACACTGATTGCAATAAAAGTGATGATGATGGTCCGGTTCACGAACTTCATAGCGGGTACGGTCACCGGGTAAACACACTGCGTTAATAGCACCTTTTTCACTGAGTGTATTTAGGTTTCGGTAGACTGTGGCAAGTCCTAGACTACGTTTTTTGTTGCGTGCGTGCTCGAGCACTTCTTGCGGTGTAAGCGGTCCAGAGGCTTCCCGCAGCACGTCTAAAATGGCTTGTCGCTGCGAGGTGTGGCGTTTCATAGTCCCTAGTTTAGCAAGGATAGCTAGGACTGTGGCGTCATGCTGGTTGACATAAGACCTACACGTTACCAAATATCTACTTCACTAGACGAAGACCTCACTAGACGAAGACCTTACTAAACCTGAATTCGGAGTTAATTTACGTCAGAGATACGTCTCGTGGAAGTATTAAAGAAATTACGTTCTGAAACACGACAAAAATGGCCTATTAGCAGTTCCAGGATTGGTTCCCACACACTGAGTGGGTTGATTTCTACT
>CAZMCW010000113.1:0-3425 GCA_964564405.1 uncultured bacterium
CGCCAGTAGGTACAGCGTTATTTGTGGGCTGCGCCATCGGCAACATTCGCATTGAGGATGCCAGCAAAGCGATGGTCTTTTTGTGGCCGGTGATGGTGGTTGTGCTGCTCCTGGTGACCTATGTGCCGTGGTTTGTGACGGTGCTCCCTAATTTAGTCAGCCGGTTTCAGTGACAAACAACTCTTACGCCAACTTTGACCCAGCAGTCGTAAGGTTATTACAGAAAAATGTGTTTAGAGTGGTAGCTCATGTGGATTCAACTGAGTCTGTGAGCTACTTTCTTCAAGTGGACGTCGGTACCATAACCAGAGTCCATAAATCATGTTGATAAGTAAAAGCCCTGCGAGAAGTAACAAAAACGTTGTCGGATAAAGGTCTATAAAGGTAACGCCAATTGCAAACGCCAGTACGCCAGTGAGTGCTTTTAAGAGCGGGCTCAATCCCTTATGGGTAGGCTCGCTTTCAGATCGTTGTAGGGTAAGCTCGAGCAATGCAAGGACCACCAAAATAACGCCAATACAACCGCCAATAAGGGTTTGTACATTTGGTTCGATGATTTTTTGCGCGTCAACCACATGGGTAATACCGGCACTTAGAGCTGCTATTGCCATCACAAAAGGCAAGTGCAAGTAAGTCCAAATAAATCAAAGTATAACCACCACAACCCAAACCCAATGGCCACGCCCAAAGCAACGTAGGTAAATAGCGCCAAGCTTATATCATCAATTTCACTGAGGCCGTTGACAATGCCAATAACCATTTCGCCAAGCACAATAATGGTGAACAATCCAAAACGCTTGGGCAACTTGCGGCAGCTATAAGGCGGTAAGTATGCTTGTAGCCGCACTGTGGTGAGGGGTGCCAGCATCTCTACAAGTAGCGCTACCCCAAATACCCATAACCGCGTGGGTGCTGGTAATAACGTTGACAAACCCACCAAAACAACCGTAAGGACAAATGTCGGCACGTAGCGCTTGCCAACTGGCCGAAAGCGTTTTGAGGCTAACGTTGCCCAGGCCCACATGAGGGTAATCACCAATCGAGCAGCTGCATAAGACAGGGCAAACCCCGCGTAGCTTGTGGTCAGGGCATGGTGGGCGTTCACGGCCATACCAATCATGGGTAACATCAGCAGGTAAATATAGACGCGCATTTCAATACCTTCGGTTTCGAAGCGCTCGGTATAAAAGGTATCGCCTACCCAAACCCACCAAACAGGAACAAACAAAAACATGAACTTAAGCAGTCCTGGTAGCGTCGGTTGCTCAGCTAAACCGTGTACAAGTTCAGCAATAACAGCAACAAAAAAGAGGTCGAAAAATAGCTCGAGCCAATTCACCATGCGGCTACTATCTGTTTCATGGAGTTTAGGCGACTGCCAGATACGCCGCGGTGTTAACGTTTTAATTTTGTGCGGTTGAGGTGGTTGCTGTGCCATAAGTTAAGCCTACTTGAATTGTCTCTAAAGTGACTAGGTCGCGTGTAGCAGCGTGACGCTCACAAGTCTTTTTTGTCACAGCATAGCGTTAGCCGTAAGTATGGAGCTAGGCGAGTACCAATAGACCCGCTCCGTTTACAGCCTAATACTTATGCATATCGCTATATTTGATGTAAGTTTTAAGTCTTATACCTCGAGCCATATTTCTCGTCAAAATCTACGCCTCACCTAGCTTTGATGAAGCCTACAGCAGGACAATCGCCCAAGCGGTACTCAGTAACACTATGTTATGACAGTCACAAATGAATACTTCCATGTTGCTTGTGTTCTTAATTTTGGCTGTGACCGTCGGTTTGTTTATCAGTGACCGGATGCGCTTGGATGTAGTTGCGCTCCTAGCACTGTTAGCACTGGTGCTCACCAACGTTCTATCTGCTGGTCAAGCGCTGGCGGGATTCTCGAGCTCACTGGTCATTATGATTGCAGGGCTATTTATTGTTGGTGCGGGCTTATTTGAAACAGGTGTAGCAGACAGAGTAGGGCGCTTTTTAAGCAGCAAAGCCGGGCACGACCCCAAACGGCTCATGCTACTACTTATGTTTAGCAGTGCCGTTTTATCTGCGTTCATGAGTTCAACCGGTACGGTGGCCATCATGTTACCTGTTGCGTTAAGCCTTGCCAAAGACGCTAAAGTGCGCCCAAGCCGCTTGCTCATTCCGCTCTCGTTTGGCTCGCTTTTAGGCGGCATGCTCACGCTTATTGGCACGCCCCCCAACGTGGCTGTCAGCAACGAACTTACCTCGCGTGGGCTGTCTGCGTTTAGCTTTTTTAGTTTTACCCCCGTAGGACTTGCCATGCTTGCGTGTGGTATGGGCTTTATGGCGCTTTTTGGCGACAAGTTGTTACCCGACCGTCAACCTGAAGGCGATGATGTTAACACCGCAGACGACAGCTTGCCATCTGCTGCTGAACTTAGTGATGACTACGGGCTCAGTGAAAAACTCTTTTTGGTGCGGGTGCCAGCAAGTTCAGCACTGTCCGGTAAACGGGTTGTTGACTTGCAGCTAAGACGCCGTTACAACGTGATGGTAGTTGCCCTTGCGTCTACTTCAGCGCGCTCAGGTTCAGCTCAGTCAAACTCAGCTCAGTCTACAGCAGCATCAGTAGAGCCTTTACAACAGGATGTTTCCGTAGCGGCTGTGGTCCCAGCGAATGTCCCTGTGGAGCACGCTGAGATATTTGACCACAGTTCACTTGTACCTGCTGATAGCATCCTCTATGTAAGAGCTAATCCTACCGACCTCAGCCGTTTAGTAGCTGAGGAAGAGCTCGAGCTCCTTGGTAGAACTGCCCACCTACCCGACAACACAGCCGTTGTGGAGGTATTGGTACGGCCGCGCTCGAGGCTCACCGGGACAACCGTACGCGACCTCAGATTTTTTGACCGCTACAAAGTTCTTGTATTAGCAGTTAAACGGCGCGGGCAAGTCCTTGAAAAAGACGTTGGTGCCACTACGCTAACGGCAGGTGATGCGCTGCTTGTTTCAGGAAACCGCAAAGACCTCACCCGACTTCGCAATGAACGCTACGACTTTGTAGTAGTCACTGAATCTGCTGAACTTGGCCACGTGCCACCACGCGCTGAACGGGCACCTTGGGCGATTGCCAGCATGGTGCTCATGCTTATCTTCATGACCTTTGGGCTTACGGCCAACGTGATTGCGGTGCTCATTGGCGCGGTAGCTATGGTGCTGACCCGCTGCGTCAGTATGGACGAAGCTTATAGGGCGATTCACTGGGAAAGTGTGATTTTAATTGCTGCCATTTTGCCGATGGCAACAGCGCTCGAGACCACCGGCGGCATGGCTCTAATTGTTGATAATCTAGTAGCCAGCTTAGGCGGCGCACCACCCCTTATCATGATGGCCGCGCTGTTTGTACTCACCTCAGCGTTTTCACAGGTCATGTCTAATACAGCAACGACTGT
>CAZMCW010000113.1:3495-12799 GCA_964564405.1 uncultured bacterium
CCCTATTGCATTTGAGATTGCCCAGCAAATTGGGGTTTCGCCAGCTAGTTTTCTCATGACTGTAGCTATTGCTGCGTCCACTGCGTTTGCTACCCCGATTGCCTCACCGGTTAACACCTTGGTGCTCAACCCTGGCAACTACCGTTTTAGCGACTTCGCCAAAATTGGTATTCCCTTGCAACTTGTGTTGTTGATTGCGTCCCTCATTATAGTGCCGCTATTTTTCCCGTTTTAGCTTGAGAATTAACGAGCATTCTGTTTTTGCGATGGGTCATCTGAATGTCATCAATATTCTCAACGTATGTCAGAAAGGGCAATTTTAGAAAAAGTAATTTTAGAAAAAGCACTTGATGTCTCGAGCACCTCACTAGCATCAACATACTCGTCGTTACTACCAAGCCTGCTTCGCCTTCGTCAGACTGTCCGAAACCCACACGGCTCGAGGACAGTCTGCACTTACTTCAGCAGATGCCCCCAACAGGTGACCCACGCCTACTGCAATCCTCACGCAATCTCGGGGTAAACTAGAGTTACTATGGCCCAATCCATCGCATCAGACGCACCTGCAGTCAGTTTAGCACCGCTAGATGATCTCAAAATCCAATTGGCAGATATTGCCAACCTCGAGCAAGCCGCTAGCCTTCTCAGTTGGGATCAAGAAACCCAAATGCCACCGGGGGCAGCTCCTGCCAGAGGCGAGCAACTTACAACCTTAGCCAAAATTATTCACGAAAAAGTGACCAGCCAGGTCTTAGGTGACGCACTCAAGCAAAGCCAGCAAGCACTAGCGGGTAGTTTTTCTGATGAAGACAAGGTGCTCTTAGAGCTTACCGACCGCATGGTAAGCCGCAGCCACAAGTTACCTAGCGACTTTGTGGAAACGTGGACGCGGGCTGTTAACGTAAGTCATCATGCTTGGATTGAGGCCCGCAGCAACAACGACTTTAAACACTTTGCACCACATTTGCAGACGATGGTGGAGTTAAGCCGCAAACGCGCGGACTATTTGGGCTACGACGATCATCCCTATGACGCACTTCATGATTTGTACGAACGGGACTCGAGCACGGCCACCATCAAAAGTGTGTTTGCCGACTTGCGAGATGCCACCAAAAACATCCTCAGTAACATTGCAAATAGCGGCACAACGCTAAGCGACGCCCCCTTGCGCCAAGACTTTGACGAAGCAGCCCAAGAAAAGTTTGCCGGAGGCATTATTAAACGCTTTGGCTACAGTTTTGAGCACGGCCGCATTGACCGTTCGGTTCACCCGTTTGCAACCAGTTTTAGCAATCGTGATGTTCGCATTACTACCCGCTACGAAGACGGCTTTTTGTCACCTGCGCTGTTTGGCACCATGCACGAATCGGGGCATGCCATGTACGAACAAGGCATTGCTGACCAGTTCCAACGTTCACCTTTGGGGAACGCGGCTAGTTTGGGCATTCACGAATCTCAATCACGCTTGTGGGAAAACCTCGTTGGGCGTTCACGGCCGTTTTGGGAAGGTGCCTATCCACTACTTCAAGAAACCTTCCCGCAGCAGTTACAAGATGTATCTTTAGACGAATTTTACGCAGCCATCAACGTTGTCTCACCTAGTTTTATTCGGGTTGAGGCTGACGAGGTAACCTACAACTTGCACATTATGGTGCGCTTTGAGCTCGAGCTTGACCTCATCGAAGGCAACCTCAACGCGGCAGATTTACCTGAGGCCTGGAACGCCAAATATCAAGATTATTTGGGCATTACCCCCAGCACAGACACACTTGGCTGCTTGCAAGATATTCACTGGTCAGGGGGGTCGTTTGGTTACTTCCCCACCTACAGCCTAGGTAATCTTATGAGCGTGCAACTCTTTAACGCCGCACTCACTGCCGAACCCAGCATTACCGAGGATATGAAAGCCCTGAAATTTGACAAACTCTTAACATGGATGCGGAATAATGTGCATCAACATGGGAGTTTGTACGCACCGCAGGTGTTGCTTGAAAACGCTACCGGTAGCCGCCTTGATGCCAATCCTTTTGCAGACTACCTCAATACAAAATACAGGGCACTGTACGGGTTTTAAGGATCAACTCAAAACTTAGTTGCTGTGGGCTTATAAGAGCTCGAGCAGCGTGTTTATTTAGCTTTAGTTGGTAACGTCTTACCATACAGCGTAATTTTGCTATGACTTAACTTAAAGGTATTTTATAGTGACATCACTTAATCACAATCTTGAATCTGACGCCCCTGCAGAGTCTTTCCCTCAACCCATGACCACGTCTAAATCTCCACCACTTGACACGTATAACGACAGTCATGTTCAAGCGTTTGTAGATATCCGTAGCATTGAAGCACGCGTGTTTAGGCTTAATGAACCAACTCCCACGGTTCAAACAGCTGCAGACGCCCTAGGCACCGTGCCAGCGCGCATTATCAAAAGCCTCATCTTTGTTGCAGATGGTCAACCGCATGTCATTATCGCGGCTGGACCAACCCGTATTGATGACAAAAAGGTTGCTCAAGCACTAGCTATGTCTAGGCGCAAGTTGCGCTTCGCCAAACCAGACGACGCACTGGCGGCGATTAGCGGCTACGTCGTCGGCTCAATGCCGCCGTTTGCACACCGTGAGCGGCTACCTGCGCTTGTTGATAGCCTTAGCATTAACACAACTGCGCCAGATGACGTTTACTTTGCAGGTGCTGGGCGCATAGATGCCATGATGGAACTGCGCTTGGAAGTGCTTTTAGCTCTGACCAAGCCAGGTATTGTTCCGCTTAGTAAAGATAGTTAAAGTGTTTTGGTGATTCAGTTACGCCCCGATCATTAAGTTAAACAAAGGTAACTTAGTGAATACGGGGGTTGATGCTGGGCTCGAGCTTCATCAAATGCTAAGCCAAGTGATGTTGCTGGTATAGCAAGTGGTAACTAGGTGCGTTACCATGCTCTAATTGACTATGACCGCACAGTTAGTTGGCTCGAGCTTCACACCATCATCTCGCCATGTCGTGCGGTTCATCTTTATGGCGTATCTACTAGCTAACGATACCTTCGCTGTGAAGATCAACACACCTCAGCAAGGAAACACACTGTTTCTCACACATTCTTGCTTGTAAAGGAGTTTAAGGTATGAACACTCATAATTCGAGGTTATCTAGGTATGTGCTTAGCTTGTGGTTAGGCTTTGTCATAGTTGGCATTGCGAATGCACAGATTGGACAAGATCCGGCTGCAGTCGTTAATGCCCTTTCTGCGTTTGAACTTACTGAGGCAGATAGCCCTAACACCTATACCACCACCAGCGAGATGACTATCAACTTAGACACTCGGGGCGATGTTCTCTACACAGCCTCCGCGGCAGGTAATCTAGACGAAGATGGCATCACCTTAGCGAGTGCACTCTTAGCAGCAGCAAGTGGCTACGGCGACAACCTAGCCGAACCCATTCAACAATTTTTAAGCCAACAAGCTAGTGAACTTGCCGGTCAAGGTCAGCTTACCCTTGCTGTTGAAGAGTATTTGCTAGACGTTGACGTTCAAGGTGATGAAGCCCCTTATCAAGTTAACTTGACCTTGCGTTTAGCTGAAGTTCCCGAAGATTCTTTTCCGGAACCCGCTAGTAGTTTGGGTGCAAGCCGCGAAGAAGCCACCTATATCATCCGCGAGTTTAGCGATTTTCAGTGTCCATTTTGTACCCGCTTTTCGGTGGAAGTTTTACCAGCCATTAAACGCGACCTACTTACTCGGGGTGACGTGCGCTTTGAGTACCATCACTTTCCGCTACAAAGTATTCACCCCAACGCGTTTCCTGCTGCCGAAGCTAGTGAGTGCATCCTTGACCTAGCTGGTGACGATGCGTTTTGGTCATTTCATGACGCACTTTTTGAGCGCCAAAACGCGTGGGGCTCCTTGGGCGATCCTAGCAGCTATTTTGTGCGCTTAGCTGAAGACCTCGGTATTGATGACAGTGCAAGTAGTGAGTCCATTGAAACCTGTATTGACGAACGTAATTTTGCCGAAGACGTGCGCGAAGCTTACCGGGCTGCGACCGAAGACCTCGGCTTGCGGGGTACGCCTACGGTGTTTGTCAATGGCTTCCGGCTTACCAATCCTTATGAACCTACCGCTATTAGCGACAAGTTTGTCCTCGTTGATGCGTTTGCAGACGCCCCAGACAACACTGACCTTGACGGTAGAGATTCTGGTGACACGGACCCTAGCAGTAGCGAAACACCTGGTAACTAACCCCAATTTATGAGTAGCCTGCTACCCTTTGCCGTCCTTACGCCGCTTGTAGGGGCTATGTTTGCGCCTTTACTGAGTTGGCTACTGCCAACCCATCTTCGCCCTAAAGCTGGCTATCCGCTTGCTTTTATGTTTGTGCCCGCGCTATTACTAGTGAGCCTAGCAGGGAGTGCTGCGCATCATCCGCTCGAGCACACTATAAGTTGGGTACCTGCCCTAGGCTTGCAGTTGCGCTTTCGAGCAGATGGCTTTTCGCTTTTGTTTGCAGTGCTTATTGCGTTTATAGGTGTGCTTATCTTTTGTTATGCAGCAGCTTATTTGAGCCCGCGCGAACGCAACGGACGCTTTTACAGTTACTTGCTGTTATTTGCAGGAGCTATGTTGGGATTGGTACTTAGCGACAATCTCATTGCGCTGTTTGCGTTTTGGGAAATGACATCGGTAAGCAGCTTTTTACTCATTGGCTTTTGGGATAACCGCCAAGCTTCGCAAGATGGGGCGCTTAAAGCGCTCGTAATCACGGCTTTGGGCGGGTTAGGTTTGTTGGCCGCCGCCGCCATGTTGATCGTTGCGGGCGGTAGCGTCAACATCTCTGAACTAGATGTTACTAGCTTGCGTCAAGACCCCTATTTTTATGGCGCGCTTATTGCGCTATTGGTAGCAGCGTTTACCAAATCTGCCCAAGTGCCATTTCACTTGTGGCTCCCTACGGCCATGGAAGCACCTACGCCAGTGTCTGCTTTTTTGCACTCAGCAACTATGGTGAAAGCTGGTGTAGTGCTCGTTGCTAAGTTGGGGTTTTTGTTTAGTGGTACACCCTTACAACCAGTCATTATGTACGTGGGGCTAGCAACTATGTTTTGGGGATCGTATTTAGCTATTCGGCAGACTGATCTCAAAGCGTTACTGGCATTTTCAACCGTCTCTCAATTGGGTATTTTGATGTCATTATACGGAGCAGGCTATCCATTTGCTGCCACAACCCACCTGATTAACCACGCGGCGTTTAAAGCGGCCCTGTTCATGATTGTAGGCATTATTGACCATGAACTAGGCAGCCGCGACCTCAGCAAATTGTCAGGTTTGCGGCACAAGTTGCCGGTTACCTTTGCACTGGCTATTCCAGCAGCTTTGTCGATGGCCGGTTTACCGCCTTTGGGCGGATTTATTTCCAAAGAGCTTTTTTATGAAAGCATGTTTCACGAAGGTGCGCTGCCCATGACCATTACGGTGCTTGGCAGCATGATGACCTTTGCGTACAGCTTTAAGTTTTTGCGTGTCTTTTGGGGTGACTACCGGGCTGAAAAACAACATGTTCACGAAGCGTCCTTAGCGTTTTGGCTACCGGCCGCACTCCTCAGCGGTTTAGCAGTTATCTTTGGATTGGTGCCGCAATTACCAAGTGCTATGGTTGGCCTCGCCGGACACAGCCTCGAGTTTCACGCAGAACACTTAGCATTGTGGCACGGGGTTTCGTGGACGCTGTTACTCTCTATCATCACGTGGTTAGGCGGTGCAGGACTAGTGGCTATCATGCCTGCGTTTATCAAGCTGCAACAACAGCTTACGCCCAACTGGAATGTAAACACTATCTATTACGCGCTTTTACACGGGCTCGAGAAACTTGCGTATATTGCCACTGCAGTTACCCAAGGGTCCACCTTTGCGTCTCATTTGCGCTACGTGCTATTACCTTTAGCGGGCGCGTATATATTTCTTATTTTAGGCGGCATCAGCAGCATGCCCGAGCAAATTTCTGGCGTGTCGTGGGAAATTGTCACGGTGAGTTTGTTAGTTATTTGTGGTTGCCTTGGGGTGCTTTTAGCCCAAACGCGTTTATCAGCCATACTGTTTATGGGACTTGCTGGTTATTCATCAACCTTGGCGTTTGTATTTTTGCGCGCGCCCGACCTAGCGCTTACCCAGTTGCTTATTGAAACGGTATCCATTATTTTGTTTTTGTCGGTCTTTCGTTACTTGCCGCTTTTCAAGCGCAACCACCGCTCCCCACTGGCATTTGGATTAGACGTTCCCATTGCCATTGGTGCGGGTATCACCATGTTTAGTACGCTCATTGCCGTACAAACACCCATTGCCGAACGCATTCAAGGCTATTTTTTAGAGTTTAGCAAAAGCGTTGGCGGTGGTAACAACGTTGTCAACGTGATTTTAGTAGATTTTCGGGGTTACGACACTATGGGCGAAATCACCGTGTTGTCTGTGGTAAGCGTGACCATTGTGGCACTACTTGGCCTCATGAAAAAACAGCGCGCGCTAGAAGCTAGTGCCCCGGCACCCCCGCCTAAAGTGCCTGACCATTTTCGCACGGACATCTTTTTTCGTGTATTTGTGTTTCCCATTAACTTCGTTTTGGTAATTATTGGCCTGCACTTATTTTTACGTGGTCATAACGCACCTGGTGGTGGGTTTATTGCAGGTTTAGTCATTGCTGTAGCAGCGCTTATTGCTCGCATGGCAAACAGCCGACTTGTGCGCGTGTCAACTCAGGTACTCATTCCAGTTGGTCTTATGATTGCAGCTAGCACTGGCATTATTCCTATGTTGTACGGGTTGCCATTTTTAACCAGTCGCCATGGGCATAGTCATATACCGCTTTTTGGTGAGTTTGAGTGGGCGACAGCTAGTATTTTTGACTTAGGTGTGTTTTTGGTTGTGATCGGCGTGACATTGACTATTATTGATTTGCTCTCGAGCCGTGGCAATCAAACCCTTGTCCCTACAGGTACAGCTTTAAAAGACGGTCATGCACCTGAACTTGTCTCAGCTAATTCAATACCTAAGCGCACAACCAACTTGGAGCGTTCCTGATGGAATTACTACTACCTTTACTTGCTTCTTTACTGTTTGCAACGGGTATTTACCTGCTCCTAGCTCGAGACATTTTGCGCGTTATTATCGGTCTCAACATGATTTCATATGGGGTGAACTTAAGCATTTTGCTAGTTGGTGGCAGTAATCCTATAGGCGCGCCGCCTATTCTACAAGCTGCTTTTACACGCTACGTTGACCCTCTCCCCCAAGCCCTTATTTTGACGGCTATTGTCATTGGCTTTGGGACCACGGCACTTATCCTAGTGCTCGGTGTACAAGCTTATCAAGCAACCGGGACTGACCAATTGCAAGACATTTTACAAGCTACTGATCCTGTCGATAGCTACACGCCCACAGCCGATCCTGAACGTCCGTCTATCTCGCCAGAAATGAGCACAGAACGGTGGACGGACCACCCTACACAACGCACTCAACGACCTAAAGAGGATAACTCTTAATGTCTGCTAACATACTAGCTTTACCTATTGTGCTACCCCTTTTTACGGGCGCACTCCTTTTGCTCATCCCCACTGCAACCTTGCGGACGGTCGTGGCAGCAGTAAGCACAGGGATTACATTGACCCTTAGCTGGGTGATTGCTTCGGTTGTGTTTAGCGGTGAGGTGCTCAGCGTACAAATGAGTGCGTGGCCAGCTCCATATGGCATTACCGTTGTCGCCGACAGCCTGACTGGCATCATGTTAGTTTTATCTAGCAGTGCTGGGCTTTTGACTGTGCTTTTTTTGGGCGTAAGCTTACAACATGCGCCTCGGCGCGGTAGTTCTAACCGCCTCAACCGCGCCCGTGAACAATTTGGAGCGCAAGCACTTTTACAGTTTTTGTTCATGGGCGTGCACATGTCGTTTTTAACGGGCGACTTATTTAACCTGTTTGTTGCATTTGAAGTGATGCTCATTGCGTCGTATGGACTGGTATTACTTGGCTCAGAAGTACGTCAACTACGCGAAGGACTCAAGTATGTTGTCATTAACTTACTAGCCTCAGCTATTTTTGTGACCGCAGCAGGTTTTGCGTACGGCTTACTTGGCACGCTCAACATGGCAGATATGGCCGTTAAAATTCAAACTCACTTAGCTGAGTCTGGTCCAGACGCCCGCATCACCTTACTAGCTCTTCTTTTTGGACTTGTGTTTGCAACCAAAGCGGCTGTTTTTCCACTAGGGTTTTGGCTACCCGCTGCTTACCCCACGCCACCGGCTGCACTAAGTGCTTTTTTTGCAGCATTACTTACCAAAGTGGGTGCTTACACGCTTATTCGCACGTTTACTCTCATATTTCCCGCAGAACACCTGATTCGCAACGGCTTGCTTGTACTAGCAGCAGCTACTATTTTGATGGGCGCATTTGGTGCGGTCAACCAGCGCCGCTGGCGCTATTTGCTGGCTTTTGCAAACCTTGCTAGCATTGGCTACCTCATTATGGGCGTGATGACCCAAAACGGCACTGGCTTAAGTGCAGCTATTTTCTACATGGTCAATTCGACTACGGTTATGTTTGCGCTATTTTTAATTGCAGCTGTTGCTGAGCGTCTTACTGGTGAGTCGTATTATTATCCTGGACACCTTAACAGCTATCCTTTTTTATCAATTGGCTTTTTTGTCTGTGCGCTAGCGCTAGCAGGTCTTCCTCCCACAAGCGGTTTTGTGGGCAAATTTGCGCTTATTCAAGCTCTTTATGAGCGTGGTGACCGTCTGTCTACAGCGATTGCTATAATAGCGTTAGCCGGTAGTTTGCTACTTTTGTATGCAGTGATTACCATTTGGCAAAACTTTTTTTGGGGAGATAGTGACGCGGTACACCGTGAGCCTTTACCGTTAGGTATGGTTGTTACTTGCGCAGTTGCAAGTACCCTCGTACTGGTACTTACCTTAGCTAGCGGCCCGGCATTTAGGGTTGCTACGCTTACAGCTGAGCAACTTAGCAACCCCGAAACTTACATTGAGCGAGTGCTATCGCCCCAGCCAGGCTTGCGCACCGCCATGTCAGAACAAATACAAGTGCCATTAGAACAAGCTTCGTCAGAACAAGTCATGTTAGAACAAACGCGATCAGACTAAGGCGTTATGTGGTGCCACTTGACTTTTAGAAACATCTCTACGCATTTTGTCTGCTACAAATTTTAGCAGTTCTAGGATTAGTTCCCCCACACTAAGTGGGTCGATGTCTACTCCCCTAGGTCGCACGCGCAACTGCCTGTGGCAGTTACTCGTGGAAACGC
>CAZMCW010000114.1:0-912 GCA_964564405.1 uncultured bacterium
CTAACGGGTTTATGAGCGCCGTGATGCCATCATTGCCGACTCGTAACAAGTAGCGACGCGTTTCAATAGCCCGCATATTGCCCATTAAAAAGTGCTGCCGCGCGCCTGCACCACGTCCAAACCAAGCGTCATTAGAGATGTTAACTAGCACCTGCGCACCTTCGTTCACCAGTTCGCGGCCCACTTGGGGAAACACAGATTCATAACAAATATAGGTTGCGGTGAGCGCTTGTTCACCCGTCTGCGAGTTCAGGATGGCTAGCGGGTCAATCTCTTGACCGGGGCTGCGGCTCGCCAGCATCGGCAAGCCAAATGTACTAAAAATAGTGCGATACACCGGGCGAATTGCGCGGGTATTAATCCAAAAGAAAATCTCGCCAAAAGGCACTAGGTAGACTTTGTCAAAACGGTCATACACACCACCGTTGGCAATGCTGTAGGCACTGTTGTAGCTGAGGTTGTCCTCGAGCGCGCCCCCACCCGTAATTAAAGACGACGGCCCCACCGCCTCACTCAAGCGGCTCATCGTAGTTAGATAAGCTTCACTGGTAGGAAAACTGAGGTTGTTGTTGGACACCACAAACTCCGGAAAAATCACCAGGTCGATGTCGCTAGCGGCCTCGCCTACTTCACGTTTGGCGTTTTCGGTCATACGGCTGTAGAGACTCACTTCGCTCTCGCCACCTGCAACCCGCCCAAAAGCATCCGTATTTCCTTGCACAAGTAGCGCTTGATACGGCAATGTTGTGGTGATCTCTGTCTCGCCATCCGGCATGGGGGTCGCCGCAACTAGGCTACGCTCGCGCCATGCACCATAGCCAAAAGCAGCACCTAAAATGAGCACGACAAGTAATAGTGAGCGCACGGTGGGCAGTACGTCCGGTGGTTCATCGCTAGCAAATGGGCTTGAAA
>CAZMCW010000114.1:924-2346 GCA_964564405.1 uncultured bacterium
CCGCAATATCTGCCAGTTGCGCCAGCGGCGTTCCCAACCACATGTAACCAAGCGTGCCCCACGGAAAGCCAAAGGCACCCTGCGTGCGCGCCCACTCCATGAGCACCCATGCCAAGCACGTAAGCCACAGGGTGCGCTGGCCGTAACCACCAGCCAAGCGACTAAGCCCAGTTACAAGGCCCCAAAATACACCCAAAATAGCCAACATAGGTGGGTAGAGGAGCCAAAAAAAGACGCCATAAAGCTGCGCAAAACTACTCGGCAGCCAAATAAGATATAGCGCAAAAAAGCCAATCCCAAAAAAGAAACCATAACCAAACGCCGCCGTTGGTCGCTCGCTGGTTGCCACCAACACGAGCAGCGGGCAAAGTGCCAGCGCCAGCGGATACAAACCCAAAGGTGGTAGTGCAGCACTCAAGATGATGCCGCAGCAGACCATCACAAACGCATTAAAACGAAACACGCCCAGACTCTAACACGCCCCTAGCGCGAGACGGACAACCTATGAACATCCCACTTCATGAAGACTGATGACGGGGTTACTGCTGTAAAGATTTAGGACGACCATCTGGGTACAGAAACTGGTCTATGAGATCAAACGCGATTTCGAGTGTCCAATCAATGTAATCTTCAGTTCCAGAATCAGAATCTCTAACAGGTAAGAAGCCAGTACTCTGAATTAAGTTAACTAGATCGTTAAATCTAGGGTGTTGGTCAATAGCATTGTAAATACGAATCCATGTTTCATCATTTGGATCGTTTTGGATATTGTCAAACAATGGGTGGGCACCCATGACGCTAGCACGCGCTGTATTCTCATGTGAGAAAACAAGGTGGTCACGTAAAGCTGGACGGGCAACATCAGTAGCCACAATCCGATCTTCAGCGCTGAATAAGTCCACGTCACTGTTTAGTATCCCTCCACTTCCACCTACATAAACATCTGAATAAGCATCGATAAATCCTTGCCGAATAAGTCCTTGTGATCCTAAGAGATCTGTGTTGGCCCCAGCGCCGGCAAAAGCGCTGATGATACCCAGATTAGCTAGCTCATCGGTAATTTCATAAGCCATAGGGACAGTTTGAGGTCCAAAGGTGTCTGATTGCGCCAGTATCACATCGCCAACAATTGCTCGTCTACTTTGTTGACTTTTAACAGAAACTGTTCCTAAATTAAACGGATTAGCTAGTGCTAATGCTATACCTATAGCCAAACTCATAAACTTTACCCTTTCTCTCACTAATAATCCAAAAAACCTTTTTAGGAAGGGTCAGCAGCTAGTAGGGCTGCCATCAGCGCAAGGCGGTCAAGGGTATCGTGAATGCGGATGTGCTCGTGGCGGGCGTGGGGCCCTTCGCCAGTTGACCCCATACCGTCCAGCGTAGGAATACCCAGGGCAGAGGTAAAGTTGCCATCTGACC
>CAZMCW010000114.1:2356-5350 GCA_964564405.1 uncultured bacterium
AATGTTTGTGCCCATTGCCGTGGCTAGAGATTGGGCGTGCTCAAATAGGGCTTGGTTGGTGGGGGTGGGCTCGAGCGGTGGCCGGTTCAACCCGCCCTCTACATCCACACTCACCCGGCTATCTCTAGGCTCATACGCAGCTAACGCCGCAATCACTCGCTCACTTTCAGGTAACTCCAACACGCGCATGTCAATGCGGGCGGTGGCTTCCTCAGCAATTACATTACTCACGCTGCCACCACTTGCCACAGTTAAATTGACGCTGGTTGCTTTGTCGGCATCGTTCAGGGTTTCCGTAAAGAGCAAAAAGTGCGCTAGTTCGCGCAGAGCGCTAGCACCATCTTGTGGATTATTGCCAGCATGCGCGCTAATGCCTTTGAAGTTCACATTAAACCCGCCGCCCCCTTTGCGGCCAGTCTTAAACGCACCATCTTCTCGCCCCGGTTCAACCACAAACACGCGGTCGTGAGCTTTAGCTTCGCGTTCAATTAACTCACGGGAATGGTGGCTGCCAATTTCTTCATCGGAGGTAATTAACAGCGTCACGGGACCAATGAGGGATTTGTTGAGGCTTTTGAGAATGCGGACAGCCTCGAGACTCGTCGTAATGCCCGCTTTCATATCCAAGGTGCCGGGACCGTAAACTTTGCCGTCTTCTTGCTTAAACGGCATCAACTTCAAGGTACCAACGGGCCACACCGTGTCGTAGTGCGCCAAAATAAGCGTAGAGGTGTCGCCTGTAGCGTCCTGTCGAGCGATGATGTGATCGCCAACCTCGGTCTGGGGGTCTATGCTTACTTGCCAACCGTCTTGCTCGAGCCTTGCTTGGACATGCTCTACAAAAACAGCCGCCGCCGTACGGTCACGGCTGGGCGTTTCAATCTTGACGAGTTTTTCTAAGGTTGCAATGTAGTCGGTTTGCGCAGCGTGGGCAGCATCGTAAAGTGCAGTCATGAAACCATGCTACCTTGCCAGTAGGATATGCGTAAATCGTCAGCCCTTGGTAGACACACCCTCAGCACATTAAAAAGCAGATGCACTCGGACTTTGGAGTAGCACCTGCTTAGGGTTAAAACAACCATCTTTTAAGGACTTACACACATCTAAACTTAGTTCATGACTATCACAATCATGGTCTTGAGGACTATCCTGAGCACGGACAGCTCACTTGCGCCAGTAGGTTATGCACTAGAATAGAAGCTCAAAACTCTTGAGCAATTACATAACCCTTTAACTAACTTTTCTTACCAAGGTCTGTGGCACACCAGTTAAATGGGCTTGCCACAGCTCTTCAGCAAATTTGCGCACGTGGGGTTCTTGGGTTGTGCGCGCGTACGAATATCCCATTCGTAAATCACTCAGGGCGAGGTTGGGATCGACCTCGCACTCGAGCGCCACTTGGTAACGCGACAAATAAACCTGTGCTAACAGCACATCACGCATACGTTGCGGCCGAACTGCGTGTAAATCTCGTAATGCTTGTTGGTAGGCAGCAAGTGCCTGTTGATAGTCTCCCTGCTCAGCTAGTGCCTTGCCGTCTTTGAAATGCTTGGCAGCATTGTAAAGTAAATCTCGCAAGGAGGGCCTAGCCTTTCTAACTTCAACCTGCTAACAAGACGCTAAGCATAGCAACCTAAAGCTTAACTAACTATTGTAGCCTTAATCGCGTCTTCATGCTGTGTGACACCTGTCATCTTAGGTTGTGAGGTTTGTCAATCCCCCGTGTGGACGGTGTACTTGGTGGATGAGTTGAATGTGGGCTCGAGGCTTTTTTATACACTTTAAAGCTGTTATTCGCCTCAAACTCTCAAAATTTGCCTGCAAACCTAACGCTTTAACGAATATCAGGCTGGTAAAACACGTATCTACGCAAAGTTGATACCGAGCTTGGTATTGCAGTTAATGAACACAACCTAAGCATCACCAAAAGCCGTCCATATGTTAAATAAAGTAATATTGAGCACTATTCGATTTGCCCATTTCCAAACTATGCTGGTACTTCAGTACTTTTACCTAAGGTCTCTTAACCTAGCGTCTCTTAACCTAAGGTCTCTCAACCCAGTGCCTTTTACACAATGTCTTTTACCCAATGTCTCTCAACAGTTCGGACACTTTTTACAAACCCTGTCACAGACGCAAGCAAGATTTTGGAAGCAGATTGCTACATTGTGTCGGTGACGCAAATCGATTTTTGATGTTCAATACCTGTCCGAAGTATTGTCTCTTATTGCCTTTACAAAATCTAAAACGCAGCTCTCAACCTGAGCTTGACCTTGTTGGTGCTAGGCTAACAGCGCACCGGTGCTACACTATCAGCCATGTTAGCAACGTTTACCCCAGCTCATGTGCGCATTTTTGCGGTGTACTTGTGTGCGTACTTTTTATCTTATTTTTTCCGCTCTGCCAACGCCGTCATTGCAGATGACCTCATGCGTGACTTGTCGCTCACTGCTGAACAACTGGGGCGCATGACCAGTATTTTTTTTGTGCCGTTTGCACTCGCGCAACTGCCTGCAGGAATTGCGTTTGACCGCTACGGCGCGCGCTGGGTCACGCCTATTGTCATGTTTGCAGGTGTACTTGGGCTCGCGCTGTTTGCAACTGCCAGCTCGTTTACGATGTTAACGATTGGGCGGGCGCTTATAGGACTGGGGACTTCAGCTATTTTGATGGGTGCGTTTACCTCGTTTAGCCGCTGGTTTCCAGCTTCACAGTTGGCGTCTGTGTTTAGCGTGTTGGTGGGACTCGGCGCGTTTGGCGGCATCGGCGCAGCCACACCCCTTGCCTTACTCAACCGAACCTTCGGCTGGCGGGCTGTATTCGCTGGCGGCTCTGTTGTCTTTTTAACGAGTGCGCTGGCCATTCTCATTTGGGGTCGAGACGCACCTCAAAGTGAGCACGCGGCTCGAGACACAACTGGCAGCTTTGCAGATATTTTCCGCAGTCTCCCCTTTTGGCGCATCGGCTTGGTTAACTTTGCGATGACCTCAGCTC
>CAZMCW010000114.1:5368-8035 GCA_964564405.1 uncultured bacterium
GCATTTCAAGGCTTGTGGGCAGGCCCCTATTTGTTAGACGCGATTGGCTTAAGCGAAGTACAGATGGGCAACATGCTCACTGCCTTGGGTCTTGGTGCGATTACCGGCTTTTTTGTCTGTGGCATTTTGGCAGATAAATTTGGCATTGCCAAAACATTTGTAGGCGCGTGCGGGCTTTTAACTGTTTTACTAGGACTCATCAGCGTATTTCCAAGTGATAGCGCGCGTATGCTGCTTGCCATCATCTTTTTTGGCTACGGCGTTTGTGGGGCGTTTTCGCTGCTTGCATTGTCTGATGTGCGACGGGTGTTTCCAGCTCACATGACCGGGCGCGCGGCTACCGCCATCAACTTGTTCGGGTTTGGTGGCAGTGCGTTGGTGCAGTGGGGTGTCGGCGTATTTGTGAGCACCTTTGCGCTCAATGAGGCAGGGCGTTACCCAGGTATTGCCTACCGTAGTGCGTTTGCAGGCATGGGTGTGATTTGTTTGCTGGCGCTTATCGTGTACTTACCAAGGTTGCTTATGGTCCTCAAGTTACGTCAGCAACGGCGCGCACAGGCAGTATCTTGATGGATTTATGCACCTTAAACACACATCCATCACTAAAAATTTTCGGATGGGTCACATTGTTGCGCGCTATCAAGGCAATTACTTGCCCATGTTTGTCGTTAGCGAACGGCCAGACGGTAGCAAACACGCTGGGGTTGTGACCGATAAAAACATTAACCCAGCTCCAGGCAGTACGCTTGTGGCATTGGCAATTGATGTGCCTGCGTTAGCTTCAACAACGCGTGCTCAGATTGTAGCTAGCTGACTGAACTACTAGCAAGATGTACGGCTTGACCTGTATGTACAGGTCAAGCCGTATGTTTATAGTTAGCCTTTAACTTAGTTCACCGAACTGTCACAGTTCTGACAACATCAATGGTTCCACCTTGGGTCCTGCTACGTCCTCGAACAGTCACTGTTGCTGTGCCAGGTTGGTCAAAGTTAAGCGTTGCCACATGGTCCAAGAAGATCAAGTCTGCCGTGCAATCCCTATCATTGGTATTGATATTGTAAGGTGTAATAAGCGCTTCTAAATTACTTATACGAACGTTGGTACTGCTTTTCTCCCTTTCACAGCCACCAGCGTAGGTTCTTACGATCACTTGAAAGTCTTCAGCGTGGTCTACTGTTTCAGGCAAATCGATAGTAACAGGATCATTTTGCGTGAATTCAATGACGCCCATTGTTACGGTATTTTCAGCACATGAAGTGACAATCAACAAGACGAAAATAGTAAGTGCACGAAATTTAAAACAGTGGAAGCTTAATAATCTCACTTTACCTTCCTCCTCTTTAGCTATCAACTAATTTATTAATTAGGCCATAGCAATTGAAGTGTCCCTAGATCATTTTGGATTCCCTGAAAAGGGCTAAAATTAAAATAGGTTCTCCAACCATATATCGTCCAACGCCTATGCCTTCCCCAAACAACACCATAGAGGTTGTCAGAATTGCCTGGGTATGAAGCTATCACAGGAGAGCCGCTATCTCCCCCTTCAACACCTGCACGAACACGCACCTGACACAAAAGTATAATATCTGTACCCGGCGACTTAATATTTGCACAAGATTGTGCTACGTTGCCTTCAGTACTTCCTGTCGTTTGCCCTACCTTATGAAGTGGTACGCCAACCCAGTAAGAGTTAGGCATACTTGTAATAGTTGCGTTAAAGGATTCATTTCTGAAAATTTCCAGTACGTTGTTTGTAGGAACTCCTGCTCTCTGCTTAGTCACCGCATAAGCATTTAGTGCAAAATTTTCAATAGTGTTATTGGAATAGCTTCCATCAAATTTTGCGAAGATGCTATCACTGTAACGGCATTGTCTGCCTGGAGGGCAACTACCACCAGTAAACGGTACAGGATCAACCGTCTCTCTTCCTATTCTTCTACTGCCCTGCCAAAAGCTTGTACTATCAAGTGCAAACTTATTGCTACTGCAATGTGAGTTAGTCACGAAGCCGTAAGCAGAGCTAGCAGGTCGATAAGTACTAAATCCTAAAGTACAACCCCCTATATTTAAACCTCCTACAAGAGGATGGACTTCATCATCAAGAGTTAGAGTTAAGTCACTCTCACCAAGCTCAATATTTAAAGCTTTAAGGGGAATTTCTAACTTCTCAGCAATAGCTTCTACATTACTTATTCCTACTTCGTCATCAACCTCAATGAGGATTCTATTGCTTCTATCATCAATGTCAGTGGAAATAACACTAGGAATTTCAAAAACTTTATCGTCTAGTTGCTGTCGCCATTGACCAAGTGTTGTGAAGTCATAGTTCGCTTGAAGTATCCCAATTTCTCGTTCAGAGACAACAAGATCTTCATTAAAAACAATTGAATTATCAGGAGTCATGACCATAGGTGAATCATCAGCCTTGACCTCTGTTAAGATACTCTCCCCAAAAACATCTACAAGAGCATCAGCAATATCTGTCTTGACTTCTGCATTGTTCCGCTTTGCAGATGAGCTAACAAGATAGACATTCACATTGCCTTCTTCGTCGTAAAACGCTCCCCCAAACCCCGGAACACTACGAGCGACCTCTAAGAACTGGCTATCTAGAGTCCAAGACACATCCTCCGTATTGTGAACTGCTTGCGTAGCCAGCTCCGTAG
>CAZMCW010000114.1:8045-8630 GCA_964564405.1 uncultured bacterium
GCTGCTTTGACACGAACTGAGTACACCCACCAATACAACAAAGTAAAAAAATGATCAGATCATTTTTTTACCCCCTTACTTTTTAAGCTCAAGACACAGAAATGTGTTTTGGCACCCAAAGTATAGCAATGTCACATTCTGAGTACAATGTATGCAATTAGTTTAATGAAGATTACCCCTTCATTATAAAAACATAGTGCCTAGACAAGATAAACAATGGCTGTAAAGTAGTTATGGTGGTTCAGCTTTTCGGTTTTCCAGTACATGCAAGAGTCAAAAGTCCCTTAATCTTTTGCCGATTTACATATATTCAGGCTTGACGCATCACCCTAACTAAGCTAAAGTGAGCACCATGAAATTGCCCACTGCGGCTATCCACAACGCTATATTTACACGCTAGCGCAGACACTAAAGACCACTTTTAGATTAGGTCTAGTGTACTCGCGCAAAGTCAACGCTGCCTTTACAGGTAGTGTTTTTTTATTGCTTATCTTCTCAAACAGGATAGGATGAACCTGACACTATGATCTTTAAGACAACACCCAACTCAATTATGGTGATATTTAGTAGCTGAGTTGACTCTTC
>CAZMCW010000114.1:8640-12785 GCA_964564405.1 uncultured bacterium
TTGCTTGTAGCAAGTTGCAACAATCCCCACGCTAATTTAACAGATACGAAACTACCCCAGATGATGGCATCACTTTTTAAGACAAACAGCTAGATTACGACGGCTGAGGAGATTTACATGCGAGAACAAGCTTTAGCAGACATTGCCAATACGGACAGCCTACAAGCTTTGCAAGACGTGCGCGTGGCGTATTTAGGCAAAAAAGGCGCACTAACCCAACAACTTAAAACTTTGGGCGGACTTCCGCCACAAGAGCGGCGTAGCGCCGGGCAGGCTATTAACGCCCTTAAAAGTGAACTCACTGAGGCAATTAACGCTCGCAAACATGCGCTCGAGCAAGCTGCTTTAGACGCCGCTTTGGAAGACGAACGCTTGGATGTCACCCTCCCCGGTGTGGGCTACTCGGTGGGAGGTTTACACCTCATTACAACAATTACTAATCGGCTCATCGACATTTTTACCAGCATGGGTTACGACGTCGGCAGCGGTCCTGAACTCGAAGACGAGTTTCACAACTTTGATGCGCTCAATACGCCTGACCATCACCCGGCGCGGGATTTGCAAGACACCTTTTGGACCACCGACGGGCGCGTGCTCAGAACCCACACCAGCCCCATGCAAGTACGTTACATGGAAACGCACAACCCCCCTTTTAAGGTTATTGTGCCCGGTAAGGTCTTCCGCAACGAAGCAGTAGACACAACCCATGAAGCCATGTTTCACCAGCTCGAGGCCCTTGTGGTGGGCGAGCGCATCACCATGGGCGACCTCAAAGGGGCCATCACCCAAATGGCCACCCAACTTTTTGGCAAAAATACCAAAACCATGCTCAAACCGTCGTTTTTCCCCTTTGTGGAACCGGGTGGCGAGTTTGCCATCTGGTGGACCAACCCTAAAACCGGGCGCGAGGAGTGGCTCGAGCTAGGCGGTTGCGGCATGGTTCACCCGAATGTCTTTAAAGCCGTTGGCTACGAAAACTGTACAGGCTTTGCCTTTGGGTTTGGTATTGACCGCTTGGCCCTTGTAAGTTACAACATCCCCGATATTCGCTACCTTTACAACAGTGACATGCGCGTACTGCGCCAGTTTGGGAAGCTGTAAATGCGCGTTCCCTTCAGTTGGCTAGAAGAATTTTTGCCTGATTTGCAAGCTGGGCTACTTGACCGCTTTATGGCGGCCGGCAAGCCAGATACAACAACCTTGGCGTTTCAACCCATTAGTGAGCTAAGTCAGCTTTTGAACGGCATTGGGCTCGAGGTTGACATTATCGACGTATTACCCGGCGCGCCTAGTGGTGTGGTCGTGGCCCGTGTTGATGAAGTCCACCCCATAGAAGGCAGTGACCACCTCCTCAAAACCCAGGTGAGTACGGCAATCGGTCAACACACCGTTGTTACGGGTGCGCCCAACACCCAAGCAGGCATGCTCACGGCTTTAGCTGTACCCGGCACGCACTTACCTGCGATGAACATCATCGTGGACGCCCGCGAGATGATGGGCGTACCCAGTGAGGGTGTCCTGTGTAGTCCCAAAGAGCTCGGCCTCTACGACTATGCTGGCGGGCTTATTGAATTTGGAGACGACCTTAACCCAGGTGATGCCCTCGACGAGCTATGGCCCATCGAAACCGTCATCGAACTTGAAATTACGCCCAACCGCGCAGATGCGTTTAGCATTTTGGGTGTTGCTAGGGACATTGCAGCTAAGTTAGGTATCAAGCTCCATCACCCTGCTGAGGGGATTTCTTTAGCAGACACTAACGTGGAAACTGGCTACACCGTTCGGGTAGATACCCCCGACAATTGTCCGCGCTTTACCTTAGCCGTGATTGAAGGTGTCAAGGTTGCACCTAGTCCTCTTTGGTTACAGCGCAGACTGGCTGCAATGGGCCTTCGTCCTCGCAACAATATTGTGGATGTCACCAACTACGTGACCTTTGAACTCGGTCATCCTTCCCACGCATTTGATGGTGACGCACTTGTAGATAAAACACTCGTTGTGCGTAACGCACGCGGTGGCGAGCAGTTGCGTACCCTCAATGATGATGAGCTAACCCTTACCAACCACGATGTTGTCATCAGTATGCCAACATCGTCTGGCAGTCAGGATACTGAGCCAATCAGTTTAGCAGGGGTGATTGGCGGCTTAAATGACAGTGTTACTGACGGCACCCGCAACGTTGCTTTAGAGCTTGCTCACTGGAATCCTGTGACCATTCGCAAAACAGCTAAGCGCTACGGCATTTCAACCGATGCCCACTACCGCTTTGAGCGAGGCGTTGACCCTAATTTGCCACCCACAGCTTCAGCAAGAGCTGCGCAGCTCATCGCCGAGCTAGCAGGTGGCACGCGCCACCCTGGATTTATTGATGTTGGCGGTCCCAAACCATTACACCAAGTTGCCTTCCGCCCTGAACGGGTCAAGTTTTTAATGGATTTGGACGTTCCTGAGTCAGACCAAAAGCGCTACTTAACTGCCCTTGGCTGCAGCGTGGACGATAGCGCCATAGCTTGGCAAGTGACCGCACCAAGTTGGCGCTTTGACATTGCCATCGAAGAAGATATTATCGAAGAAGTAAGCCGTATGCACGGCTACGACGACATTCCCGACACCATTCCGCAAATGAGCTTTGTGCCACCCGAGCACGACGTCACCCACCGCACCTTGCGCGGGCGGCTAGCTGCGATGGGCTTGCAAGAAACTATCACCTACGCGTTTACGGGTCCTAGCGAACTGGCCGCCGCGTGCGCGCCAGAGCCGTCTGTTGTGCTTAGCCACCCACAAGGTGTGGAGCGCAGTGTCCTACGCACAGCACTTTATCCGGGCTTACTAAGTGCAGCCAAAGGCAACCAACGCGAAGACGGTTTGGCCCTGTTTGAGGTTGGCCGCGTATTCACTGAACATGAACGTGAGCACCTCGCCATACTCGCTCAAGGTCACTGGGTAACAGGTTCGTGGTTGCCCGCAGTTCCCGTCGATTTTTACGGCTTCAAAGGACTACTAGAGACATTAGCAGAACTTTCCGGAAGTGAGCTTGTGCTCGAGCCAGCCTCAGCGGACTCAGCACCCCACCTCCACCCAGGGGTTGCCGCTCGAGTTTATTGGCAACAACAAGACGGCGAACTACGTGATGTTGGCTACATGGGGCGTGTTCACCCGCGTGTTGCCGCTGCGTTTGACTTACCTGAAACTTATCTTGCCGAGTTACAACTGCCTCTAAATAAGCTCACTACAAACTTTACAGACATTGCCCGGCAACCCTACGCTGAGCGCGATCTGGCTGTGGTTGTTCCCAGTCACGTAAACTACGCAAGCTTGTCTCACACAGTCGAACAAGCAGCTGGCGACAAACTCACCTCACTGCTGCCGTTTGACGTCTACACCGGTGAAACTATCAGCAAGGGTCACAAAAGTTTAGCTTTGCGCTTGCGCTTTCGCGACGACAACCGCGCCCTACGCGACGACGAAGTCGACGGCTTCATGGCAAATATCATGACAGCCGTACGTCACGCGGGGTATGATATCCGCAGTTAAATGTGGCTCGACGCGCTTTTTCTACTCATTATGATCGTGGTGACTGCCCTTGCTGCCCAGCGTAACCTAACAGGTTTGGTTGTGGGGGTTGGTAGCCTTATTGTCTACAAACCTTTAATGCTGCTTGCTGGTAGAAACTTGGGGGCAAGTTTAATTGCTGGCTTGGTCATTGCCGCTGCCCTTGGGTTTGGCGGGCGCTTTTTAGCTCATCTTGTCAAGCTCAAACCGTTGGTTGGAAGTTTGCTTGGTATTGTTGGCGGCGTTTGTCTATCGCTACTTTTGGTTGTTAGCCTCAGCGTATCGCTACCCATTCGGCGTGATATCAACAACAACGTTGTTTATCCACCCGACGGTTGGTCACCTACCTTAGAGCTCACTATGTCGCGCTCGAGGATCATGCAGTTAGGCCGCAACGTCCTACTTTTTCCCCTCTTTAGGCCAGATGAGTTTTCGAGTACTGAACGACCTATCTTAAATGTTATGCATCAGTACTTTATCTCGGGTGAACCTTGGACACAAACGCCTCAATAAGCCCACTAGTTAAGTACAGTGATCAAGTACATTGCTTAAGTATGTTGGTAAGCACATCCGTATTTTGTGCGAGACTGTCA
>CAZMCW010000115.1:0-10217 GCA_964564405.1 uncultured bacterium
CTGCCTCTTGAGCTTTGGTCATAGCATCTTTATGGTTATCCTCGAGCGACCCCATGACCAGCTTATTCATGCCATAAACATGTCCCGATCCCGCAAACGCAACAAGTGTTACCTCGCGTCCTTCACCCGGCTCAAAGCGCAAAGCGGTGCCAGCAGGCACATCTAAATGAAATCCGTAAGCTTGCTCACGGTCGAACTTGAGGGCTTTATTGACCTCAAAAAAGTGCGTATGTGAGCCCACTTGGATAGGTCTGTCACCGCTGTTATCCACGCGTAAGGTGACCCGCGCGCGCCCAGCAGAAAGTTCAATCTCACCTGCTTGAATGATCGTTTCGCCGGGAATCATCACGGCCTCCCTAGTTGTATTAATTGAGGTTGTATTGATTGAGGTTGTATCAGTTGGGGTAGATGTATCTGCAGCATGTTAGCGAATAGGCGTATGGATGGTCACGAGTTTGGTGCCATCTGGAAAGGTGCCTTCAACTTGAATTTCGGCAACCATTTCCGGTACGCCTTCCATGACATCATCTCGACTTAAAATTTGCGTGCCCAGTTGCATAAGCTCAGCCACACTTTTACCGTCACGAATGAGCTCGAGAACGTCCGCCGTGATGATGGCAATGGCTTCTGGATAGTTAAGTTTTAAACCGCGCGCGTGCCGCTTGCGGGCAAGTTCGGCGGCGGTAAAGATGAGCAGTTTGTCTTTTTCACGTTCGGTGAGCCGCACGGTTACAGCCTTCGTGGGTTGGGTAGAAAAATAGACATAACGTCATCTTACCATGAGATGATGTAAGTTCATTCGGGTTTTGGGGCTATCAAAAGGTATTTTATGCGTGAATAGCTATTTAATCAGCATTTTTGACTATATTTGAGTAATTTTATTCGTGGGAGGTATATAAAAACATCACCTCGAGCAGCTAGCAACTAAAGTGACATCAATTAACACGGTCAAGCTTATCAAACTTGAGTAATCCCATGCAGGACATGTTTGAAAAGAATTGGATAACGATGGTTTAGTTACATCACACCACCATCAATCATAGCACATTTTCGTGAGGAATATCACGTTTTTGGATACCGACATGAATACGTGTAAGGCGTAAACTAAAGCCATAGGAGGTAACACCATAAAGAAGGTTGATCGAAAGTTACTCCTCAACACAAGCAACTCTCAGACCCATTTTAGGCTCAAGTGAGTATCCGCTTAGAAAAGAAAGTGGAACCGAGCGAGCACCCCGACTGAACAAAGTCAAGGCGAAAGAGTTGCTTTCTTTTTGTGCTTAGCGTGTACTATAGACAAACTACCGGTGCTGTTTTAGTGGAAACCACTAATGAACAGCACCGGTAGTTTTGTTTAGGTAGATGTTAGCAATAGAGGTTTACGGTTCATCTGGCCAAGGTCCAATGACGCCGGTAGCCGCCCACTGCATAGTGAGTAGGTGCTCGAGGTCAGCAATTTCGCCATCTGCTAAGACTTCATTGCCTTGCCTATCCATCATAGGACCTGTAAACGGGTCAAAAGTAGGTTCGACTTGATCCATTTGCTCGAGGCGCGTAAACATGAGGTCGTACACCGAAATTTCCCCAAATTCTGGGTGGTCACTAATCATAGTGCTTTGGAGTGCTTCGTCAAAGACGGGATTTACAATAATTTCTTCGGTGGCACCGGCGGCAACAGCATCGGTATCTAGTTTGTAGAAATAGTCAACGTCTTCCATGCTGTCTGCCGTGTAGACGCCATCACGAACTTTTTGCAAGAAGTCAATATAGATAACTTCCCAGTTAACAATCTGCCCAGAAATCACGTGGTCAGGGGCAAATTGCAACATATCAGAGTAATGTCCAAAGCTGCCATAACCACTTTCTGCTGCTACCTGAATCACCGTGGGCGTGTCTTCGGTGAACGCAAAGACATCAGCACCTTCGGCAATGAGGGCTTCGGTAGCTTCGGCGGCCGCAGCCGGACTAAACCACTCGTAAATCCAGCGCACATCAACTTCAATGTCCGGGTTGACTTCTTGTGCGCCGAGCGTGAACGCGTTGATGTGGCGTTTCACTTCGGGAATAGGGAACGCGGCAATGTAGCCGAGTTTGTCCGTTTCGCTGAGTGCGCCAGCTAGTAGCCCGTTTAGGTAGTAAATCTGATAAAAATCTGCCGTGTAGGTAGCCACGTTGGGCGCGCGTTGAAAGCCGGTTGCGTGGGCAAAGATGACATCTGGATAGCGTTCAGCAGCTGCTAACGTGCCATCCATATAACCAAAGCTGGTGGTAAAAATCACCTCGGCACCTTGGCGTACCAGTTGGTCGATAAAACTTTCAACCTCAGCTTCGGCAACGGATTCAATGAAGATGGTCTCGAGCCACGGAAGTGCTTCCTCGGCAGCTTGCCGCCCAAGATCGTGCGCGTAGGTCCAGCCGTAGTCACCAACCGGTCCTACATATATAAACCCAGCGGTGAGGGTGTCATCTTGACCACTTGCAAACGAGAGCACAAGTGCCGTTACAAGGGCAAGAACCAAAAACTTAACTTTTTGCATAAAAACCTCCAAAATTGGCTTCAACATGTGATTTTATACAAAAAGGTGGGGTCTTGCAAGCATATTGACAAATAGGGTGTTCATGAAGGAGTAGGTAGGGGGTCTCATAACTGACGTGCAATGTTGTAGGTAGGAAAGGGGGAAGGGGAGAAAGGGGGACAGGGAGATTTCATCAGAGTATGTGTATTACGACATCAGGGCATTATCGTGATATTACTATTACGTCTTGACAAAATAGCTTATGACGGCAAGTCAGTAAAGCTCAGAAATATCGCCGCAAGCAATCACCAAGGCAATAAGTTCGCGGCTATTTTCAGGAAAGTAAAATGCAATGCTGTGGTTGCCAAAACTGAGTCCAATCAAATAAAACGCCGCGTTTTGGAGGCTGAGCCTTTCCCAAAAGTTGGCGTCCTCGAGTATCTCCATGACAGCCCCCATAGGCTCTTCGACAACAACCGCACCTTGGGCGTCAAAGGTTGCCTCGAGCCACTGCTGTGCTTCGGTAATGCTCCAGCTTGGGTCGATGTCGTGTGAGAAGGTGATGGACGTGTCCTCGAGCACCACGTTCAGCGTCAGCAGGGTTTCCTCAATCGGCAGGTAAGTTGGTTGTAAAGCGAGGTCATAGTAGGCAGTTGTAACAGGCATCATGTCTTCTTCTAACTGCCCGCGGTTAATCATCCAACGCAGGGGAAAGCTGTCGATATTCACCCAGTCGGGTTCGCCTAAAATATCAGTCTCAACCTTACTGCGGGACAAATTGCATACGGCTTGTCCGTTGAGGGTAGCTGTGGTGAGCTCGAGCGTTGTGGTTTGTGCGTGTGCAAAACTGCCTAATACGAGCAAGCAGATGAGACAAGTTGTAGTCATGTAAAGCGTTTTAAGGTTATTCACGTGCTTAGTGTAGAGGATTGGAGCTGAGTGGTGCTGAATGAGGTTAGCGCTCACCCCGCGCATACGGCACCCCAAGCGCGTCCGGCGCACGCAAGCGGGTGTTGTCCTTGCCAAGTGCTGTGAGTACAAGTGCCACGATGGTAAACACATACGGCATCAACTTGAGCAGCTCAGGTGAAAAAGTACCCTGTAAGCGGAACGATAAGTGAAAAAATGCGCCAAATAAAAACGCTGCTCCAATTGCCCGCAGAGGGTCCCACGCTGCAAAAATGGCAATAGCTAACGCAATCCAACCCATACCCGAAGTGATGCCTTCTGACCAAGACGGGCGGTAGGCGAGCGATAAATAGCCGCCGGCAATGCCTGCCATGCTGCCGCCAAGCGTCACCGCGCAGTAGCGCACCAACGTCACGCTAATGCCCGCTGTGTCCACCGCTTTGGGCGACTCACCCACACTGCGCAACGTCATGCCGAGGCGGGTGTAGTAGAGCACAAACCACAGCAATGCTGCTGTAAGCAAGCCTAAAAAAGTCAGCAGATACTGCCCTTCAAAAACAGCCTCACCTAAAAGTGGAATGTTGCGTAAGATAGGCACATTCACCTGTTCCATAGGATTTGCAAGCGGGATGCCTTCCCAATTGCGCCCTAGTAAGCCCGCGAGACCTGTCCCCAAAATAGTAAGTGCCAGCCCAGAAACGTATTGATTAGCCGCAATTGTGATGGATACAAACGCGTGAACAGAAGCAGCAAGTGCGCCTACAGCTGCAGCAGCAAGAAGTCCTAGCCACGGTGAGCCAGAACTGTGCGCTGTGGCAAAACCAACAACTGCGCCAAGTAACATCATGCCTTCCACGCCAAGGTTGACCACGCCGGAACGCTCGGCGTAAATTTCACCAAGGGCAGCCAAGAGTAGTGGCGTACTAAACGCTAGCGCGCGTGCAGTCGTGCTAATAAGCCAGCTATCCAGTTCCATGTTCGCTCCTTGCGGGTTGAGGTGAGGTAGGTGTTGCCTTAGATGCGACTGAAGCCTCACGTGAGGTAGCTTCAGCTCGTTTTTGATAACGCAGTCGGTAGGTGATGAGCGGTTCACTACAAATTAGAAAAAACAAAATAAGCCCGCTGATGACATCGGTAATCTGAAAAGGCAAGCGCAAGGTGACTTTAATGATGTCTCCAGCGGCAAACACAAAACCCAAAAAAAGCGCGCTGATGATGGTTGCTAGCGGGTTGCCCCTTGCCAGGAGGGCCACAATGATGGCCGTGTAGCCGTAGCCTAAAGCGACATCGTAAGGACCAACTAAGCGTCCGTGAATGCCGGCAACCTCACCTACACCTGCTAGTCCAGCCGCACCCCCAGCTATGCAAACAAGCACCAACGTGGTACGCAAAAAGTTGACGCCGCTATAGCGAGCAGCTTCGGGGCTGGCACCCATCATGCGGATTTCAAAGCCGAGTTTGCTACGCGCTAACAAGACAGTTACAAAAATTGCTAGCAGCACGCCTAAAACAAGCGTTGGGTAGTGAAAGCGCGTGCCTGCCAGTGTGGGAAGGCGTGCTACGCGCTCAAAGCGGTCGGTATAGGCAAAGCCGCGCATACTTTCACCTTTCCAAGGGCCGTTGATTAGCCACTGGACAATGTAAAACGCAATGTAATTCATCATAAGCGTGGTGATGATTTCATTGACGCCGAGTTTGACTTTGAGGAGTGCTGGTAAAAGCCCCCAAAGCGCACCAGCTAAGCCGCCAGCAATGAACATCGTAGGAATAAGTAGAGGTCCAGGCAGCGGGATAAATAGCGCTACACCAGACGCAGCTACCGCCCCCGCCAACAGTTGTCCCTCGGCACCAATGTTCCAAAACTTGGCGCGAAACGCCAGCACCAAGCCAACGCCACACAGCAGCAAGGGAATCATGCGCCGCAGGACTTCAGAAAAACTGCGAAAATCTGCAAACAGCGCGCTTAAAATCATCCTATAAGCTGTGATTGGCGGGGTACCGTAGGCCCAAAAGATAAGCCCAGTGACAACTAGGGCGGCAGATACAGCCAGGAGTAAAGTGCCGACGACTAGCCAACCAGAAACGTTGTCGCGTTTTTCGATACGCCAGCGGGCAGTCGCATCAGCTTGACTCATGCGGCAACTCCATCTGTGCGTTTAGCATCGGCACCCTGTGTACGCCCAGCCATAAGTAAGCCGAGTGTCTCACGATCGGCGCTAGCTGCACTGACAATGTCCATCAACTTACCTGCAAACAGCACGGCAATGCGGTCACAAAGGTGAAATAGTTCGTCGAGGTCTTCGGACACAAGCAACACCCCAGCACCGCGCTCACGCTGCTCGAGCAGCCGCTCGTGCGTGAGTTGCGCTGCGCTTACATCTAGCCCGTACGTTGGATGAGCTGCCACAATCACTTTGGGTTGCCCTGAAAGCTCACGTGCAAGAATCAGTTTTTGCACGTTGCCACCAGATAACAAACGGGTAGGTGTGCGCTGTGAGGGTGTGGAAACATCATAATCTTGAATAGACGCTTTGGCGAAGGTATCAACTTCGGTGTGTTTGAGCCATTGACCTTGAGAAAAGGGCTGGTAGCGGTATTGCCTAAGGATGAGGTTTTCCTCAACTGCAAAATCCGGGACGACACCTGTATGGTTGCGGTCTTCGGGAATGTGGGCGATGCCAGCCTCAAATAAGTCCCTGGCACTTTTCTGCTGAACAGGGCTACCCTCGAGCAAGACCTGACCAGTGCGAGCGTGCATGAGTCCCGTAAGCACTTGAGTGAGTTCACTTTGCCCGTTCCCGGCCACACCGGCCACACCCAAAATCTCACCTTTGTGAAGTTTGAACGAAATATCTTTGAGGGCGAGGACGTTGCGGTTGCCCATGACGCTGACGTTATCGAGCTCGAGCACAACCTCAGCTTGCTCGAGTTCAGGTTCAGCTTTAGGGGTTACGTGCGCTTCACGAATGGCCCGCCCCATCATCAAGTTGGCAAGTTCACTTGCGTTTGTCTCTGTCTTGGCTTTGTTTCCCACTACCGCACCTTTGCGCAACACGGTGATGGTGTCAGCAATGTCCATGACTTCGTCAAGCTTGTGGGAGATGAAAATAATGGATTTATGCTCGAGCTGCATTTGCCGGACCACCTTAAACAGCTTGTCTGCTTCTTGGGGCGTAAGCACGCTAGTTGGTTCGTCCAAAATAAGCAAGTCAGCGCCTCGCACCAGTGCCTTAAGAATCTCCACCCGTTGCTGCTCACCTGCTGAAAGTTGCCAGATATTGGCGTCTGGATCAACATCTAACTCGTAATGATGAGCAAGTTCACGAATCTGTCCGCGCAGTTTGCGAGTTGGAAAAAAGAGTGGTGTGCTGGGTAAGCCTAGGGCGATGTTTTCCACCACGCTGTGACGGCGGGCCAATGTAAAGTGCTGCGCAACCAACCCAATACCCGCGTTCATGGCGTCTCGAGGGGACTTAAAGTGAACGGGCTGACCTGAGACCAGCATCTCGCCGTCGTCAGGGGCGTAGAGTCCGTAAAGAATGTTCATCAAGGTCGTTTTGCCCGCGCCATTTTCACCGAGCAGCGCGTGAACTTCGCCCGGCATGACCTGTAAATCTACGCGGTCATTGGCGAGCACGCCGGGGAAGCGTTTGCTAATCGCGCGCATCTCGAGCTTTGGTTGTAATCCTGATGAAGAACTTACATCAGGTGGTGCCGATTTATTTAACAGGGTGTCTGGCGGGGTATCTGAAGGTATATCTGAGGAAGGTGCCTCTTGCATCATGTTTCACTATACCGATAGGATGGATGAGCTTGCAATGGTTACTGCCTGATGGTTGGTAGGGCTAGGCATAAACATACGCCCCATTGTTGCAAAATCATCTACACCTTTATAGATGAGGCCGTTAATCACTGTGAGAGACTTTGTTCTGAACTCTCTTATAAGGTGTGAGTAGTACTGTAGTTGGTTTGTTATTGAGATGGTCTCAGGTATAAAAGTATCGCTAAAACGTGATGCTAACGCGGTATCTCTCCTACAAATGGTGATGTGTACAATTTAGGTTGAGTTGCAAAGAATTACAGATTTGAGGGTTTACTTTACTGAAATTAAAAGGAGATGATGAGATGACACGTCTTCATGATGCGGTGCTCGAGCGTGAATGGTTGCCGGTGGCAGCCTCACAAGAAATTGATGGTACGCCCAAACAAGTTCTAGTGCTCGGCGAGCAGGTTGCACTGTTTCGGCTAGACGGGCAAGTTCATGCGTTTAGAGATTTGTGTATTCACCGAGGAACGGCGCTTTCTTTGGGGAGGCTCGAGGAAGGCATGTTAGTCTGCCCTTACCACGGTTGGCGTTACGACATGAGTGGGCAGTGTGTGCGTATTCCAGCCCAACCCCCTGAGCAAACCATTCCCACTAAGGCTAAAGCCACCGTTTATGCCGTCAAAGAAGCTTACGGCCTCGTCTGGGTGAACTTATCCGCTGAAGATGCTAACCCGCTTGCACCGTTTCCAGAGGCGAGTGACGATAGCTTTCATAGTATCCTCTGCGGCCCCTATGAAGTGAGTGCAGAAGCGCCCAGAGTCATCGAAAACTTTTTGGATGTGTCGCACCTCATGTGGGTGCATGAAGGCTTATTAGGTGAACCATCTCATGCGGAAATTCCTGATTATCATGTACATGATAGGGGTGCCTGTCTAGAGACTGACCCCATCGACATCTTGCAACCTGATCCAGACGGACGCGGCAAGGTTGTGACTAACCGCTATGTCTACAGCATCTTGCGGCCCATGTGTGTGCGCTTTCGGAAAACTGACCCAGATACAAGCGAGGTTTTTTCGATGCTCATGGCGGCGTTACCCGTGAGTGAACGGCGTACCAAAGCGTTTATTGTGCTGTCCAGAAATTACGGTTTTGACCTAGTTGATGACCAGTTTAGGCAGTTTCAAGATAAAGTCTTCAGCCAAGACGAGAGCATCCTGATAAGTCAGCGGCCGGAAGAATTGCCGTTGGATTTGCAAGTTGAATTACACCTCAAGTCAGATCGTTTGGCGATTGCGTATCGGCAGTACCTCGAGAAGGCGGGGGTTATTGTCGGTGTGGCGTGACCGACGGGATAGCTTAGCAGGCGTGGTTAAGAAAGAAAGGGAGCATGGGAGCAGGGGGGAAGGGGAGAGAAGAACATCAGAGCCAAAGATGCTACCTCTAGCTCGGAGCTGGTCAACGGTATGAATATGCCTGACTCAAGGACTTTCGATGAGATGACACCTCTGGCTCAGGGCTGTTCTAACCTTGTCGAATATTGAGGTCAATCACCGACGCCCGACGCGGAAGTTTGAGGGCGCTGACGATCTGGCTGGCAACGTCTTCTGGTTGAATAAGTGGTTCTGGATCGTAAGTTTTACCTTCTTGTTCATAGACACCTTGCTGCATGGGCGTAGCGGTGCGGCCCGGGTACACACTTAACACCCGCACGCCGTCTAGCTCAGCGCGCAGGCTATCTGCTAAAGCTTTGAGGGCGAACTTGCTCATGGCGTATTGTCCCCAACCCGCGTTAGCTCTAAGCCCTGCCCCAGAGTTGATAAAAACGATATGACCAGATGCTGCCTCGAGCTGGTCGAGCAGTCCCTTAGTCAGCAGATAGGGCGCGCGAACATTGACATTGTAGTGCCAGTCGAGCGTGTCGATGCTCGAGTCAGCAAGTTTGCCAAGTTCAACCACGCCTGCACTGTGAATCAACATGTCAATAGCTGCGTCGTGCTGGGCGTGGCAAAAATCCATCACTTCGGCATCATCTGTGAGGTCAAACGCGTGAACTTGCACGGTGATGGCATCGTTCACATCTGTCTGAATGTGTTTGCGGACGTGTTCTAGTTTGCTGCCATCGCGCCCAAGTAGATGCAAATGAACACCTTCATGTGCAAGTGCAACAGCCAAGGCGGTGCCGATGCCGCTACTTGCACCTGTAATGACGGCGTGTGTATTGGTAAGGTTCATATACGCCACTGTAGCCTGCTGATAAGCTAAGCATTCGTAAGCTTCACTAAGAGGTTGCCGTCGCCGGCAACTATGTCAAAAGAGCGTTGGGCGATAGATGCTAATGCTGTACGTGGGGAAAACGGGAAGGGGAGAAAGGGGGAAGGGGGAGATTTCATCAGATATACCCTAGGCTCACGCCCGTGCGTACCATTACGCTGTTAGGTGATTGTTAGCTACAGTTAAGTAGCGTGTTATTACTAACGTGTAGCTGCTTTGGATTACACGTTGGCGTTGCATGCAGAACTGAGGCAAACGCTGTCGCAGCAAGCTGCTACTGTGCAAGCTGCTTGTAGCGCAGGTGATGTTGGTTGTACTGGTTGAGTAAGTTGCATGACCTCAACGCGAGTGACAAAAGCTTCGGTGTAATTTGCGCTAAGTGCTTTGAGAACAGAAACGCGGTGATGGCCATCCTCAACGTAGTATTTACCGTTAACCTCGAGCAACTCCAAAGGCGGCACACCACGGTCACTGGTGACGGCGATTCGCACGCGAGCCCAGCGTTCTTCATCGTGATCGTGGCGGGGTAAAAAATTGGCGGTGTACTCGCTTGCCCGACCCACACTGCCGATAATGTCAGCTAGACGCACATCAGTAAGTTGTCGGCTGCTTTTGCGCAAGTTAACACCCTGCTTATAAATATCATCAAAGGCAGATAGATGTGATGGGGTGTTGCGGAGTCGCTCGAGCCAACCACGCCACATCGCGCGACGACGTAAGTCTTGAAACTCATTACGTGCTAGGGCAAAAGCTAA
>CAZMCW010000115.1:10263-12764 GCA_964564405.1 uncultured bacterium
TTGCAATCAAAATCAACATGTAACTGATGTCAATGTCTTGTGTGAAATGATTCTATCTGAATCGTTTCAGTTAAAATCAATTTAAGTATAGAGATACCTGCTGAGGTTGTCAAGTGTGCTTTAGATAAACTCGGCTTGGAATTGATAACCTTCTCTGTGTTCAAACGTCCACGAGCAGCCTGCTGGCACACTTAAAACCTATAGACTAAAAAGCGTGTTATCTCGTCCACCTTTGCGGGTTGTGTTTATAGGCACAAACACGCCCATGAGTATCTCGGCCCTCACACGCGTTATGTTGCAGGAGGAGGTCGTTGCCGTCGTTGAGTCAGCGCCGTTTCGCTATCAACCAAGCCGCCTCAAACGCATTCGTAAAGAGGTCAGCGAAGCGCGCAGGTTACGTTATGGACAAGTGTTTTTAAGTTGGCTGGCGCGCTACAAGCAACTGCCTTATCTGTTTTACTATCCGGCGCGGCAAGCCGAGCTGTATGACCTAGTTGAGCGTGCTCGAGCAGATGTCATTTGTGTGGTGACCATGAACTCGCTGCTTAAGCCAAAGGTGTTTAATCTGCCGCGTTTAGGCACTATCAATGTACACCCGTCGTTACTTCCGCAGTACCGAGGTGCAAACCCGTTTGCGTGGCAGTACTACTACATGGATTTACAGGGCGGCGTAACTGTACATCAGATTGATGCTGGCATGGACACAGGGGCCATCTTTGAACAAGAAGCGCTCGAGATTCCCCTCGGCATGCCCTTAAAACAGCAACTTAGCGCCTATGAAAGCCTCACTAACACCTTGCTCACGCGTACACTCAGCAACTTACGCGGCGGCTACGCAGCGCCTAAACCCCAAGCTGAGGTTGATTCAGCTACGCTGGTGCAGGCTAACAGAGTAAAACCTGGTGATTTGAAGATTGATTGGGAAACGTGGCCGCTCGAGCGCGCTTGGCACTTACTACGCGGCTTCCAAGGCGGCTTAGGCTTACTGCCGCCAGCCGGATGCTTTCGCCGTTGGCAGGTAGGGGAGATGGTTTCAGGAGAACGCTCCAGAACGCCAATTGGTCAGCTAGGGCGTGACCGACATGGCCAGTTTGTACAACACGCAGCAGGCAAAATTCGCTTAGATGTACGCTGGCAGATGCGTCCCTGATCTTTACCTTGCTTCTCTGATAAAAACTACGACCACCACTGAAGCTGACAGTTTGGAAAGGCGCTTGGACTGGCTTTATCACCTACGTTATAGCGCTTGGTTTCTAAATACTGTCCACGTTTGGTGTCGGGGTTGCTGTGTGTCTCGAGCTGCTTATCTGGTAGGTTAACAATCCAATATTCGGGGATGTTGGCGATGGCGTAAAGCTGCAGCTTGAGTGTACGGTCAGTTTTCAAGGTGCTGCTGGCAATTTCGATGATGAGTAAAACATCTTCTGGCGTGGGATGCTTATCACGATAGCGATCAGCAGGGGGTGTTAGCAGGGCAATATCTGGTTGAACTTCGCTAGTAGTATTAACAGATAACGGGTTTTGACTGTTGATGATAGCTTGCTTTTGTAAACAATCACTAAGTTGTTCAGTTAAGATCATCAGCTTGTGCGCGTGATTCGGGCTGATCGGCTGACTTTGAATGATGGTGCCGTAAATTAGTTCATAGCTGTATTGCGGGTTTAGCACGCCAGTTTCTGCCATTTTGGTGTATATCGTTGTATCAATACATACGGTAGGGACATCAAATTTAGACATATAAGCAAGTTGCTCAGAGGTAGTTGCCGGTGGCATTATCGGTGGCGTTGAAGGTATGTCTAAAGTCACCTTGTGGGTTGAATGTGCCGAGGTAGTGACTTCAGATGGGTCTTTGGCGCTTGATGCTCCAACGTCTGCCATAGCACCATTATAGAACAGATTATTGACAGCTAAGCAGCTTCGTCAGGATAGCGCAGGTTAATACTGTACTGCTGTTGGTTTAGGGGTTCGTGCAGTTCATCGAGTACAATGCCGTCGACCTCAACCCAAGCGTGTCCCTCGAGCTTGCCGTCCACTCGCCTCATGCCACTACAAAACACCGCTGGCACCCCGCGTTGGCGCAGTGCCACATAAATCGCGAGCGAACGGGGTAAGCAGTTTGCACCCAAGCGCACGCGCAGTAAGGTAAGCCCCCACTTGATACCGCGCACAATTTGCTGGCGCGTTTTTAAAGGTAGGGTTTGAGGATTTGGTACAGCCACGGTGAGGTTTTTGAGTACCTTGTTGACATCCTCAGTCTGCTTAAGGACGCGCAGGACACGCAAAAGCCCTGGCAGTTCACGGGCAATGTCTCGCAATAGTCCCGGTAGGCGCAGCACTTTGGCAAGGGTGCGCTCGAGCAACGGTAGCGGCCGCTCGAGCCCAGCAAGGGCATTCCACCACAGCCTTCGTAAATGACTCGGGTGTACCAAAGTAAGCTGCTTTTGAGTAGGGTTGCAGCGCGATAAAAAGCGTTTTAAGGTTTGCTCACAGCCAAGTGCGCG
>CAZMCW010000116.1:0-212 GCA_964564405.1 uncultured bacterium
CGGGTTACTTTGTTACCAAAATAACCGGAAAGGGTACAACAGGTTATAAAAAACACAAAAAAACAAGCCACCGGCAGGTGACTTGTCAAAAACGTAGCTAAATTTACTCGAAGCGAATGTTCCGCTCGTCTTCCAAGCCAAACGCATGCATTTTTTCGCGGTCAGCCAGCAGATCAAGCTGGCGACGAGGCGCTCGGACCCGGCGGGGGCCT
>CAZMCW010000116.1:222-5229 GCA_964564405.1 uncultured bacterium
GCGCGTCAATACGAGCAACCAAGCTTTGGTCACCAGCCACAGACGCAATAATGACAGTTTCTGCACCAAGAGGCTCCACAACTTCCACAGTTGCTTTAATAATATTATCGCCTTCGGGAATACTAGTATTGCCACGAATACCAAGGTCTTCTGGACGAATGCCAAAGTAGACTTTTTTGCCGTTGTGAGCGTTAAGCTTATTGGTTAGCTCAGCGTCTGGTACAACGTCAAAGCTGCCGTCAGGACCCTTTACGTGCTCGCCGTCAACGTTACCGACCAAAAAGTTCATGGCAGGTGAACCCATAAAGCCACCTACGAACTTGTTAACAGGTTTTTCATAGAGGTTAATCGGAGTGTCAACCTGCTGAATAAGCCCGTCTTTCATCACCACAATGCGCGTACCCATGGTCATAGCTTCCACTTGATCGTGGGTGACGTAGACGGTGGTAACGCCCAAGCGGCGGTGCAACTTAGAAATAGACGCACGCATTTCAACACGCAATTTAGCGTCAAGGTTAGAAAGTGGCTCGTCCATGAGGAATACTTTTGGCTCACGAACAATAGCACGCCCGAGGGCAACCCGCTGACGCTGCCCACCGGAAAGCTCACGTGGACGGCGCTGCAAAAGGTGCTCAATTTGCAGGATGTTAGCAGCTTCTTGGACCCGCTCGGTAATCTCGTTTTTAGGTGTTTTGCGAAGGCGCAACCCAAACGACATGTTTTGTTCTACGTTCATGTGTGGGTAAAGCGCGTAGTTTTGGAACACCATGGCAATATCGCGGTCTTTGGGTGGCATGTCATTTACAACTGTGTCACCAATACGAAGTGTACCGTCGGAAATTTCCTCGAGCCCAGCGATCATTCTTAAAGTTGTGGTTTTACCACAGCCAGACGGACCTACAAACACCATAAATTCTGCATCATCAATGTTGAGGTTGAAATCTTGCACGGCGGTTACATTGCCAAATCGCTTGTACACGTGTTCAAGCACTACTTCTGCCACAGCAGACCTCCTAAAGTTTGGGAACTAGTCATTATTGTAGCGGTTGCTACATCCTGTTACAAGCATACTTGATTTTGCTACAACCATAGTTAGCAAACAAGATAGTTGGCAAACAAGTAGGCAACTCATAAACGAGGACGGCGTTGCAAGTGGGGATGATAGCAGACGCACGGTAGTTCGTAAGATAGTTCACGTTGTCTTAATGATAGACGCTCAACTATACCGTAATTTCCTGTTCCAATGCAACTTTGTTGGCGTCGGATTCAGGGCAACCGCAAAGTCGTTACCCCGATACGTAAATGGGTAAAAAGGCTTTCTTTTCGTACATTAACTAGCATATGATTTCGAGAAAAATGCTGAGATATACGATGGAACGATGTTCAGCTCCAAAGCCCTAATTTGGATTAGAAAGCCATTTCCGACTTTGTGGTGACCCTGGCGTCGGATTTGAGCAAGTATGAAGCACCGGCAGTAGTGCGCTACAAGCCGTTATGAGCAGCACATTTATGTCGCTTACATATAGGGTGATTTCTTGGGATAATAACGTTGTATTTCTAGGGATACAGTTGCCATCAATGTCGCTTAAGCTCACCTAAAATAAAAAACCCCTGCACTATTAGTGCAGGGGTTCAATAAAGGTTGGTGATGGTAAGGTCTTGGCAAAAAGTTACGCTGCAGCTTTGTCGCGTTTACGCAAGCTGGGGTTGAGGACACGCTTGCGCAGACGAATAGCGGAGGGGGTCACCTCGAGCAACTCGTCATCGGCAATGTACTCGAGGGCTTCCTCGAGCGACAACTTCTTAGCTGGCGTGAGCACAATGTTGTCATCACTACCCGACGCACGCACGTTGGTGAGTTTTTTGTTTTTGTTGACGTTGATGTTTAAATCGCCAGCTCGTGCGTTAGCACCTACAATCATACCTACGTAAACCTGCGTACCGGGGTCGATAAAAAAGCTACCTCGATCTTGAAGTTTGAAAATGCTGTACGCAAACGCTTCGCCTGTTTCCATGGACACAAGCGACCCGTTTTGACGGGTTTTGAGGTCACCGCTAAAGGGTTTGTAACTATCAAAAACAGTATTTAGTAGACCCTCACCTTGGGTCATCGATAAAAACTGGCTGCGGTAACCAAATAACGCCCGGCTGGGAATGACAAAGTCTAACTTGGCGCGGCCACCTTCTTGGGCCATATTGACCAGTTCACCTTTGCGGCTAGATAGGGATTCCATGACTGCACCCATGCTGCTTTCAGGCACGTCTGCCACAACGTGTTCGTAAGGCTCATGGCGTTTGCCATCAATGGTTTTAAGAATCACTTCAGGACGCGACACGCTAAATTCATAACCTTCGCGGCGCATCTGTTCAATGAGGACGGATAAATGCAATTCGCCCCGCCCGGATACGCGGTACTGTTCGTTACCGAGGTCTTCGAGTTTAAGCGCTACGTTGGTAAGCAGTTCGCGCTCGAGCCGGCCTTTAATATGTGTAGAGGTTAAATACTTACCGTCTTTACCAGCAAACGGACTGCTGTTAGGGCTAAAGTTAACGCTGACTGTGGGTTCGTCAATGGCGACAACGGGTAACGCTTCAACTGCGTCTGGATGGGCTAGGGTATCGCCAATCTGGACATCATCAAGACCGCTCAAAAGCACAATGTCGCCAGCTTGAACTTCGTCAACCTCAACTTGTTCTAGGCCAAAGTGGGTATAAGTTTTGGTGATGCGACCCCGTACTTCACTACCGTCGCGGTGAACATGAATGACACCATCGTTTTTCTTAAGCCGTCCGCGCCGTACCCGTCCAATAGCTAACCTACCTAAGTAATCTGAGTAATCGAGGTTGGCAACTTGAAACTGAAATGGTGCATCTAGGTCGATTTTGGGTGCGGGAATGTGCTCGAGCATCACCTCAAACAAGGCACTTAGGTCGTCTTTAGGTTGGTCAAGCTCGAGCCACGCGCGACCTTCTTTGGCAACGGCATAGACCACTGGGAAGTCAAGTTGTTCGTCGCTAGCGCCCAACTCCACCATCAAATCAAAGGTGAGGTCAACAACCTCGTCGGGGCGGGCGTCGCGGCGGTCAATTTTATTGACGATAACAATGGGTTTAAGCCCAAGTAACAGAGCTTTATTGAGCACAAAACGGGTTTGCGGCATAGGTCCTTCGGCGGCATCAACTAAAACGAGTACGCCGTCAACCATGTTGAGGGCGCGCTCAACTTCACCGCCAAAGTCCGCGTGTCCGGGGGTATCTACCAAATTGATTTTGACGCTGTTCCAATTGAGCGCGGTATTTTTTGCCAAAATAGTGATGCCGCGTTCGCGTTCAATGGCGTTAGAATCCATCACCCGGTCAGCAATTTCTTGGTTGTCTCGAAATGTTTTTGATTGACGTAAAAGCCCATCAACCAAGGTAGTTTTACCGTGGTCAACGTGAGCGATAATAGCAATGTTGCGGTAGTCCATAGCGTGTCCTTTGCAGGTGAGTGCACAGCAAGGTACATCAGCGCCCTGCGTGTGCGGCGGTGTAAGTCATACAAGCGTTAACTTAGGGAATGCAGTGTGTCGTCTAGCTAGTAAATGGCCGTGTAATACCAAATGGACTCTTGAATGTCATAGTCTAAATCATCTAAGGGTACGCTCGAGCTGCGCTGTACTTCGTAAACACAAGCGATTTTGATGCCGCAAAGCGACATCAAGACATCACTTTAGTATAAGACGGCGCAAATGTTACGTAATTGCAGGTCAGTATGCTGAGGTGGTAAGCCTCGAGGCTGACGGTCTAAACATGGTTGCCTAACACAAGTTTAAGCAACGCACCAAAGTCAAGTATACGCGCTGCTGCTGGTAAAGCTTGCCAGATGACTGACACAGTCAGGGCGTACGCACAGCTTAAGTTTCGTAAGTAGTGTAGAAAGTATTCATGATGTTAAAGGCTTTTGCATAGCTTCAGCAAGCTATTCAAGCAAATAAGCCTTTGAAAAGATAGGTGAAATCATTTTTAACTTTTGAAGAAAATCTACATGCGTACGCCCTGGACACAGTGTGATGATTTGTGAGCTTGTTGAAGACTAAAATATCTGCCTACGATGATGAGCTTATTTGAGGGGTCTTAGATGCTGTTAAAGGTGAGTGCTGTTAAAGGTGAGTGCTGAGGTTGGCTCGAGCAACCAGATCATCTCGTCAATAGCCAGATTATAGCGTTAGCCGCAAGTATGGAGCTAGCGCTATACTTACCGAGCTAGGCAAGTACCAATAGCAGTTCCAAGATTAATTTCCCCATACTAAGTGGGTCGATTTCTACTCCCCTGGGTCGCACGCGCAACTGCCTGTGGCAGTTACTTGTGGAAACGCTAAATGTACTTAACACCTTATCAAAAACTAAAAAGACCCTAACAGCATAGCGCCAAGGTCTTATCAACAAGTACAAGTTTATAAACAGACGTTAAAAGATAATTAACCGACTACAAGCCAACCTCACCACACGCCACGATGACATCAAGCTGCTGGTCAGAAAGATGAATGTTCAAGTAGTGATCGCCGCTAATGATGTTGTCAAAGGGCACTTGGGTCACCGTGTTACTAAACCCAGTTGCACCATTCACGTTCTCGAGCGGGACAACAATATCTCCACCGGAACCGCAATTACCCGCATGAAAATGGGCAGGATGGTTGCCACCTAAAGGGGTGCCTTGTAACGCAATAGTCACCACTGTAAACCCACTGCCATAGTCAGAGAGCAACACAGAACCTGTCACCCCTGAATTGTTGAGGCTACCCACCGGATAACGCACGCTGCGGTTGGCCCGGTTCACATAGCTACCGCTGAGCGCGTTGGCATTGGTACTGGCTACAGGTGCAGGGGTGCTACCCACTGTTACTGACCTAGGTACCAAGACGCTATCAATCACGTGAATGACGCCGTTGCTAGCTTGCAGGTTGACCTCGAGCACGGCGGCGTCGCCCACGCCAGCGTTGGTAATGGGGAGGGTGCTACCCTCGA
>CAZMCW010000116.1:5359-12749 GCA_964564405.1 uncultured bacterium
GGCGTCGTTCATGGCAAGGTCAAGCACGGTCTGAGCACTTGCCTGCGGAATAATCAAAGCAATAAGTCCAATCAAGGTGATGATAGTTTGTTTCACACGGAGCCTCCTTAAAATTATCCTAGCTATAAAGTATCGTAGCATACGCGTCTAAAGCAGGTTTTTACCCTTGACAGCAGTTCTAGGCTAAGGTTATCGACACACTGTGAGTTTTTTTGACTTACCTAGTTCGCATGGCTAAGCTGCCCTAGCAACTGCAGATGGAAATGCTGTAAGTTTGACAGATTTCGAAGCTATCGCTGATGAAATTAGCAACCCGTAAGTCTATCAGTTCTTTACAAACATCACGCCCAAACCAAAACATGTGTTAGCCATAACTCAGCTGCCACTCAACCACCACTCAACCACCACTCAACCACCACTCAGCCACCACTCAGCCACCACAATGATAACTAGCAGACAGACCTCTGTTCATTGCGTGCTAGGCTCATAAAGTGCGTAGCCTGAAAAGCACATGTCTTAAGTGACGCGGAGCAGTAAGTGACGTGGAGCAGTTAAGTGACGTGAAGCAATAAGTGACGTGAAGCAATAAGTGACGTGGAGCAATTGGGTTAACGCTGAATCATTTGCTGGAGGAAAGTTTCAACATGCTTAAAATGTATACAACAACGTGGTGTAGCGATTGTGTCATCACCAAACAAGTGCTTACCAAGCGCGGTATTGCGTTTGAAGAAATCAACATCGAAACTGTGCCTGAAGCTGCTGAACATGTCATGAGTATTAATGGCGGTAAACGCAGTGTGCCAACGCTCGAGTACGCAGGTCACGCTGCTAGTTTGTCTGGGTTTAGTCGGGCAAAGTTGGACACATTTTTAAACGATGCTGGCGTGTTAGAAGATACCAACGTGGCGCAAGATGCTAGTGTTGCAGGAGTTGCCTCCTGAGCGAGTCCAGTTTGTCACCTGGTGCTGATGCCGCAGCTTCAGCTCATACTCATAAGTTTGATGGTATTTCGCCCCAAGCCCTCGAAGATAAAGCAAGCGCAGTTCACGCGATGTTTGAAGCGTTGGCAGCACGCTATGACCTGGTTAATGATGTGCTCAGTTTGGGCATTCATCGGGCTTGGCGCAAAGAAGCTACCCACGAAGCTTGTGCAGATGGTGCGGCGCGCATTTTAGACGTTGCCACAGGTACAGCAGATGTGGCTATTGAACTCAAGCAAGTTTGCCCCCATGCTGAGGTTATTGGCGTTGATTTTTCTGAGGCGATGCTTACCGTAGGCCGCCACAAAATTGCTAACCAAGGTTTAGACATTAGGCTCGAGCAAGGTGACGGCCTCAACTTGCCGTATGCAGATAACAGTTTTGATGTCATTACGGTAGCCTACGGCTTTCGCAATTTTGCAAATTATCCTCAGGGACTGGCTGAATTTGCGCGCGTTTTAAAGCCTGCGGGCAAACTGGTGATGCTGGACTTTCCACCACCACCTGAAGGCTTACTCGGACGTGCGTTCCGCATGTATTGCTTGCAAATTGCGCCTCTATTGGGCGGGCTTATTACCGGTAATTTGGGTGCTTACAGCTATTTGGGTAAATCTGCCCTGGCATTTCCAAAACCAGCCGACCTTGCCCACATGATGCTCGAGGCGGGCTTTACCAACGTGCGTTACCGCTTGCAAAGTTTTGGTGTGTCCGCTATTCACGTTGCTACCTTGCCTACCTAGTGCTTGACGCACTTAGACACCTGTTTGCTTGACGCACTTAGACATCTGTCGTATTAAGTCTTTAACTAGCTTCGCACTTTTAGCGCTACATTATGAGTTGCTACAAGCAAAACGAACATCTGTTAAAGCTGTCTTACACTTGTTTTGGTAGCACGGATTTTGGTAGCACGGACAAATTAACCTTGACAGTCATACTAAAGCCAGCTCATAATGACCGACTACAAGCTGGCTTTAGCTTTTGTTGAAGTTAGCAGGTCGGTTGGGCAGGATAGGCTAATAAGGAGAAGTCTAAGAAGTCAGATTAAATGACAGTTGGCTGACAGGCACGTGCCACTATAGTCAGACACAAGTTAGGTATAGGCAAGTTTTTATAGAAGCATGTAGCAATGACTATGATTGCCACGAAAATATGTGATGTGTTGCTCGAGCCTACTAAGCCGCTGTGCGCGTCAACCACGTCAACTTATCACAAAGCTACCTGAGTTGCCTTTTGTTGCCCAAAACGCGGTAAACTATAGGTGCATGTCTTGGGTGGAAAAATACCCGTTACGCATTAGATAGGTGCAGTGTTTGTGCAGCGAATGTAACAAAAGAATGGCATGCTACAAGTTAAACGCTATAAGTTGGAAGCTTAGCTATTTACAAAGTGACCTAAAAAGTGCCCTAAGATGCCGCTACGAGGAGAACGCCGTTGCTCAGTCCCAATTTAGAAGTTAACACCGATACGTCCCTAATTAACCCAGACTGGGAAGACTTTGCTGAGTATCATGATCAGCATTATGGGCTTGCGATTGAATACATTAAGCACATGGTCAAAGGCGTTTCATACGAAAACAACGTCTCTAACCTGATCATTGGTGATGCTGGATTTTACGTGCAGTCCAAAAATTTTCCGGCTGCGTTTTATGGTGATACTGGCGCTGCTCAGATAAGTGTGTTGACTGAGTCGGAAGCGCAAGCGCTCGTCTGGGAAGCTACCGCGTTCTACCGCGCTGGTGACGTGCAATCACTAACGTGTATGTACAGTGACCGGTCACCTCTAGATTCATTTTTTGGTTACCGTACCGAAAATGGTGAACGCTACGAACTAGGTGGATTGCGTACCAGTTTGCCCTTACACTTGCGGGCTATGGTCGATGCTCAGCAGGACGTAGAGTGGGAAACAGATTGGCTTGGCGCTAATAAAGGTGTGCTTGTCTACCAGCGGACCCTCAAGGGTGAGCATTTGCTAGTAAGTGCGCCTGGACGCCGTCAACCGTTTCCATTAATTGGTGGCTTTGAAGAGTAGTTGATGCTCGAGTCTTGATGTGAATACCAGTGGGTATTACATTTAATCATAGTGTTTCTAATTTAAAAAGTTTCTAATCTAAAAACGCGATCAAAGAAAAATCAAATTTAATCCTCCAGTAGTGAGTTGTTTATCGGGCGCAAGCCACACTCAGTATTTTTGTGGATGATACTCCTTGCAAGCAGTATGCGCTTAAGAGCTGCTTGAGAGGGTTTTTATCCTATTGCAGTCACTCGAGCAGGCTTGTATGGTTTGGATATGAGCAACAGCAAGCCCCAGCGATCTATTGAGCAGTCCAGCAAACAACCTATTCAACACTCAAAAGACCAACCTAATCAAATTAGTAATGCACCTAAACGCGGGTTAGGACATCGTTACGATGTCCTGATTGTAGGTGCTGGTGTAGCAGGTTGTGAAGCTGCATGGCGTTGTCAAGCAGCAGGTTTGGATACGCTGCTTATAACAACAAGTTTGGATACGGTTTACAATTTGCTAGGGGATGCAGTAAAGCTCGAGCCGCCTGCAGGTAGCCTTATGCAACGCGTGTTTGCTGACGTTCAACAAAACGGCTACGCAAGTAACTGGGCGTTTCACCGCCGTGCTAAAACTTTGATTGAACAAGAAACAGATATTCACCTGTTGCAGTCCAGTGTGATGGCGTTGTTATACGAAGATGTTGGCATACATGAAGATGCTGGAGCGGCATCACTTAAAACGGCATCACCGAAACTAGTGTCGTCTGAAACGGTATCATCTGAACCAATATCACCTGAACCAATATCATCTAAACCAGGATTAACTCACAAGGCACTAACGACAAACAAATTGATTAAAGGTGTGCAAACGTGGGAAGGTATTGACCGTTTTGCTGCGCAAGTTGCCCTGTGTGTGGGCAGTTTTTTGGGCGCACGACTCACGATTGGCACGCTCATCGAGGTTGCCGGGCGCTTGAGCGAAATGGCCTATGACGATCTATTTGAAGACCTGACAGCAACTGGGTTTAGCTTTGAGCAAACGCAACTCAAGGCAGACTTTCAAGACGGCAGTTTGCCCTATGAAGTGATGTGTCATGCGTTTGCTGCCCACGAACAAGCTGGCTACACCTTAAAACAAGCACGTGGACTGTATGCAGCAGGTGTGTGCCGGCAAGGTTATATTCCTTTTGAGCAAGCTGCTTTGGAAGGCCAGCACCTTGCTGATGTGCTTATTCAGCAGCATCAGCAAAGTTAACTGCGACCGGATGAACTTATGACGTTTGCAAAGATATTACCGGTGTTTAGTCGTCAGCTAGGTTGATATCAGTAAGCCACAAAAGGGATTCTCGAGCTTTGATAGCTTGGGCAGGATAGCGGTCGATATCTTTGGGTGCGTTGAGTGTATTTGTAAGTGCAGCGCGCTTTTTGTCACCTGCAACTAAAAATGCAACCGTGCGGCTGTGGCTTAGCGTGCTTGCCGTTAAACTTAACCGGGTTCCTTTGGACTCAGTTTCAACAACGGTTACCAGTCCATCAGCATGAATAGCACCTGTGTGCGGAAACAAGCTAGCGGTGTGGGCGTCATCGCCTAACCCCAACAGAGTAAGGTCGGCCATAGGCGTGTTGCCAAGCACTTGGGTAAGCGTGAGTTGGTAGCCTTGGGCGGCTGCATTGGGATCACCCTTTAAGAAGGGCATTGGGTGAATGTGGTTAGGTGGAATGGGCACGTGCTCGAGCAACGCTTGTTTAGCCGCGCCGTAGTTGCTATCTGCGTGGTCGTGCGGGACAAAGCGTTCATCACCCCAAAAAACGTTGGTATGTTGCCAAAAAAGTGCTTCAGCGGCTTCTTCTACTAAAAGTTTGTACATAGCTAGCGGCGTGCTACCGCCTGACAAAATGACGTGAAACTCACCGCGTTCTTGAATTGCGTGTTCAGCTTGGGCAATAAAAAGATCAGTAGCTGCCCTTGCTACGTTGTTTACATAACGCACAGACCCATGTGTATCCACAAAAATCCTCCCCAAGAGTTTGTAAGGAGCTTATACCACAAGACTAAGTTGGCAAAAGGGTGACTGTACGTGTTAGGAAATCATCAGGAAGACAATCACTAATTCTGCGTCGATATTTACGCTAGCTATCTACTCATCCTGATGAAGCATGTTGATGTTGGTCAGTATAATTTGAAGTAGTTTAGCTCTAACATGGAACTCACTTGATGTGAAACTCACTCGACATGGGGCTTAATTCACATGAACTCAATTGATATGGGCTCGCTTGGATTAAAGTTCCAAACGCGATATGGCTGAGCTTGATATTCAACGAGAGTATGGCCCTAAGAAAGTGACGTACACAAAGAAATGAGGTAAGCAAGAAAGTGGTACGGCTACTATCAACTTTCTTCTTCATGCGACGTATCAGAGACGTCGATGTTTTTGTTTCTGAGCAGATGAATAGCCCACGCACACACGCCGATGGTAACGGTGAGTAACGCAAGTTCAACTGACAAACTGTTAAACGCACGCAAGCCAGTTTCGACGGTAGTTGCTTCAGCAACGCCTTTATTTTCTATGCTGATTTGCAAAATGCGCCGCACGCTAGCAATGACCGCAACAACCAAAAAGGGTACAGGGCTAAAAATACCGCTTTTCAAAAACACGTTGACGGTAGCGATAATTTCTGCCAAGATGAGCGCGAGCATAATTTGTGATAGTAACGTCACGCTAAAATTAGCGCGCCCGGTCAGCATCAAAATAACATCCCGCGTGCTGTCCCAAAGAATGTATACCGCAATGGCAAACAGCAAAATGACCACGCCAAACGCAATTAGGTCCTCGAGCAGTTCATTCAGTGTCACCAGACGGACGCGCAAAGGTTTAAGAAAATGTGAGCGGTACATGCGTAGACTACGCTTGTTGGTAGATTTGCTCACGAGGGGTTTTTTGGTTGTCATGGGGCCCAGTTTACCGTACTTAGTAAGTGGGTAACTTTAGGCTGCAGCAAGCTTTGCAAGCGCCCTAAAGCTGCGCAAAACGCAAGCGCTTATCAACATATATTTCACAAATTTTGGTGTACACTCGGGAGCGTGAAAGCGCTGCCATCCCTGCCTACAACCCCTTTAACGATCAGACCGCCAACGGCTACGCAGATGGTGACGATAAGCTTGGTAAGCCCAGCTAAACAGCCTGTGCTCGAGGTTTGGCAAGAGGGGTGTTACTACCGCCATCATTTTAAGGTGGTAGGCCCAGGGCGCAAGCACAGTGAAAAGCGTTGGCAAGTTGACGCAGAAGTATCTGCTGGCACGTGGCACTACCGACTTGCTTTAGGCGGTGGTAGCTATTTGCCGGAGCAAGGTCATTACACGAGCCAACTTAACAAATTGTGGATTCAAGACGGCGAGGTGTTTGACTACCACCCTGAACCGACGTTGTCGGCATCTTGTGTGGTCAAAGTCCCCAACTTTCGGGGGCGGCTTTCTAAGCGGGCACTCTATATCTATTTGCCAAGGGGCTACCTCGAGCAAGCGCACCGTCACTACCCGGTCATTTACATGCACGACGGACAAAACTGCTTTGAAAGTTTTGTAGAAGACAGCTTTGCAGGCTCTTGGCAAGCTGACTTAGTTGCCGATAGAGCCATTAATCAAGGGCAAATGCGAGAATCTATCATCGTAGGTGTAAGCAATGGTGAAGCGCAGCGCATGGCCGAGTACTTGCCGCCTTATGCGAGCTACCAACAACCCGCTGTACCCTGTTTAGAGCCAGATGCCAAACACAAAAAACCCGTCGTTATTAAAGGGCGGGCAAGTGCTACAGCGCTTTACTACCGTGATGACATTGCCAGCTACATCACCAAGTACTACCGGGTGCTACCTGGACGCGACTACACCGCCACGGTGGGGTCGTCTATGGGCGGCTTAGTCTCTGCTTATATGGCGTGGGAGTACCCTGATTTTGCCAAGCACCACGCGCTGCTGTCGTCGGCGTTTTGGACCACCAAAAATCGTAATGGCAGTATTGAAACGGTAGAACGCATGCGCAGCAAACCCAAGTTGCCCGTGCGCATATGGCTAGACAGCGGTACAGGTACGAGTAACGTGCGCGGCGGTAGTGACGACAATAAGTTCGTCACACTCGAGGCCAAGCAGGCGATGCTCGAGGCTGGATTTACGCTAGGTGACAACTTTCAGTATTACCTTGCTGAGGGTGCGCAGCATCATGAATCGGCTTGGGCAGCGCGCTTAGACAAAGTGTTTGCGTTTTTGTTTCCACTAACATCAGCAGCTTAGTTATTGACAAATACAAATAGTTATCGCATTGAGTCTATAGCAGCATCTCAGGTATTTAAACGGTGGATAGATATAGCGTTTCCACGAGTAACTGCCACAGGCAGTTGCGCGTGCGACCTAGG
>CAZMCW010000117.1:0-906 GCA_964564405.1 uncultured bacterium
GATTCCGTAGTTTATCCTACCTGCTCTTGCAGGAGTTGATTCTTCGAGAATCAACTGGATTTGGTATTATACCTCAATTGGGTATACATATTTTTGTGCTTACTCTATTGGCTCAATAACCTAACTTGACCAAGTCATCATCTGCAAGATAAGTGTAACACACACATAGTAACAATGTGTTAATCATTTGTGAGTGACAGCTTAGCCGCCTCAGCATCTGCTGCAAGTTGGGCTTTGAGTTCGTCTAGACCACTAAACGCTTTTTGTCCGCGTAAGTAATGCTCAAAACTCACCGTCATGTCAGCACCGTACAAGTTATCATCGAAGTCAAATAGGTGGGCCTCGAGCGACGGGGGATTTGTCTCAAAGCTAGGCCGCGTGCCTACATTAGCCATGCCTGTAAACACTCCTTGAGGCACCCGTACCCGCACGGAAAACACACCTTGGGGAAGCGCTTTTTCAGGCGCTAAGTTGAGGTTAGCTGTCGGGTAGCCAATGGTGCGGCCGCGTTTATCACCTTCGGTAACTGTACCTGTAGCTTGGTAGCTATAGCCCAAAAACTTTCGTGCCGTAACGACATCACCTGCCTCGAGCAGCCTACGAATATGAGATGACTTAATCGGCTCATCTTCCAAGTGCTGCATACCAATGACTTCCAAGTGCCCAGTAATGTGGCTGAGGTCTTCAAGGGTGCCCTCGCGTTTGTGCCCAAAGCGGAAGTCTTCACCGACAATAATGTGCACTGGGTTAAGCTGCGCCAGTTCGTCTACAAACACTTGTTTGTCGGTCTGAGCATAGTCCTTTGTAAACGGAATCACCACGATGGCGTTAAACCCGTAGCCAGCTAGTCGCTTAAGTTTTTCATGGCGGCTGGTGAGATACTTTTGCCCTAAAAAAAGTACTTTA
>CAZMCW010000117.1:916-1220 GCA_964564405.1 uncultured bacterium
CAATCACAGCATCTAAGCTGTTGTGTTGCGCTGTTTCAGCAACATGCGCGAGTACCCGCTGGTGTCCTAAATGAACGCCGTCAAAAGTACCAATGGCAACAGCGGTAGGTGAGGCATGTTTAAGTCGAACTGCTGCTAGTTCGCGCAAGCTAGTCGTAATACGTGGGGTTGACGTCACTGTTGTCATGATGGTTTTGACATGGCGTGTCCTAGAGCATAACTGAGTGCCAACGCGGTGTGCGCGCTAGTCACAAGTTGTCCGTTTTTAACTAGCTCCCACGCCTCTTGCACATTGCGCCACACA
>CAZMCW010000117.1:1230-4206 GCA_964564405.1 uncultured bacterium
GGTTGACCGTCTGCAGGATGAATATTGCGCGCTTCAAAGATGTACACTTTTTCGGTACAAAAGCCAGGGCTCGAGTAGACTTGGGTGATGAGCTCGAGGTCGCCACCATGCTGGGTTTCCTCAGCGAGTTCGCGGCGTGCAGCTTGTTCGGGTGTTTCACCTGAATCAATTAAGCCGGCTGGTAGTTCCCATGTTCGCGTGCCCAACGCCGGACGCGGCTGCTCAACGCCCAGCACGCGTGAACCCTCAACAACCAATACACACACAGCATCTTGGTGCTCAATCACTTCCCAGTGATCCTCTAACTTGATGAGATCAAGGATGGCACCTTGATACAACATGTCACGTTTCATGGTTCCATCTTATCTGGATTTAGGCTGAGGTCGTTGTTGTCACGTTGTACTACTAGCAGGTGCTGTTCAGTTAGCGTTCAGCTAAGACACTTACAGTAAGCATCAACACACTTACCCAGCCCCATAACAACACACTCACTCTCATGACTCAGAGTGAGTGTGTTAAAGGGGTCTAATCAGAAATGATGAACGTATTTGATAAGTTCATACTGTGCTGAAAGGCTCAAGGCAACAGCATCTGTCTTGTACGCTTGTGCGTTACAAACCAGACCTTAGCCTAGAGATACGTTTAGCACACCACCCTAGCTCAATACCCAAACATTAAACGCGCTTGCTCAGTCAGTACTTTCGCTGTAGCGCAAAAAGGCTGGGATGTCATAGTTGCTGGGGTCATAGTTGCGCCCGGCAGCGTCTGCGCGTAGTTGCGTGGGTCTGAGCGGTTTGACCTCTGGTGCGTGATCAAAGCCTGCGGCAATAACCGTCACGCGAACTTCCTCAGCAGCAGCTTCGTCAGTAGCGACGCCAAAGAGCACATTAACGTCATCAATGTCAGTCGTCGCACTAATTTTCTCAACAATTTCATGCGCGTCAAATAAGGTGAGTTCTTCTGATCCAGTGATATTAATAAGGAGCTGACTGGCACCTTCAATACCACGCGATAAAAGTGGGCTGTGAGTAGCACTGTTAGAAGCTTCTTCCACCAAGTTTTCGCCGCGACCTGCGCCAATACCCATAAGCACCGTACCTGCATTGGACAAAAGCGCACGTACGTCTGCAAAGTCCACGTTGATAAGCCCGGACATATTGATAACATCACTAATGCCTTTGACGCCGTGGTAAAGCACGCGGTCGGCCACTCTAAACGCGTCATTGAGTTTGACTTTGCGGTCCATAGCAGATAGCAAGCGTTGATTTTCGACGACGATGAGCGCGTCTACCTTATCCTCGAGCTTACGCAAGCCTTCCTCAGCCACGCGGGCCCGTTTGGGACCTTCAAATTGAAATGGACAAGTCACTACAGCTACAGTAAGTGCACCAAGCTCTCTGGCAACCTCAGCTACCACATGAGCGCTACCTGTACCCGTGCCGCCGCCCATCCCTGCAGTAATAAACACCATATCTGAATTGCGCAACACTTCTGAGATACGGTCACGGTCTTCCATGGCAGCTTTTTCGCCAATTTCCGGGTTAGCTCCCGCACCAAGACCTTTGGTAAGATGGTCGCCCATCTGAATGCGGGTATCCGCCAAACTGGTTGCGAGCACTTGCGCGTCGGTATTGGCAGCAATAAATTCAACGCCTTGTAAATTTGCTTCAATCATACGGTTAACGGCGTTGTTACCTCCACCACCTAGGCCAATAACTCGGATTACTGCATTCTCTGTATGACTCATCCTCATATCCCCTTAATTAGCAACTTGCCTCGAGCTTTGTAACACTTCTAAGCTAGTTAAGATTTCCCCTTGTCAACTGCCAAGAAACCACAATTTAACTAACCGTGTTACACCAAATTGCTACATTCTTAGAGTGTTGTACTCCTCAGGCACAGAGCACCAAACTCTGTTTCATACATCTTACTTATCACCATTTATTTACCGCTATAACATTCATCCTACTAATGTTCTTTTGTTGCATAACTTTGCCTTATGGTCATGTGACTCACTGCAAGCTACATGTGTTACAGAACTTGGTATTCCCATCTATCTCAATATGTTGAGCAAAATCATGTGGACAGCACAGCTTAACAAACTCAACTGACCCAGAGCATAGTTTCGACCTACCATATATCGCTTGCTAAAACACAGCCCATACACCGCAACTATCTTATGATTTGCTTAAGTACCTCTGTATTTCGAGCTACAGTGTATAACATTACAGCCTGTGAGATTCTGCACTCCTATCACTATATACAATAAACATTAGAAAATTCTGCCAAGTTTCCAGTGCTAGGCTTTTGGTACCATTTTGGTGGGCTCGAGCTACACCACCTCACAGATCAAAAAAAGTCCTTGAAAATATCTCGCATACCCTGCCAAAATTTACCCACACTGTCACCACTACGTGGTTGCGCAGCTGGTTGAATATCGTTGTGTAAAACACCATAGCGTACAAGCCCCACAGCTGTTGCATGGGCGGGGCTAGCGACAACATCAACAAGTCCAGACACACCTACCGGTTTACCAATGCGCACCGGTAACCTAAACCGCTCAGCTGCAACTTTTTCAACGCCCGGCATGAGCGACGCGCCACCAGTGATGACCACGCTACCCGCAAGGAGCTCGAGCGCCCCCACGCGTTGCTCCAACGTGCTTTTGACCATGTCTAAAATTTCCACTACGCGGGGGCGAATCACTTGGGCAAGCTCAAACGTGGAAAGCGATGCCGTGTAGTTAGGGTGAGCAACTTCCAAAGCAACCTCACGGTCAGCTAGATCGGGTACAGCCACACCATACTTTTTCTTGACGCGTTCTGCTTCGTCGGGTGGAATGCGCAAAAGTTGGCTAATGTCTTGGGTAATGTGGTCACCACCTAGTGGAATCACCGCCGAATCTGCTAAATTGCCGTGCCGAAACACGCCCACGTCGGTTGTACCACCACCAATATCAATGAGTACAGTCGTGAG
>CAZMCW010000117.1:4278-12414 GCA_964564405.1 uncultured bacterium
CCGGCAATGATATGGACGTCTGCTTCTAGACGCACGCCGCTCATACCAACAGCATCTTTAATGCCGTCCTGACCGTCCACCACGTATTCTTGGGGAATAACGTGCAAGACTTCCATGTTGGCTTCTAAAGGGACAGCAGTTGCGTTTTCAATGGTGCGCTCAACATCAGCAGCAGTGATTTCTTGTCCGCGCCGAATAGCTGCCATACCGTGGCTGGTAAACGCTTTAAGGTGACTACCGGCCACCCCAACCAGCGCACGCCGGACTTCTACGCCTGCAACCCGTTCAGCAGCAGCCACAGAGCGCTTGACCGAGGCAATGGTGCGTTCTAGGTTCACCACAACGCCACGCCGCAAACCGTCACTAGGAACAGTACCTTCGCCAATGATATCTAAAACACCATCGCTCGCAAGTTCACCAATAACGGTACAAATTTTGGTTGTCCCAATATCTAAGCCTACAATAATTCGTTCATCTGCCATAACTCACGCTCACTCCCCACGGATAAACAGCTAAGCGGCTATCCTCGCGGGCAATAGAATTGCTAACATAGTCCGAGAATCCCGACCAGTGAAGTGTTAAGTCGTCGACACTGGGGGTAAACACCTGCCCACTAGCTAGTTCGATGTCAAAACCGTAAGGCGAGTACTCGAGGCTACGCAAGTCGTAGTCAGCGAGAAGTTGGCTGAGCACAAGTGCTTCTTGAATGCGCTCATCACCCCAGCCCCGTAGTGACACTAGCGCGTTTTTTGTTTCAGTTGACACGCCGTAAAGAAGTGTACCATCCTTAGCGTACACATGTTCACCATGAGCGTCATGAAACACAAGTAACGGTTCACGCTCTTCGATAGTAATGTTGAGTGCATTAGGCCATATGCGCGTTAGTTGGGCGTTACGCACCCAAGGATCGCGGGCCAAGTCAGCAACGCGTTGGCTAGTAACCCATAAAAACGGATCGCCGGGTGTTACCTTGGCTAGCGCCAATACAGCAGCTTCACTGTGATGGCGGTTACCACGGACACTGATGGTCTCGAGCGCTGGATAGTAGCGGGTTAACAGCATTCCCCCTACCAGCAATCCAAGTACAAGTAACATCATTAAGCGGCGCATGAAGCTCTTTTAGCTAGAGGAGCTTGCTCGAGCTGACTACCCACGCCCCACAAACGCCATTCAGGCTCGAGCTGCGGAATCACTTTTTGAATACGCGCAAGTAACGTGAAGACATCAGTGGCAGTAGCACCACCTTGATTCACAATAAAATTACCGTGCTCATACGACACCATGGCCCCACCTACAGTGAGTCCCTTGAGTCCAGCTTGGTCGATGAGTCTACCCGCACTATCACCCAGTGGATTTTTAAACGCACATCCTGCTGATTTAATCTTAGGTTGACCTTTGCGGGCAGCGTCAACCTCAGCTAGACGGGCCTTGACGGCATCAGGTGAGCTAGGTGTTAGCGACAGTTTAGCAGCGGTGATAATAGCACCTTCTGGAAGGTATGTGTGGCGGTAGTTAAAACTGATGTCGCTCGCGGGGAGGCGCTCGAGCTTGCCGTCTACAAACAGCTCAACCTCACGTACAATACTTGCCATATCTCCAAAACGCGTACCTGCATTCATCGCCAGTGCACCCCCTAATACGGCAGGTACACCCAGTAAGCCTTCTAAGCCGGACACACCCCAGGTTGCAGCCCGCCGCACCAAACCAGGTAGGGGCGTCGCCGCAGCTAACCACATGGATGTTTCGCCGCGTTTAAGTGATGCTTCAAAGGCTGCAATACTGTTAAAACCTTTGCCAAACTTGACAACTCGCTCAGGTATGCCACTATCTGCAGCTAGAATATTTGAACCTGCACCTAACAAGCGGTAGGGCGCGTCGGTAGCACGCTGTAAATCCTCGAGCAAGGTACCAGGATCAGTAAGTTCCCACAGCTCAGCTTCGCCACCCACGCCCAACGTAGTAAGAGATGCCAACCTGCGGCGCTGAATGTTAAGCGCTGCCATCGTCACCTCCGCAAGCTTGGAGTAGGTTCTGCCCCACTTTCCAGACGTCGCCAGCCCCTAACGTGATAATGAGGTCGTTGGACTCGAGTGAATCACTTAAATAAGCCTCAGCAGACGCAAAATCGTGATAACTTGCTTGTTTGCCTGCATCTTGCAAACGTTCCACAATCATGTTTGGGGATACACCCGGAATTGCTTTTTCACCTGCCGCGTAGATATCTAGCACGATGACTTCATCGGCAAGTCCAGCAGCATCGGCTAATGCCGGCCAGTGACGGGCAGTACGCACCCAACGGTGGGGTTGCAAAATGGCCCGCACGCGCCGTCCAGTCCGCCGGGCCGCCTCGAGCGTCACCCCAACTTCGGTAGGGTGATGTGCGTAGTCGTCGATAATAAGTGCGTTGTTCACACTCCCGGTACGCTGCCAGCGGCGACCCACACCTGTAAAGGTAGCCAGCGCTTGGGCCGCTTGAGTCACGTCTAGACCAAAGATATGCGCGGCTGCTAAAGCTGCAACCGCATTTTGCACGTTATATACACCCGGGACCGCTAAACTTACCTCGAGCGTCTGCCACGTTACCGGCTCATCGTGAGCACCGCGTACCGTCGGATAGCATAAGTTAAATGTACTGCCGCTTCCCGTTAAACTCATGTTGGTCGCTTGATATGTCGCTGTGTCATGGAGCCCGTAGCTAATCCCTTGGGCAGCTAGCGGCTTAAGTGCTTCCCAATCTGCACAGTACAGCACTTGCTTGGCACGCCCAGCAAAGGTCAGCATGGCGTTTTCTAGATCAGCTAAACTCGCATGATAATTACGGCGCTCGTCAAAGTCACCAGCAATATGATCGTCTTCTAAGTTGGTGATGATGGCTAACTCAGACGCAACGTTTGCAAAACCTGGGTCAGACTCGTCAACCTCGGCAACAAATGCCTCACCGCTGCCATAGTGAACGTTACTTGCTGTGGTTGCTGAATGCGGTGCGTGAGCAGCACTTTTAACTAGCCAAGGTAAATGCCCACCCACTAGGACGGATGGATCAGCGTCACAGCCTAAAAAGACATGGGAGACCATACCCGTTGTGGTGCTTTTACCATGAGTTCCCGTAATGGCGATTGCCCGCCTGCGCGCTAAAAACTCTGCGAGCAGGTCAATGCGGTAACGCACCGTAATACCCCGCTCGCGAGCAGCTACAACTTCGGGGTGCTGACGTGGAACTGCCATGCTGCACACCAAGGTATCAACAGGTTGATTGTTGATGATGATATCTAAGTGGCTAGGGTCGTGACCAATACTTACGGGAATACCGCACGCTTGCAGACTATCAACCGCTGCACCCGTACTTAAGTCGCACCCCGAAACCTGTAAGCCGTCAGCATACGCCCAGCGGGCGAGCCCGCTCATGCCAATACCGGCAATACCCATAAAGTGAAGGTGATTCATGATGGCGTTCCTGCTACAGATGATTTAGACGAGGTTGGTGCTACTTGCTCGAGCGCGTCAACAAAGTGCTTTGCCGCCTCAGGTTGCGCTCGCAATAACGCACGTTCAGCAACGTCATTGCGTACATTTGCTGCTAAAAGCTGTTGCCAACGTTCTACAAGAGGCTCAGGATAAATAGATACACTCTCAGCTAGTCGAGGCGCATCGAGTTGAAGTACATCTAGTTGAGCGTACAGTAAATGCTCTTCAATCACGTAGCCCGCACCATCAGCTTCAACTGCTTTAGCGTTATGAAACTGATGATTTTCTGATGCTGCTGCAAACGGCACCATAATGAGCGGCACGCCATAGAACGCAGCCTCAGCTAGCGTACTGCTGCCTGCTCGAGTAATAGCAATATCTGCAGCCGACCATGCTAACGGAGCGTCCACAAACTCCATCACCCGGTAGTGTTTAGAGTTGGTAAGACAGGTAACGCTATCCACGCGCCCTCGACCTGCACTGTGCAAGACATAGTGAGGCTGATCAATACTTTCCAAGTCTTCATAAGCAGCCGGCACAACTTCATTGAGAACTTTGGCACCTTGGCTACCGCCCATAACTAGGGTTATTAGGGCATCTTCAGGTAATCCAAGTTGCGCTCTTGCAGCAGCTTTATCTATCTGTGTTAAGCGGATAGGTAAGCCAACAGGCAAGGTTACCTTGGATAAACGGGATAAACGGTTAGAAACAGCTGCTTCAGTTGAGGCTACAAAGCGTGCAGTGCGCGCAAATAGCTTAGTGACGAGACCTGGATAAGCGTTTGCTTCGTGAAGCGCCAGCGGACGGCGCAACACCCATGCTGCAGCCAGTGCTGGAAAACTGGCGAAGCCGCCAAAGCCAACCACCCAAGTTGGGCGTAAGCGTGCAACATGTTGCAGAGCTTGCAAGCATCCCCAGATAGCTTTTATAGCTTCAAATGGATTAGGACGCTGCCGATCAAGCTTGCCAGCCGTCACAGCCACAAAGTTAAAGCCTGCTTGGGGGACAAGGTTTGCTTCTAGACCGTTGCGTTGTCCTATGAAGGTGACACCGTAGCCTCGAGCCTTAAGTTCTTCGGCTACCGCAATTGCTGGGTAAATATGTCCACCTGTACCACCTGTTGCCAGCACAACGTGCTTACCCAAGCTTGTCTTACGTTCATTATTCACTTGCGACATCTGACTAGTTGGCATGTTGGGCGCAACATCAATCACAGCAAGACTACTTTTGCTATTCATACTGCAGCTCCTTGTTGCGCTTCAGCAAGTTTGAGTTCTCGTGACGCACTATGGACAAAGCCCATGGCAATTGACACAGAGATGAGGCTGTTAAAACCGTAGCTCACAAAGGGTAAAGGGATGCCCGTAACCGGCACTAAGCCAGACGCCACCAGCAGATTGAGGCCGGCTTGTAAACAGATATAAATTGTTGCGCCAATGGCTAACAGAGCACTTGGGCCTTCGACCCTCGAGGAAATTGAAACACCTTTAGCTGCAATCACAAAATAAAGTGAAAATAGCGTGGCAATACCCAGTAATCCCAGCGCGTGACCAATCGAAATGACAATCATATCGGTGTCAGCTTCAGGCACATAAATAGGACGGCCTGGCCCCACGCCAATCACCCCAGCGCGCACCAGTGTTCGCTGGGCTTGCAACGCTTGGTAGCTACTGCCACGACTGTCTATGCGCTCACCGCGAAAATCAAGATAGCCGCCTAGCCGCTCGCCAATATAACTATACTGACTCAAATAAGGTCCCGCAAAAATAACAGCGATGAGCGCAGCAGTTGTGCTGATACTTACCAGTCGCACCAAGGTTGTACCCGCTGCAATCATAATGACAAAGGCAAGCAAAAAGACAAATAACGCAGTACTGACATCTGGCTCAGCAATAATGGTACCCGCAGCAAGACCCAAAACTAACATAGGCCGCCAGATTTGCCAGTCACCAAGGTGGTTATAAAAAAACCCAGCAAGATAAGCGATGACCGTCACCTTCATAAGTTCTGAGGGTTGCAAGGTGAACCCGCCAATAGCCAACCAGCGGCGACTGCTACTGCCTTCTGGTGAAACACCTATGAACAGGGTCAAAATAAGCAAAAAAAGCACCCCTAAATAGGCATAGGGACTCAACTTCACAATTGTGCGTGCTGGCATTCTGGCAACGACAAACGTGATGACCAACCCCAAGATAACCCTCGTCACCTGAGTTAGCCCAAGCGTAGGTTCACTAGTTGCCAAACCCAGCACCCCTAGAGCACCAAGGAGCACTTGCACTAGTATTAAGAGACCGTCCATGATGGCTCCTCTGATAGATGTGATGTGGTGGCTCGAGCATCATCTGAATAAGCTGATGTTGCCCCAGAGGCTAACTCAGAAGTTGACACTGATGACGTTTGTGATGCTTCAGCAGATCCACGATGCTTGACAGCAAGTTCCTGCACAGCAGAACGAAACGCACGCGCGCGTGCTTGATAATCTGGAAACTGATCAAACGATGCCGCTAACGGCGCGAGTAACACCGTGCCTTTAATAGCCTCATGTTTAAGCTGTGTGTTTTGAGACTGTGTGTTCTGGGACTGCGTGTTGAGATGATCGTACCCAATGGCACAAGCTTGTATTAAAGCACTTAGCCCATCTTTGTCGTTAGTAACATGCACTTGGGTAACATCTTCAAACGCACGTGCAAAGCTTGGTCCAGCTTCACCAATCGCCACGAGCAAACTCACTTTATCTTGCACCAGTGCACGTAAGGGTGCTAGGTCAGCACCTTTATCTTGACCTCCTGCGAGCCAGACAATGGGACTGGGGGTGGCTTCAAGCGCTGCTTGCACAGCTAAAGTCCGCGTAGCAATGGAGTCTTCAACAAATTGTACGCCGTTCACCGCAGCAATGTGGCTGTAGCGCCCAGCAACACCCTCAAAATTCACCAGCCCGGTGGCAATATCAGCACGACTGAGCCCAGACGCGAGTCCAACAAGTGCAACCGCTAGCGCGTTACTGTGCTGATGTTGCCCGTAAACGTGTAACTCGTCTGTAGTGAGTAAAGGTTGCCCCGCTAACATCAAGATGTTGTCGGCATAATGGGCATCTGCTTGGTCACTGTGTACTGAAAACCCAAGACATTGCGCTTGTGTTTCAGACGCCCAAGCTGATAATGTGGCATCGTCTGCGTTATACACAAACACATCTGCTGAGGTTAGGTTAGCAAGCAAGTTCTTCTTAGCTGCGTGATACGCCGCTACACTGCCGTGGCGGTCAATATGATCAACACCCAAGTTAAGAATCACAGCAATGTTAGGGCGGAACGTGGGGCAACGCTCGAGCTGAAACGACGACATCTCGGTCACTAAAATGGCCTCAGTTGAGGTCATGACGGCGTCATCAAGCACAACATCAGCCAATGCCCGGCCAATGTTCCCGCCAGCAGGCGCACACTTGCCAGCTTGAGTGAGCAAACTACTCACCCACTGGGTGGTGCTGGTTTTGCCGGCTGTCCCAGTAATGCCAACGGTTTTGACCTGCTCAGACACTTCAGTTACTGCATTTGCTGGCACGATGACTGTTTTGTAGACCCATTCCACTTCGCCAATGGTGTCAATATCGTGAGCTCGTAAACGCATGAGGTCTGGGTGTTGCCACGGAACACCGGGCGCGGCAATGCAGGTTCGTAGATGTTTTAGGCGTTGCTTGTTGGCTTGCTCGAGCAGCTCGAGTGATTCATATACATTAAGACCCAACTCACGAACGAGCTGTTGATCATCATTCTGAACACCGCTAACATCTAATTGAGCTGCCACCCGCGCGTCAATGACCGTCATGGTATGCCCCTGCGCGTGAAGTAACTTGCACACAGCTCGTCCACTACGCCCAAGCCCGTACACCAACACATGCTCAGGTATTGACTGGTTATCAGGTGTTGACTGGTTAGAGGACATTGCCATCATCTAAAGCCCTCCGCGCCAGTGCCAAGTAAGCCCCACGCAAAGCGCTGTAACGAGCCAAAAGCGCATGACCACTTGCGTTTCCGACCAACCAATCAGCTCAAAGTGATGATGGATTGGGCTCATCTTAAGTAAGCGTTTACCGTCTGTAGCACGAAAGTAAACAACTTGGGCAATCACCGAGATCACCTCAACAACGGGTACAAACGCAATTAAAGGTAACCACCAGGTGGCATCTGCCAAAATAGCAGTGCCAGCAAGGGCAGCACCAAGGGCTTCTGAACCCACCCCGCCCATAAAGACTTTGGCGGGTTTGGCGTTGTGCCACAAAAATCCGCACAGTGCGCCCACTAAACAAATCACCAAAGGTACTTGAATAAACAGTAACAGCATGATGGCGCTCATACCTGCAGCTAGCCCGTCAAGACCATCACTAAAGTTCAGCGCGTTGATCGTGCCAACAATGATAAACGCGTAACAAATGACATCTAACCAGTTGGGGCCAAACAGATCTCGCCCTGTTGAGACAACGTACATAGCAAAAAGAAGCGCACAAATTGCTTGCATCGGCAACCTGTAACGCGCAAGTAAGCCAGTTGAGGCATCTTGCTTGCCAAGGCGTTTCCGCCGGAGCGACAAAATATCGTCATACCATCCTAAAATAGCTGTTAGCACAATGAGTCCCACCAGCGCCCACTCGTCACTCGAGGGCGTTGTTGTCATGCG
>CAZMCW010000117.1:12424-12721 GCA_964564405.1 uncultured bacterium
CCAGACAAGAATACCGGCACTCAAAAACGCAACGCCGCCCATAGTAGGTGTGCCTGCTTTAGACAAGTGGCTTTGGGGACCGTCTGACCGAACTGCTTTGCCCCAACCAAACCGCTTGGCAAGTTGCACAAACACACCCACCAAGAAAAAGGACAATAAAGCAGCATAGGCAAGTCTCACGAGCGAGCGCCCTCCACCTGAGTTGCGTCTGCCAACTGAACTTGCACAACACGTTGTTGAGACGTTGGTTGTTGAGACGTTGGTTGTTGAGGCGTTGGTTGGTGAGATGTTGGCGGA
>CAZMCW010000118.1:0-4094 GCA_964564405.1 uncultured bacterium
CTTACGCTCATCAACAGTTTGCTCACCGCCATGCAACTTTCTGAGGCGTATCAGCTTATGGTGCTTGGGGCGACCTTGGTTGTGCTGATTTCGATTTATGGGCGGCAGCGTGGGGTGAGGCAGTGACGTAGTTTGGAATGATTTGATGCCTGTATTACACCGTTGGAAACCACAAACCATGAATCTTGAAGATAAAATCGTCTGTACTAGTTCATTGACATGTTGATTATGTAGCAGTAGTGACATGAGTACTTAACGACCTTGCTGAGGGACCGCGACGTTAGGAGCTATCCCACTCTAACAATTTGTTAAGTACTGTTCTCGTCGCTCGGTTTTTCCATCTGCTCCTTCTGAGATGGGGTTACATTGATATTTTTTGACAGCATCTTCCTTTCGTTTAACCTACCTATTATTCCTTTGTGCAAAGCTTTTTTTGATGCTTTCGTCGAGGAAGTAACTCCTAGCTCATAAGCCATAAGTTTTAGATCTGGCGACAGCATTTTTTGTAGCTTATTTTCTACTTCTTGCATGTTCCCTTGGTTGAAAGATGCCGAAAGTTCATCAAATATAGACAGTGCTTGCTCAGCGGTAATTGTGATCTCTTCTTTTGGGTTCTTAACTTTCTCAGCTGATGTAGACGATTTGCTTTTACTTTTCGGCGTCGACGGAATACCAAATGAACGCTTAACATGCCTTTCAATACGACCAACCGCCGCTGATCTTTATTTCTGCAATTTCCTGCGTAAGCTGTTGTAACTCTTCATCTTTGCTTCTAAACACGTTTTTATCACTCATTGTAAGTATTGGACAACCTCATTCCAGAGATTCTGAAATGGATTGACTAGCTCTCTTGGAACACCACCAGTGGTAATGGCCCTTTTGACCCCAACCCTTTCCGGAATCCATGACTCTAGAAACTTAGCTCTTATATTTTGTGACTTAGTTGCAACATGACATACTCTTTCTACTTCTCGTATGTAGAAATTTGTTTCTTTAGTGGGTAATTCGCGCCACGTTTTCGTTTTATTCATAAATACACCAATTTGAGGTAATGGAAATGGCTCTATTCTCATCTTGAGACTATTAAGGATCAAGTTAGTACCCTTTGATGCGAAGTAATCTGGATTCACTGGAATTAGTATAAGATCACAACAGGAAAGTACACTATATGAGAGAAGCGTAAAAGATGGCGGACAGTCGAAAAGAACATAGTCATAATCTGGAAGCTTTGCAGTACTTGTAATTTTACCGAGAAGACGACGTATAAAATTTTTTACTGCTTCTCTATTGAATATTTCTAGCTCCATCCAGTACAAATCTTCCACAGAAGGAACGAAATGGAGATCTTCCGTGAGCTTATATATAAAATCGTACCCAACAGGAAAGTCAAAATGCTGAGCAGGTCTAGCAAATCTATCTAATGCATCAAAAATAGTTTTTTCTTTCTTGATGGAGGCTTCGTACCATTTTTGGAAACGGGATTCTAAAGTATAACCATCTTCATTTAGAGCGATAGCTTGAGTAAGAGACATTTGCGCATCAAGATCGAAAAGGAGCACTTTCGCATCTGAGAAAGACGACACCACATCACCCAAGCACCAAGTGACGGTAGTTTTACCAACTCCACCCTTGAAATTGATAGTCGCTATCGTTTTTGGACTCTTCCCAATCATAGTTTTATCCCCTATATTTTATCGCACTTAACTATGCCTATAGTATACCTTGTGGTATTACTCCTCCAAAATGCAACCAGTTACCGCATCTCGTAGGTTTTCATGAGAAGACGTGTGCTGCTGTGAGTTTCTCAAAAGATGGGTCTCCGTTTCTGAATGAGGTCAGAAGAGCGATTTGCGTAAAGCGCTCGAGCCTTAGCACTGAGCATCTCTATCTGTACTTTAGTCGTTTTGATCTCGATGCTTGTCTGCTTAAGAAGCGGGTTCCTTCAAGCCTCTTAACATAAAAGAGTTCGGGATCTCCCTCATCAAGATTGTACACCGTGCCGCTTGGCTCGTAAGACATGCTCTGCATAAGCCCTTGCATGGGCTTGTTAGATTCATTGGTAGAGGTAAACAACTTGTCGGTTTTGCATATCTTTTCAAGATGTTTGACCAGGGCCGCAGCGATACCTTTCCGCCTGCTGGCTTTGTCCACCATCAGCATCGAGATGAAACCGTTTGAAAAGAAGGTATATTCAAGCACTGCATAGCCAACCACTACGTCGTCAATGAGAGCAACAATGGCTTGCCCTGCGTTGACCCACTGGCGAATGTGTTGCTTGTGGCTGGACTCCTCGGCGGCTATAGGGTCTACCGCATATATGGCCGCCAAGTCAGATTCTGTTGCGTTTCGTATCTTCATATCATCCCCGCTAACGGCTTAAGCTCAGGGGTGCGAACTCAAAGACTTACACGATTGAATTAGGTTTAGAATGTAATTTTGCCAGCACAGGTAGCATCCCCTGCTGTGCCTAGTTAAGCAACTCACGAGACAAGCTTGTCATATTCAGCATGACTGCCAATCCAAACCCAAATAAAATCATCTTCGTCTTCAACTGCCAACGCTCGATAATGCACCCCAACTCTAGCTGACCAGTAGTCACCAACCTTTTTAAAGTGAAGTGAGGGGTGTCTGGAATTAGCTTTAAGGATGTCGAAATTTTTACGGGCAAGTTTTTGAATGTCTTCACTGAGATCATCAAAACGTTTCCAGAACTGAGGTGTCGTGCGATGCACTTATAAGTCTCTAAGCTTACCTTTGGCTTTAGCAGCTACAGCTTCTTCACGTAAGAAATCGAGCTTGCCTGAAGCTGAATCTTCAGCTATTTGCGCATCCCAGTGTTGCCAATCTTTTTCTGCTATCCACTCTCGAAGTTGTATGAAGTCTTCTTGTGATAGAGCCTCGATTTCAGACTTTATATGTTTAACCTGTTCCATGTCAGAAATTATAGACGAAATTCGTTTGAAATATGGCAGAGTAACTATTGAACGACCAAGGTAGATGCAAAACGAACGTATGGCTACACTTGACGTTTGAGACGACCTTTGACATGTTTTTTTAGATTGTCTTTGTAGCGAAATTAGTTTGGTGATGCACTACGTCCGTATCATGCCCTGCGGTATAACTCCCCCAAATGCAACCAATAGCAATCATATGAAATTCTGTCACAGGTAACGGATGTTGGACGGTCTGAGCGCTCGAGCGCGAACATTTTGAGTTTTTGCGTTGGTTACGACTGAAACTTAGCCCGCTCGAGCCACATCTTCTACAACATGTCCGACAGGGTTTGTTATACCCGTAATAACCTGTTCAACTTCCGCAATCGACGACTGCTTGGGGTCAATGTCATCTGCGACAACTTGCCCGCGCCGGAGCACCACAATGCGGTCAACAACTTGGAACACATGGTAGATGTTGTGGGCAATCAAAATGCACGAATGCCCTTGGTCGCGTGCGCCGCGTACAAAGTTCAACACACCCTGCGTTTCTTCTACGCCGAGGTTATTCGTCGGTTCATCCAAAATAATAAGGTCGCTGTCAAAGTGCATAGCCCGGGCAATTGCCACCGCTTGACGTTCGCCACCAGATAAAGCGCTTATGGGCGTGGTGGGCGGAATATCTTTGGAGATGCCCACTTGTTTGAGCAAGTTACGCGCTACCGTGTTCATCTTTTCGTGGTCGAGTCGCCGCAACCAAGCTGGCCCGGTGGTGGGTTCGCGCCCTAAAAATAGATTTCGTGCAATAGAAAGTTGTGTGACCAGCGCAGAATCTTGGTAGATGGTCTCAATGCCTTGGGCGATGCTGTCGTTGGTGCTGCGCATGGTGACTTTTTGCCCACGAATGTAAATATCGCCGCTGCTGGCTCTGAGCGCCCCCGAGAGGATTTTAATGAGCGTGGATTTGCCTGCGCCGTTATCTCCTAAAAGCCCCACAATTTCATTCTTTTGAACGGTGAGTGAGACGTTGTTAATCGCTTGCACGGGGCCAAAGTATTTGTTGATATTGCGCATTTCCACTAAGGCGGTATCAGTTTGTGAGGGTGTTTGTATGTCTGTCATTAAACGCGCAAGTCATGCCGTCGCTCGAGCGACGAGTGA
>CAZMCW010000118.1:4172-6998 GCA_964564405.1 uncultured bacterium
AAGAATAAACACACCCAACACCGTGCCAAAAATGGTGCCGCGTCCGCCCATGAGGGCCGTACCGCCAATGACCACCATGGCGATAATTTCTAACTCGTAGCCTGTGCCGCTGTTGGGATTGGCGGCTGACACGCGAATAGAACTGGTGACGCCAGCATACGCAGACATAACTGAGGTCAGGACAAATAAGCTAATTTTGGTGCGTGCCACGTTGACGCCCCTTGCCGTGGCTGCATACGCATTCCCACCTGAAGCTTGAATCCAGTTGCCAAACTTGGTTTGGGACAGCACATAACCCAAAATAACGGCAAAAAGAATAAACCAAATAAGCGACGCATAAATGCGCAAGTTGCCAATTCGAAAGTCCCCGACAATAAGTTCCATAAGTAGTGACCGCGCTTGCCAAGTGCGCTGCGGAAAGCCGCTGGTGATGTACAAGGCACTACCTCGTACCACCAGGAGCATCCCTAACGTCACCAAAAATGAGGGGATTTTGAGCTGGGTGACGAACCAGCCGTTAAATAGACCAATGAATACGGCTGCTAGAATCGCTAATAAAAAACCAAGCTCGAGCGACGTCACCCCTTCATTAAAAAGCGTCCACATGAGTACCGGTGCAAAGCCAAACACCGAACCTACCGACAAATCAAACTCACCTGCAATCATCAGTAAGGTCATGGCCAGGGCAATCATACCAAGTTCAGGGATAAAAGCAAGTAGATTACCGAGGTTGAACGCACTTAAATATTGTCCGGAAGACAACACGGTAAAGACAACAAGTTCACCAACTACCAACACAAAGGGACCAAATTCTGGCCGGAGAATGAGTTTTTGAAGGGGTTTTAGCAAGCGGAACTCCTCGAGTTTAACAAATCGGGTACACGAAATCGTTTGTTTACGGGGTTATGATAATTTAGGTGATGAACGGCGTCAATTGCTGCTGGTGTAATGCTTACCAAGCTGATGTGATCATTGAACAATATTTTGAACTGAGCTGATACTGTCTTGAAAGCAACATCATCTAAAGGAACATCTAAAGGTGAAGTACAACTCAGCAATGTCTGTACTTCACCCGATGACTGCCTCAATTGAAGACTGGATTAATTAAAGGCTAAGTTGTCGTAAGCTTATTTAAAGCCTACTGACCTGACAAAATGTCGTCGTAAATTTGCGCAGTGTCCGCTTCGTAAAGTGCGCCTGTGACTACGCTAAACCCAACCGGAATGCCACTTGCTTCCATTGCTGCTAGCGACAGGGCAACGTAGCTGGTTGCTTGCGGGTCTTGCCACTGGGCAGCGTTGACGTAGCCTGTGAGCACTTGTTGGGTCGTATCAACTGAGTTGCCCCAACCGACCACTGGAATGTCGCCAGCTTCTATGCCCACTTGGTCAAACACGCGCTTAATGCTGCCGGTAACTAAGTCACCCAAGCCAATAATGGCATCAATTTCGTTGCGGTTAGCAAACAAATAGTCCGACATGCGGGTGATGACCTCAGCTTGGTCAAGGGTGGCATCGGTGACTTCCCAGGTGATGCCCAAAGGCTCAAAGACACTGGCGATGCCTTCTTCTTCTTGCACGGCGTAGGTGGCACCGGGAACTTCTACGGGCATCCACACAAAGTCGCCTGCTTCAACGAGGCCGTTATCAACCAAATACTGTGCCCATGAGCGGCCATAGGCCACTAGGTCGCCGCCCACATAAGCATTAAAATTTGCGTTGGGGTCAGGCGTATTAAAGTTGATGATGGGAATACCAGCATCCCGCGCTTCTTGGGCAACCTCAACCAGGCTACCGGGGTCAGGGCTAGTTGTGGCAATACCTGCTGCGCCTGAGGCAATAGCTACCCGGACAGCTTCTTGATGAGAGGGGACATCCCCACTGTGAAAGGAGGTACGCACGGTGTTGCCTGTGTCTTCTGCCCACTGTTCAGCGCCATCTAAAAAGTAGGTCCAGACAGGGTCAGCAGGGTCGCCGTGCGAAACCCAGTAAAAGACGTTATCTTGAGCGAGTCCCAACTGAAACAGCGTGAGTAGTGATAAACTCAACCAAAGTGCAAGCTTTTTAAGCATGATTTAAGCTCCTTTGTAAGGAAAAGAGATTTAACTAAATATGGACGCTACCGAGTATGTTAAACGTTGGTATTTTGTTGACACTTATAAATGCTAGGTACTAGCCTTAGCGCACTAGGCACGTTGTCTCGAGCCCAACCTCAACAGAATAATGCAGGTGGGGTGCTCGAGGTTCATGGATACGCTGAACCCCTTTCGTCTTGAAATATGTTGGCCTAGTATACTGGTACGTACCAGAATGTGTCCAGTGCGACGCCTAATCGTGTTGCATCACACGTGCTAAAACGACCACCGCGCCATAACTCAACACCACCAGCCAGGCGGTGCTGGCAAAGCCATAGTGTAGCGCCAATGCCGTTGCTGCCACGCTGCCAAAGACAGACATAAACCCGTTCACCGACCACGCAACCGCAACCAACCGTGGGTGATGTTGCCCTAAGCGTGACAGAGCTAGCGGAAACGGCATCCCCAAAAACACGGCGGGCAAAAAAACAAGTCCGCTTACACCGAGTACGCGAATGACTAGATGTTGACTTTGCAAGGCGGCCTCAACAAAGGGCCAGCCAAAGGTGATGAGTAACCATAAAACGCCTACAGATAAGGCTGATATGGCAATACCACGATGAGGAACAGCTTGGAACCAGTGGCTAAGGTAGCTGCCTAGACCACTGCCAATAAGCAGTAATCCCAGCGTTAAGCCGAGGGCGAGCGTTGGATGTCCCAAAAGTAACTGTGTGCGTTGTAACAAGCTAATC
>CAZMCW010000118.1:7008-12665 GCA_964564405.1 uncultured bacterium
CAACTCCCAAACAGGCAAATAGCCACGGGGAAAGTTTGAACTCTACAGGAATCCGCTGCTGTAAGAAAGCATAGAGAATGATTGTAGCTAGCAGCAAGATGGCTAGTAACCCCAACAAACCCTGCAAAAAACGCGGTAAACCCGGTTCAAACTGGTAGAAAAAGGGTTGATTATCAGTCACAGGACGTAGGTTGACGTCCGGGGTTTGCTCGAGGATCTCAGCCAGGCTTAACTGCCCTGTTGCCAGTGCGTCGAGTGGCGGGTTGGCAAGTAAATGCGGCACAAAAAGTAGTGCGTAGCCCTGTGCTTCAGCGACTCGAGCCAGTCGAATGGCTTCTGTACGGTCAAGGGCTTGCTTTTTGACGATCAGCAAGGGAATCGGTGGGTTGCTACGAACATCCAACAATGCCACTACATGCTGACTTGCGTCTGCTTGGGATAGGCCCGTTTCGCTTAAACTCTGCACGGCAGTCAATAGCGCTCTGGTTAAGGTGAGTTCGTCGTAGAGTTTAAAGACAACTTGGCCGTTGGGGGTGAGGTGCTCGAGGTAATCCTGAAACGCTTCGACTGTATACAGCCTATTTTCCGCCATCACCAAGCCGCGCGCTTCAGCCGCTTGGCTAATAACTTGCGACAAAAAGATGAGGTCGTAAGTTTGCTGGCTACGCTGTAAAACACTACGTCCTTCATCGATGATGACCTCAACAGGTGCGTCATAGACAGTTCCTGCGTAAGCCTCGAGCTCACGCACCATGTCCACACTAGCGCGGTTCACCTCCACCACGGTAATGTCTGTAACGCCGGCAGCTTGGGCTTGGGCGACATCTAGCCCGCCACCTGCGCCAATTAAAAACGCGGAGTCAGGTTCATCTGCTACAAACGGAAAACTGCCGATGTCCTGCTGCCACCGCTCAGGGCGTGCTGCGTCAGGAATAATTGAACCTGCGCCGCCGTCCATATAAAGATAGTAGGCATCTTGTGCAGGTTGATAAACCAAGTCGGTGCGGGCAAACGCGTCCCAGCGTGTGTCTAGTATGTCTGCGCCGGCCTCGAGCCGTTCAAGAATGGGTTTACTAACCGCCAACCGGTGCATGTCAAGCTGTAAAAACGAGCTAAATGCTTGAACCAAACCAACGCTGATGACGATGACTGTAAGCACACTTGCCCAGGAACGTGATGGGGTGATGCTTGTGGTGATATTTGTGTTGATGCTGAGGCTCGCCAGCGCCATCAAGACCGCTGCTAGCATAACAGCATTGAGTCCGCCTAACAGATTGAGTAGCGGGACAGACACAAGAACTGCTGCCCCCGCCCCCAGCAGATCAACCGCGTAGAGGAGTGGGCTTTGAGTTACATCATGGCTAAAGACGGACACCAATGCAAGCCCAAGAAAGCTGTAGGGAACAAGTAATAACACCAGCAGCAACCACAACCCCGCGCCCATGCTGAGGACGACGACGCCACACACAAGCAAGGTTGATGACGCAGCCAGCGCAAGCCAGCCCGCGACCTTTGTTAGTTGCCGCAAACGTGGTGAGATAATAGCTAAGCTAGCACCTAGGGCAATGCCTAAAACGGCGAGGGAGAGCAGCAAAAAGACGTAAGACTGGGTGTAGAGAACTGAAAAGACTCGAGCCAGTGATAGCTCGAGCAATAACGACCCTGCTGAAAAAAGTGCTAGTGAAGTGAGGATACGCCCTTTGCTAGGCGTCACTGTTTGAAGCATCCCTGTTTGAAGTATCCCTGTTTGAAGCATGATTGTCTCGAGCTAGTCATGTTTGAGATGTCACGCTCGAGGTTTCATGCCCGAGATTTCATGCGGGGATCAAGTACATCGCGCAAACCGTCCCCGAAAAAGTTGAACCCCATGACCGACACCATGATGGCAAGTCCCGGAAACACCCCCATCCACCACGCTTGCCGCAAAAACGCCCGCCCCTCACTGAGCATGCGCCCCCAACTTGGGTCGGGTGGTTGGGTGCCCAGTCCAAAAAAGCTTAGGGCAGCTTCGGCCAGAATGGCAAACGCTAAACTGAGCGAGGTTTGCACCAAAATAGGGCCTAGTGCGTTGGGCAAAATATGCTGCCAGATGATGCGCCCGTTACCGCGCCCTAACGCGCGTGCTGCGGTCACAAAGTCGCGCCCGCGCACGGACAAAACAGCACCCCGCGCCACCCGCGCAAAAATGGGAATGTAGACAATGGCAATGGCAATCATGGCGTTACCCACCCCGCGCCCCAAAATGGCCATCACGGTAATGGCTAACAGCACCGCCGGAAAGGCAAACAAAATGTCCATAAAGCGCATGATGATTTCATCTAGCCAGCCGCCGTAAAAGCCTGCTAGCGCGCCCAAAAAAACGCCCACCGTACCGGAAATAAGCACGGCGATGAAGGCCACCCGTACCGATACCGCTGCACCGTGTAGCACGCGGGTAAACACATCACGTCCAAATTCGTCGGTACCAAACGGATGCTGTAAACTTGGTGCGGCAAAACGTACCGCAACGATGATTCCTGTGCCGATCATCAACAACGGGTGACGCACGGCGCGGCGCATAAACTCGCTTAGGGCGGTATTTTGCGCAACGCGCACCCGTGAAGATGGGGTTGCGGCGTTAGTCATAACTCAAACTCGGGTCAAGCAACGCGTACGATAAATCGGTGAGTAAGTTGACGACGGCAAACGCTGTAGCAAATAGCAAGACTGAAGCTTGTAACATCGGGTAATCCCGTTGTAAGGTAGCACTGAGCGCTAGCGAACCAAGCCCCGGCCACGCAAAGATAATTTCAACTACTACGATGGCACTGAGCAAGGTGGCCATCTGCAAGCCAACAATCGTGGCAATGGAAATAGAGGCGTTTCTGAGTGCGTGTTTGTTGATGACGCGGCGTTCGTGTAAGCCCTTGGCTCGAGCCGTGCGGACGTAGTCCTGACCGAGCACCTCGAGCATGGCACTGCGCACAAAGCGCGTCATAATGGCCCCGCTAATTAAGCCTGCCGTCATGGCAGGTAAGATGATATGCCGCAACCACGGCAAAACACCCTCGGTAATAGGTACAAAACCGCTCGAGGGCAACCACCCCAACACCTCAGCAAACAGCACAATCAGCAAAATGCCCATCCAAAAGTCGGGTACAGATACCCCAAGTTGGCTAAAGACCATGGCGGCGACATCTCTAAAACTGCGCGGCTTGAGGGCCGCCAAAATCCCTGCGGGTAAAGCAATCGCGAGGCCAATGAGGAGCGCGACAAGCGCCAGTTGCAAAGTAGCCGGTAAGCGCCGCGCCACCTCACCAGTGACGGGACGGTCGGTAATTAAGCTACTGCCAAAATCAAAGCGCAAGACAATACCTGAAATCCAATCCACATATTGCGTGGGCAAAGGGCGGTCAAGTCCAAGTTGCTGCTCGAGCGCGGCGACTGTTTCAGGGGTGGCTTGAATGCCGAGCCTAACCCGTGCAGGGCTGCCCGGGACGAGTGGCACAATAGCAAAGGTGAGTAGCGACACGCCAAATAGCACCAGTAGCAAGGTGAACATACGGCGCAACACGTAGTTGAGGTTCATGACTGTGTAAGAATGAGTATCAAGATAACTAACATAAAGATAAATATAGGCGTGCTTACATCAGATAGGTTAAGAAAGTGATGGGACGCGCCCACCACCTTCTTGTCTACATGGATGGTTGTGATGGTTACTGCTCGAGCCACGTCTCAATAAAGCGGATGGCTTGGTCAGGGCGGGCGCTGTAGCCTTGCACGTAAGGTTTATACGCATTGATGTTAAGGGGATTGTAGAGGTAGATATAAGGTGCGTCATCGACAATTTGCTGGTTGACTTGGGCGTAGATCTCCCGTCTAGCCTCAGCATCTTGTTCTAACCGACCTTGGTCAAGTAACTCGTCCACGCTGGGGTTGCTGTAGCCGGTAAAGTTAAACACCTCACCTGTACGGTGCTGGGCGTAGAAAAAGTCATCGGGGTCAACCAGTACGTTCCAACTGCACACGTAGGTGTCGTAGTTGCCCGCGCCTTGTTCCTCGAGCCACTCTGCCCATTCGAGGGTGCGAATACTCGCTTGAATACCCAAAGGGGCAAGTTGCGCTTGTAACACTTGGGCAATGCGAATGGACTCTTCGTACTGGGTGGTAGGCATAATTTCTAACTCAAACCCATCGGTCACGCCTGCTTCAGCCAGCAGTTCGCGGGCGCGGTCTAAGTTTTGTTCATAAGGCGCATAGTCAAAATTCCAAGCACTCGAGCTAGGAATGGGGTCTTGGGTAGGTTGGGCAATGCCAAAGGTGGCCGCTTCCGCAATTTGCTCGCGGTTAATGGCATAGGAAATAGCTTGCCGCACGCGCGCGTCACTCACTTTGTCTAGCCCGGTATTGATGCCGATGTACCAATAAGCACCTGCGGGCGTTTCGTCCACAATCACGTCATCGCGTGCTTCCAGTTCCGCCACACTCTGCGAGGGGACTGAAATTGACCAATCCACATCGCCAGTCACCAAGGCTGTACGGCGCACCGACTCATCACTGATGATGCGAATCTCAACGGCATCAAGATAGGGGAGACCTTCTTGCCAATAGTTGGGGTTGCGCTCGAGCATCAAGCGAATACCCGGCTGAAAATCCGTAATCATGAACGGACCTGTACCCATAGGCTGGGTGTTGATGGTGCCAGCTTCCACATCTTCACGGGCAATAATGCCCATCGTTTTATCCACTGCTAACTTGGTGAGCAGGCCAGGATTAGGCGCGTCCAAACTAAAGACAACGGTACTATCATCTGGCGCAGTAATTTCTGCGACACCGCCCAGTTTCCACGCATTACCAGATGCCGTGTCTGGGTCAAGCACGCGGTTGTAGGTGTAAACGACATCCTCAGCAACCAACGGGCGACCATTACTAAACTGCACGCCATCGCGCAGCATGAAGCTTAAGGTGAGGCCGTCTTCAGATAATTCCCAGCTTTCTGCCAACGACGGTTGCACATTTTGTTCTGCGTCGAGCGTGACTAGAGTATCTAGTACGTTTTCTAACACTTGAAAGCTCGAGTACGCACTGGTCACATGCGGATCAAGTCCAACCGGGTCTTGCGCCCACGCAGCCGTTAGCGTTCCCCCAGATTGCTGGGCAAAACTAACCGTTAATAGCACAACAGCTAGAATACTTAAGACTCGTCTCATTTTTTACTCCTCACTATGATTATTACGAGGTGGGATTTTCCAATCCCAGATGCTTTTCTTAATTTTGACGACCAACACCGTCTCGCTACTTATCACTCCCTCCCTCGTGAGTTCACGCTGAATAAAGTCGTGCACGTCTGTATGACTCCCGTGGATAGATTCAAGGACAACATTGGGTTGACTCACACCGATGGCAACGTAGCGTACGGGCTCGAGCTCAGCCAGCGCGTCGGTAACCTGCTCAACGTGTTGCGGCAGGACATGGGCGTAGGTTGTGGCCAAAATAGGCACGCCAAGTTGCAAGGGATTACTAACCGCCAAAATGCGCATCCACCCGCTGTCTAACAGGCGCGTTACCCGCTTGCGCACCATGCCCTCGGAGACATCAAGCTGGCGGGCAATTTCACGGTATGGCATACGACCATCCACCCGCAGATGGTCCACAATACGCTGGTCCATGTCGTCAAG
>CAZMCW010000119.1:0-1503 GCA_964564405.1 uncultured bacterium
AGCAAGCTGTCCATGATGACATTCAGGGCAATGGGTTTACTGCGTAGTCTCTACTGGAAAAAGATACGCTGAGCCACTCTCATCTTGACCTTGATCGTCATCTTCTGGTGCTGCAATTAAGGCTAGGTCATTACTTAGTGCAACAGCAAAGCCAAAGGTATCAAACGCAGCACTGTCATCAGCGATAATATTATCGACTTGACGCCATGTACCACTACTATCTTGCTGAAACACATACGCTGCACCACTGGCGTTACCGTTCGTATCTTCTTCAGGTGCGCCAATTAACGCAGTATTGCCAGCAAGTGCGACAGCATACCCAAATTGATTGCCAAGGCTTGCATCTGCTGCGGTTAGCTTGGCTGTTTGGGTCCAAATTGATGTACCTTCATTGCGGTTAAATACGTAGACAGACCCGCCAGCGTTGTCTGGATCATCATCAAAAGGTACGCCAACCAAAAGACGGTTGCCGTGCAGTGCTAGTGAGGTGCCAAACTCATCTTGAGCGTCACTATCTGAGGCGGTTAGCTTGGCTGTTTGGGACCAACTACCCGTGCTCGAGTCACGCTCAAACACGTAAGCAGCACCGTTATTGTTGATGTCATTGTGATTGTGTTCGTTGGCTCCTACAACAACGGTATCTGCATCAATAGCTACCGTTGTGCCGAAGTTATCGTTGGCGTCGCCGTCTGCAGCAGTGAGTTTAGCAACTTGCTGCCAAGTACCGTCTGTTGCATTGCGTTCAAAAACATACGCTGAGCCGCTTTGATTGCCCATATCGTCATCTTCTGGTGCACCCACCACAATGTAATTTCCTGAAATGGCAACTGTACGACCAAAAAAATCGCGAAACTCACTGCAAATGACAGTGCCTTTCGCGACTTGTTGCCACGGACGACTAGGATCGTCTGTGCGAGCAAAAACATAAGCGGCACCGCGATCATCATCTACGGTATCGTCAAACTGTGCACCAATGACCAGATAATCACCGTCAATATCGACAGCTTTGCCAAATTCGTCGCCTGCAAAGTCGGCGTTATCTGGCGTGAGTTTTACGGTGGGTTGCCACGTATTATCAGTAGCAAGTTCAAACACATAGGCTGCGCCGCTATTGGCTCGCAGTGAATCGTTTTGCCACGCGCCAACTAGCACAGTGCGCCCCGATATGGCGAGTGCGTAGCCAAAGTTGTCGTCTGCTTCGGCATCACCTGCGGTGAGTTTGCTGTGTTGGGCGAGTGCTGGTGCTGGCAACGCCATCAACACGACAAGCACAACTTTGAGGAGCTTGACTAGTTTGGTTAATGTGACATCTGATTTTACAGCTAGATAGTTCGTGTGGGACATGATTTCCCTCCTAAGTGAAGTGGCTGCTCCAAACGTGAAGCCTGCCAACGTACTAGCTTAGTGAGGGGGCGTTCAAAAACGTTCACACGTCAGTTAGCGTAGGTATATTTGTACATCGCGGTTGTGGTCATCCAGCGTTAGATTCGGGTGAAAGCCGCC
>CAZMCW010000119.1:1513-12664 GCA_964564405.1 uncultured bacterium
CATCTGGTGCGTGTAAGAAAAACATGTACGGGAGGCCGTCCGGGTTAGCGCGTTGTGGCAAAAACACCATCTCGAGCGCCTCACTGCCAGGGTTATTGATAGGTGTGGGTGGCAATCCTGCGTGCATGTAGGTATTCCACGGATGATCAACCGAAAAATCGCCGGCGGGAAAGTCCAGTTCAGGTAAGTCTTTGCCAAGACCATAAGCGACGGTGGGGTCAGATTCCATCCGCCAGCCTTCGTCTAAACGGTTGCGAAACACACCCGAGATAATTGGCATTTCACTGATCTCACCAGCCTCAGATTGAATGACACTAGCGAGGGTTACCCAGTCGTGCACACTAAAGTTCTGTTGCTCGAGCATCCCCCGCATCTCTTCAGTAAGCTCAGCTTCAAAACGCGCCAGCATAATCTCGACAATCTCGCTAGCGCTACTTCCCACTGGAATGTCGTAGCTGGCAGGAAACAAGTAGCCCTCGAGCGGTGCGTCTTCGGGAATGTACTCAGGACGCACGTCTGCAGGGTTGCGGAATAGATCTTCAAAACTGGCAGCATCTCCAAAACCAGCCTCAGCAAAACGCGCAGCAATATCCACCATGCGAAAGCCTTCGGGAATCACCACCCGGACGGTGCGCGGGCGGCCACCTTCTGCTAAGCGGCGGGCAATGTCGGGTAAGCTCATGCTCGCACTTAGGTCATACAAACCTTCGCCAATGCTGCGGTCAAGCTCGTTAAAGCGGAGCCACAGGGTAAACACGGTGGCATTGCGAATAAGCCCTTCATCAACAAGGGCATTTGCCACTCTCGAGGCGGTCCAACCAGGCATGACTTCAAACTCAACAGCATTAGACCCAGGGGCATCTGCTGAGGTATCACTCACGGTTTGTGAGCTGGCTACTGGGCTCAGTTGATTCATGGTGTAATAGCCACCCACAGCTGCCACAATCACGGCACTAAGCAGAAGCGTCAGTAGGGCGGTAAGCCACAACGGTATGCGCTTACGAGTTTTGGTATCTGGAGCGCTGTTGACAGTCATAAGCTGTCCTCCTCAAATTCAAAAGAGGTATTGGTATCTAAAGATTCTTGCTGTGTAGAATCGTGCTCACGGAACTGACGGGTGAGATAGCTTTCCAAAATAAGTACAGCTGCACCTTCGTCGATGCGACCTTTGTCTTGGCGTTTGTACTTAGGGAGTCCGCTGCCAATAAGTTGCTGGCTGGCAATGGCACTAGTGTAGCGTTCGTCCTCGAGCACAACTTCAAGTCCTCGAGCACCTAGTGCATCAGCAAACGCTCTAACCCGTTGGGTTTGGGCTGAATCCCCCCCGTCTTGACGGCGCGGCAACCCAACCACCACAAGCTTGGTGTTTTCAGCTTGGGCGTGCGTGGCAACATCGTCTAGCACAGCAGCTAGCGCACGTTGCCGCAACTTGCCTTTAGCATTGCGCTGCTTGCGGTAAATGACGCCGCGCCCAAAGGCTAAGGTTGAACCTACACGTCCCACCGCCACACCAATACGCGCTTCACCAACATCTAGCGCGATGACGTTACTGGGAGTGATCAACGTAAACTGGTCCATCGAAAGTTTCCAAACGAACAGGTTGTAACGAAACTGTTAACCGTTACCCCTTGTGCTGCAGTTTACGCATATTTGTGCTGCTGGATGGTGATGTTGCCCATAGTAGTCAACAACCCAAGCAGATGTCAGCGACGTCACCTCAACTTAAAAGTTGATGGCGACCTGCCGCGCACCGGTAGGCACCACATGGCACTGCCGACAACGTGGTTCATAACTTTCAGACGCACCCACTAAAATGATAGGGTCGTCATAGTGTGCCGGTGCACCGTTCACAAGGCGCTGGGTGCGGGTTGCCGCGTGCCCAGAGACAGCACAAATAGCCGTGAGTTTATCGACAAACTCGGCTCTGGCAAGTAAATCGGGCACTGACCCAAAGGGTTCGCCGCGAAAGTCTAGGTCAAGCCCAGCAGTAATCACCCGTTTACCCTGGTTAGCCAGGTCAACAGCTAAGGCAACAACATCCCCTTCAAAAAACTGCATTTCGTCAATGGCGATGACTCTGGCATCTAGCTCAACGCGCTTACGCAAGTCGGTAATGTCATCGACTGGTGTGGCGGCTAAACGCCTGCCCCCGTGTGAAGCTAAGGCAACGTCGTCATAGCGGTTGTCGAGTGCGGGTTTAAAGACCTGCACGTTTTGCTTGGCGATGAGCGCGCGGGTGACGCGGCGAATAAGTTCTTCAGTTTTGCCTGAAAACATAGGGCCGACGATGGCTTCTAACCAGCCCCCGTCAAAGTAGTGAAACGGCATGGTTTAGTTTACCCGCTGTGCATGAATTACCTTTAATAGTGAGACGCCTTGTGATTTGCTGAGATATGCTTAGACATTGTAGAAGGGAGACAATAGGTGACAAATCAGGTTTTGTGAAATGGTTAAAATGCTGTGCTCGAGCCATATCTTGCTAAAAATATAGCCTTATCTAACAGCTTTTAAGCATCTAGGTTTCAGAAAAAGTTATGGCGATATTCATCAAGTCTTGGGATGATTGTCATGTGTGTCAGAAAAATGCAATCATCTTGACTTCACCAAGTTGAAAACTTTCGAGTTGATGACAACTTCAATCATCATGCAGCTAGGTATCATCCGTTTTGCCTTAAGCTCGGTAAGATTGCCAGAACTATGGAAAAGATGCATGGAACAACAATTGTCGCCGTTCACAAAGATGGCGTGACAGCCATTGCCGGCGACGGTCAAGTGACCTTAGGCGATACAATTATGAAACGCGGTGCGGTGAAAGTGCGCGCCCTGCAAGATGGTAATGTGGTGGCAGGCTTTGCAGGCGTTGTCTCAGACGCGTTTACGCTGCTCGAGAAGTTTGAAAATTACCTGTCTGGCAGCAAAACCAACCTCCTCAAAGCCGCTGTAGATACGGTCAAAGAATGGCGTACTGACCGCATGTTGCGCGACCTTGAGGCCATTATGATTGTGGGCGACAGCGAGCAGATTTTAATTTTGTCCGGTAATGGTGAGGTCATCCGCCCAGACGAAAACGTGTTAGCTGTGGGCTCAGGTGGGACCTACGCCCAAGCTGCTGCGCTGGCACTTATGCGTCATAGCGACATGGACGCGTCTGCCATTGTGCGGGCAGCCCTTAAAATTGCAGCTGATATTGACATCTACACCAGTGGTAATGCTACGGTACTTACCGTAGGTGACACAGACGATGCATTCCCTGAGACATCATCTGAAACGTCATCATCTGAAGCAGCAGCAGCTTCTGACACAACATCAACCCAAACAACATCAACTCAAGACGAATCAAGCTAACAACGCATCTATAAAGCATCAGATTATCCCCAAAACATCAGATAAAAAGGCGTAGCGTGTGCAACCGCCTTGTGCTGAGTGAGCACAGCCAAGATAATAAGGTTTAGCTACGTACAGAAAAGGTGAACGGCCCGAATGATACCCTCTAACCCAGACCTTCCAGCAGACAACGCGCTAGTAGATACCCCTTCAGAAAAGCTCGTTCCCGTGGTAAGCGGCATGTTAGAACTTACCCCGAGCCAAATTGTTATTGAATTAGATAAACATATTATTGGTCAGCACAAAGCTAAGCGCCTTGTGGCGGTCGCCTTACGTAATCATTACCGCCGCCGCCAGCTCACCGAAATTATGCAGCGCGAGGTCACGCCCAAAAATATTTTGATGATTGGGCCCACCGGCGTGGGTAAAACCGAAATTGCACGTAGGCTAGCCAAGCTTGCCAAAGCACCGTTTATTAAGGTTGAAGCCACCAAGTTTACTGAGGTGGGCTATGTTGGGCGGGATGCTGAGTCGATGGTACGCGACCTGATTCAAGCGTCTTACACCATGGTTGAAGCGGAAAAGCTCGAGGCTGTCCAGGACCGCGCGGCTGAAGCTGCCAATGCACGCCTCTTAGATATTTTGCTGCCCGGCGGCACCGAAGAAGGGCGCGAGCGTATGCAGCAGTTGCTTACCGCTGGCAAGTTGGAAACCCGCCAAGTAGAACTTGAAGTCAGTGACGACGGCCCCAACGTGATGATGGTGCCTGGTATGGAAGAAATGGGCGTAAATTTGCAAGACATGCTCAGCAATATTGTGCCGCAACGCCGTGCTAAACGCAAAATGACGGTTAAAAGTGCACGTGAAGTGTTGCGCAAAGAAGAAGCTAGCAAGCTCATTGACAGTGATGACGTAACCCAAGAAGCCATTGACCGAGCTGAAAATGCAGGCATTATTTTTATTGACGAGATTGATAAAGTTGCGGGTAATGACAAACAAAGCGGCGCAGATGTATCTGGTGAGGGCGTGCAACGTGACCTACTGCCAGTCGTCGAAGGTACTCAAGTGAACACCCGTTTTGGCTCAGTGCGCACCGATCACGTGTTGTTTATCGCGGCAGGTGCGTTTAATGTTGCCAAACCTAGCGATTTAATCCCTGAACTTCAAGGGCGTTTCCCGGTACGGGTTGAACTTGAAGAACTGTCTGAAAGTGACTTGCAAAGGATTCTGACCCAACCCGAAAACTCGCTGACGAAACAGTATGTGGCCTTGCTCGAGGTTGACGGTACCAACCTCGTCTTTGATGACAGTGGCATTTAAGCCATTGCCCAGTACAGTGCCAAAGTCAATCAAGACATTGAGGACATTGGCGCGCGCAGGTTGCATACCGTGCTCGAGACGGTTTTGGAAGATGTCTCGTTTGGAACAGACTTAGGCCAAGTCACCATCAACCGCGACTACGTCGAGAAAAAATTGGATGACATTACCACCGATGAAGACATGAGCCGCTACGTACTTTAACTTATGTACCAAAATTAAGGTCATCAACCAAAGTGCATGCCATTGGTCAATATCAATATCATCAAATGATGAAGTTGCGGTATCACTTCAAATGTTGTTAGCTTAGGGTGTCTCGAGGCACAATAGCTTATGGCCTGTAATTTCTCTCAACACTGCGCTTTCTTTCAACAGCGTAGTGTAATGACACTAACTCGACCCCATAAGCCTCACTTACACCTATGTAGGCATTATTCATGAGCGACGCGCCTATCAGCCAACCATCAGAACCCGTCAACATGACACCCTCTACCAGTGAATTTCGGGACGATATTTCGTTGCGCGATTTGTACTTGACCTTTGTGCGCGGGTTACCGCTCATGATTGTCGTGGCGTTAATTTTTGGCATTATTGCCTTTGTGTACTCGAGCTTTTTACCCGAGATTTATCTGGCGGAAAGCACCGTGCTCATCAGCCCGCGTCCAATCAGTGTGCAAGGACCTGGCAACGTGAGTTTTAACCCAAGTAGTGACGTGTCATTTCGCGCCTATGAGACGCTTGCTAAGAGTCGTGCAGTCTTGGAAGATGCCGCGCAAGACGTTGTGAGTGCTGTCCCAGAACTAACTGTGGGCGACGTTGTCGGTACGTTGCGGCGGGGTACCACCACAGAGATTTTAGGGCCGGTGCGGTCGGATATTATCGCGCCCCTTGCAGTGACCCATGCCGTGCGCAGTACCGATCCGCAGCACACGGTGATTTTGGCAGATGCATGGGCAGCCAGCAGCATTGAAGCCGTGCAGCAGTCGCTTCTAGCGAGCCTTGACCCGGTTAACCGCACCACTTTAGATGAGGTTGAAAGCCTCACGCTCGAGCTAGATGACACCGAAGCACGTTGGCGCGACTTTCAAGCAGGCGATAATGGTGAATTGCTAGCTGCCCGCTTAGCAGCTGTGACCGTCCAAATTGCCGATGGGGAGACCCAATTAAGCGTGCTCGAGCGGCAAATCGCAGCCGCAAGAGGTGCTATTGATAGCTTGACAGCGCAACTGGATACAGAGACACTAGCAATTCAGCTCGAGGCGTCTGCGGCGCGAATGAACCAAGCTAACGATACTCTTAACACCTTTGAAACTAGCAACAACCTCACACTTTTACAAGCACGTGAAGACGAACTAAGTACAACGCTTGCTGACCGCGAAGCTGAACTGCTCACCTTAGCCAGTGAAATTGCGGCTGAACAAGGTCGGGTGCTCGAGCTAAATACTGCTTTAGCCGCCCAACCTGAACAAATCACCCTTACCGAGCGGGTGCTAGATAATCCACTGCTTACAGCCCTTTTGGATGATGACGATGTAGACGTACTTGACTTGACGCTCGAGCGCGATGAGCTGAACCCAAGCTATGCTGTTGCCTTGGAGCGTGCCCTAGATGCTCGAGGTAGGCTTGCTTCGTTTCAGGCTGAGCAGCTTGCACTCGAAGCCGTTATCAGCGAATTGCAAATCCGCTTAGATGGAACGCGTAATGCTCGCCTCGGCCAAGAAAGCGAGCAGCAAATTTTACAAGCTGCCGCTGAGGAAGCTGAAATTGCCTACCGAAATGCCTATCAACAAATTGCTTTAGCAGAACTGGCGAGCCGCCAAGAAAGCCGGGCACTCCTAGCTAGCTCTATTACCTGGCGTGACTTTGAGCAGGATTTACGTACGCAGACGGTGGCGCTCGAGCAAGCTCTTGCTGAACAAACCGAAGTGCGCCGCCAACTTATCGATCTAAATACTCAAACAGAGAGCTTACAAACCCAAATTGCCGACCTCAATCAAACCCGTAGCCGCATTGAACGCGCCCTCACCCGTGCTCAAAACGCTTACGATGACATAGCAAGTTTGCAACCTATGATTGGCTTTGTGACCCAACTTGCCCCAACCAACACACGTTTGCTTAGCCCGGCGTCGGTGCCGAACTTTCCCATTGGTCCAAGGCGGACGCTTAACGCGGCGCTTGGCATTGTGGTGGGTGGGTTCTTGACGTTGTTGTTTGTGTTTTTGCGGGAAGCGGTGAAGCCACCTAAACCAAAGCATGCTTAAAGCCGCCGTAGCTCTTTAGTCTTTGAGAACAAATTACGCTTGCAGAACCACAGAGAGCACGCTGCGCCACGGGGACGAAACGTACATAATGGCTTCCTGCCCCGCCACAGCAGATTGCTCTAACAAAGTAAAATATTTGTAATTATCAATCTTAAATTGATGACTGCCTACACAAAAATATCTGAGAAGCAGTCTCCCATCCCGTTTTGTGATGAGCCGAATCTTATACCAAATTGACTCTTGAATGTCATCGTCTGAATCATCTAAGGGTACGCTCGAGCTGCGCTGTACTTCGTAAACACGAGCGATTTTGATGCCGCAAAGCGACATCAAAACATCACTTTAGTATTACCTGTCACAGGCTGCACGCTTAGGGAGGGAAGCGTGCGGTTCAGTTGATGCTGATTGTAGAGCATAAACCCTCACACAATAAACCCAAAAAACGCCATCATAAGAAAATATGGGCATCGACTAGCAGTTCCAGGATTGGTTCCCCCGCACTAAGCGGGTCGATTTCTACTCCCTTGGGTCGCACGCGCAACTGCCACAGGCAGTTACTCGTGGAAACGCTAGACCTAACACTCATATTGCCGATGCGAATCATCTCCACAGAGAAACCAAGAAACCCCATCACAAAAACAATTACAAATATATTCCTAGCAGCGCGAGCATCAGCATGGTGTTTACGCGTCATACGCGCCTTCTGTGCGGCCGATAGGTTGCCCTTACGATTAGCGGCAATATCTGCTGGTGAAAACTCAAAGACCTCAGCTAGGATAGCTTGCGGGTCAAATGTTTCATTTTGGTTCATGGGAAATCCTGCTTTTTGATAGCTGTAATACAGCTATCAAAAAAGCACAGCTGTCGTGTTGTTACAGCGCGCAAATTTTGGTGGTAACAAACCAGCCCAACAGCCCAAACTCAGGGGTATAACTTCACAAATAAAACTTGCTACGACTCAAGTTCATCTCTCATTTTATGGACACAAGCAGCATCCTCTACAGTACTTAGTTATAGGAGTAGTTAGGTCATAGCTTCCATGAGATCATTGCGCGCCTCAATGACCCAAGGATGTAGAACCCGTAACTGGTTACGCAAGCTCCATAGATAGTTTAAGTAGGCTAGCGCTGCCGCATCTACAGAACGCTCGAGTCCTAATTTGAGTTCATCTATATAGGGTGGTGTTCCTGTCTGATCCCAAGCAATTTTATCGGCAACAAATACAATTTTATCTGTGAGTGACGCGTTAGCTTTCAGCGTTGTGTGGCATTCAATTGCACTTAATACTACCGGGTCGTTAACGCCAAAAGTTTGCTTTGAAATGGGTACAGATAATTTCTGATGAACAATCATAGGAAAGCGTTCTTCCTCTGGTAGGACCGTTAATCTTAGAGCTTTGGCAACGTCTACACGCTCGTAAGCAGGGATAATAGCGCTTATATCGTGTAACCAAGCCGCTGTTGCTGATTGAACGACATTTCCATGAAACTGGTGCGCCAGTTCAACAGCTTTTTCTACGACAGCCTTAACGTGATGATATGTGTGGTCATGGTTATGTTGTAGCAGGAGCGTTTTAATGTCGTTCTCTAGATTGCCTGACGCCTCAAAATGACCAATGTACTTGTTTAAAGGTTTGGCGAGATTCAAAATACCTCTGTTTCTTGACAATGACGTCTTGCACTGTAACGGTGCAAACTTAACTTTGATGGCAGACCTAAATCCCAAATACACCCATTGCAATCAAGATGAGAAAAACCCCATTCCCAAACCCATGAATGATGATGGCCGCCCAAGTGTTCTTGACGTGTTGTGCAATCAACGGGGTGAGTAGACCTGTTGGTATGAGTGTTAGCCACATCCAGCGCATCATAAAATGCAGTACGAAAAGCCATAAAATGCCATTAACTAACCAAGCCCATTTTCCAAACACACGTTCTTGTCTTGGCAACAGAAACGAACGCCAAAGTAACTCTTCGCCAAAAATATTGGCAGCCAAACTCACGGCATAAAGCGCGATCAACCAAGCATTACCCAAGAGTGGTACGCCAAGATACTCGTTAGGAGGTAAAACTATGGGCTGATTAGGATCAAATAGTGATGGTAGCAACGCTGGTGGTGCAAAAAAAGGTATAGCGGCAAGAAAATGTGCACTGGGTTCTAAGAGGGCTTCTGCTAGCAGTGCAAGAACAAGCGCACCCATCGCCCAAAGCCAGACTCGCCCAGTTGGTTTTTGTAAGCGCATTCGCTGGCAAAAAGCAGGCCAGTTTGCTGCATTACCCTCTACGCGGTACGCCATGACAGCAACAACGCCAAGCAATAAAAGGGGAAGATACAGCGAAAGTGTAAAGCTCCAAACAAGTGCCATCCCCTGGTTTTGAAGCCAAGGATTTAGCCACTCAAATGTAACAACTAACAGGATGCCGGGTAAACCGAACAATAGTAATGATTCGATCCATCCGCCAGCTCTAATTTTGAAAAAGCTATAACGATTTTGCATGTGTTAATTTCTGAAGTTTGATAGGTCTCTTGAGCATGTTAGCTGAGTACTTTGAGATGAGCTTTAATGAACTGATCTTAGGGGTGCTGAACGACTGATTCAATGGGGTTTAAATCCCTTCTAGATTTTGAGCAGGATGATGTAGGTGTCGTTCCCATAACATCTAGCTAAGTACAGGCTACCCTGATTCGCTCACCGTTTAGTAAATAATGCTTTATTATCATCCCAAGTTTTCAACACGACATGTTCAAGTTCATGAGGATATTCAAACTTATAGAGATCAGAGAGTTTACGACCCACTCGAGCCATCTCCGTTCGTACAGACTCCACCGCGATTACCATATCTTCCACCGTAATAGATGGCAAGCCAAGTAACGCTTGCTGCTCACTGCTAAGCTTACCTCTGAGACCTTTGTGCAGTGCGCCGAGCATGTGGATGGATACTCGTGCGTCAATATCTTGCCCCGTTATCTCCATATGCCATGCACGTAACAACGCAATTCGCTCAAAGTAAAGCCCTACAAACTGCGAATAGTCATATTTTCTACCCAGCCCTTTGGCTTCTTTGTGAGTTGTAATCCAATAATCAACCAAAAACTGCCGAACGGATGTACCTTCAATATCTTTGATGAGCGACAGTGCGGGGTTTGTAAACTGAGTTAGCACGTCTGCAAAGGTTGCGTCCCGGCAAGCAATCACTACTAACGCAGGCTCGAGGTTCTTTCGTAATGTATCCTGAACGTAAAAATCTACAATTGTGCCATCAGCTAACACCATGTGGTGTAAAAGGGCGTGGTCGCCAAACTTCATAAAGCTTGACCCACAGGATGGTACAGGTAAATACGTGTCCCAATCGGGCTGATGCCATACTTCTAGTTGTTCAGGTTCAACGGCAATACGAAAGTCAATATCGCTATACGCGTCACCTGTGCCAGCAGCCAAACTTCCGCCGACCCAAATGGCTTGTACGGTTGAATCCTCGTAACAGTTTGCAGCCAGGGCGCGAATTAGGGTGATGTGGGGGCCGTGCTCGAGCAGTCCAAAGTTAAGGTCGTCTGGCATGAATATGTCCTTCAAAGATGAGGTTGGCATGTGCCACAGCGCTTAGCTAAACCCCTAACTGATACAGAGAGATTGGCAAAACGCGAGCAAAACGATAAAAGTCTTGGTCTGTCGTAAATATCTCGCAGTTGTGGTTCACAGCGGCAGCACAAATAAGAAAATCGGTGTTTGCTCCTTGGAGTCCTTGGTGGCGACACTGATTAAAAAACTGTGCAGCAAGTTCATAATCTTGCGTTGACAGCATCATATCTGGAAACGCCCTCAAAGATAGTTTGAGTTTTTCAAACTGCGCTTCATGCTTAATGCCCGAAAGAACTTCTTGCCGAACACTGGCAAGTAAGGCAACTCTGCCATCTGTAATGAGGTCTGTAAGGGCTGCTTGATGTGCTGTGTTACCAGCTTGTCTTCTAAACGCCAAAGACCAGATAACGGTATCAACAATAACGTTCATTCTTGCTGGCGTTGAGTTTTATAGTTATAGTCTTCGTCGTAGTCAATTGTGCCAAAAAGGTCGATGACTTGTAATTGTTTGCGTCTGGCTACGTATTCTTGCAGAGCGGCCTCAACAACCGCCCGTTTTGTACGGTGTCCCCCAAGCGCTAACGCTTCTTGCATTAAGGTGTCGTCTATTTGCAGGTTGGTTGCCATGTGCGTATGGTTGCACAAATACTTGCACAACTCAAGCTTGAA
>CAZMCW010000120.1:0-12652 GCA_964564405.1 uncultured bacterium
CAACTGCGCCATATCATGAGTCGCGGTTGGAAGGTCACCTGCAAGGTTTGGGACATGCCCCATGTACGGCGACTTACGCTGTTAAGTGTGATTACCTCGAGCATCTTGTTCAGCTCTTGGGGTGCTACCCAGCAAGTTATTTTTCAGGGGCCTTGTGGCACCATTACCCGCGATGACGACGGCAACATTGTGCGCGCGCGGCAACATAGTTACAACGATATGGGCTTGCTAGATAGCCGCACTGAAACGGGTAGCGGCGACGTGCTTGGGGTCACCCGTTACACTTACGGCAACGACAATCAGGTCATTCGCGAAGAAGTTTTTGATGACGACAACGACCTGCGCTCGAGTGTCCTCTACACCTACGAAGCTGGGCAGCTTGTGCAACGCAGCGAACGCCGAGGTGACCGCCTCGAGCGCTACATCACCTACGTTTATGACAGCGCTGGGCGCATTGGTCGCGAACTTATTTACAACCGTGGAGATGACCTACTGCAACGCAACGAAAACATCTATGACGGTGAGGTACTCGCCCGCAAAGAAATTTTTGACGAAGACGATGACCTTATTGCCTCCGTGTTGTACTTTTACAACGAACGCAACGATGTCACCCTCAGTACCCGTACCGATGACGACGGCGACCTAGTTGAAGAGTTTGAATACACCTACGACGAAAGCGGCAACTTAACCACCGTCCGCAGACGTGAACGCGGTGGCGACGTGCTGGTCACAACCTACGATTACAGTTGTTTTCAGTAGTAGCTTTTGATTGGGCTAATGCTTGGGACGTTTGCGAATCATCAGTTGCAGACAATCTCAGATAATGCTGGCAACACGCTTTCTCGAGGTCGACGATGTAGAGGTCGACAATGTAGAGGTCGACAATGTAGCTGATGGCATCACAGGTTGACAACATTATGATTTAAGGACATCTGTATAATTTCAACTGCATAATTTCAACCTGCTTTAGACGTTACAAATACCAATGATTAAGACAGCGAGCAGCCCCATATCATCTGAGGCTGCTCTTATTTGTGAGGATTTTTTTAGCAATGCCACAGTTTAGCAACTTCCTCAAACACAGCATCATCGAGTACAACTGCTACTTATAGCGTTTCCACGAGTAATTGCCACAGGCAATTGCGCGTGCGACCTAGGGGAGTAGAAATCGACCCACTCAGTGTGGGGGAACCAATCTTGGAACTGCTATTAATCACCAAGATCGAGTTCATCGTCAAGTAGTGAGGGAACATCAATATAGCTTATTGCTTTTCTAGGTTTGGAAACCTGCTTGCTATCGGGGTCAAAAAACCGTAAGGGTGCGTCTTTCCAGTTTCCTGCATAGTCAATGCCGACGCGCGGGCTTACGGCGAGTTTTTTAGGAGGACGGCCTCGAGTCACATAAAGCTCAAAGCTTTGTAACGCCTGACCGTTGTGGTCTCTAGTAATCCCTAAAACTTTACACAGTTTGCCGGGGCCATCTGTTTTAAGAGAGCTAGCATCTATCTTAGGAGGTGCTTTAATTATTTCAACACCACGAATAAGCACAGCTTGCCCTTCGCCAACCTGTCCTGTAACAATGTTGAACATGTTGTACATGCCGTAAATCAAATAGACGTACGCATGACCGGCAGGTCCAAACATCACCTCAGTGCGTTTGGTACGACCTTTGCTCGAGTGACTCGCTAAATCATGACTGCCCAGGTAAGCTTCTGTTTCAACAATACGGGCTATCCAGTGCTGCGCGTTTTTACCAATAACAAGCTGGCAACCAACCAACTGTTGGGCGACAACCTCGGCACCTTGGGCATAAAACTGACGTGACAGCATCTCTAACGATCATGTCATACCCAAGTTGAGGGCTTGTGCGTTTGGATTGCTGTCCGTAACTGCACTCATGTTGAGCCTCGAGCTTATTAAATCCTTTGACCCAAAAAGCATCAACAGCCAAGAGGAGTTCGTACCCAGCCTTTGGTGTATCCAGTTATTGATTGATGTAAACAGCGTCATTAGTTAACCTGAGTTCGGAGTTAATTTACGTGAGGCACGTATCTCATCAAGCTATCGTGTTAACTAAACCCTCAATTACATCAGAAACAAGCTAATGTAGCCCGAAAATTGCTTAGTAGAGCCAAGTACCTTTTATGATTGTCTTATGAAACGCGTCAGAGACGCACTTTGACCTAGTTTGAAACATCGAACTCAGGTTAGTTAATCAGGGTGAAACTTGGCTAAGCCGCTCCCTAGGGGATACCGGCAAGCGCGCGGGTAAATCCCAATCTTCAAATGAAACTCGAAAACTACCACGCACCGGAATAAACAAAATTTCAATTTCAAACCTCGCTGAGAGTTGCTCGAGCACATGCCAGTTTTCTTGTTCACGAAACGTTAGTCGCCAGGTATCTATCGGGATTTCGGTGGTGTTCGCTAGCTCGAGCACATAACGCATGTCATCATTTGAAGTTGACAGCATCCCCCGCTGAAATTCTTGATGGACATGGTAAAGCATGGGGCTAGACACTGGCTCGAGGTTGTGTGCTGCACAATCAAACGGCAGCGGCGTGCCAGTATCGTTAGGCATCGAACCCTCAGAAGCCACAGTGGATGCTTGCTCGCCAACATAGCTAGGGTTCTGGGCAGCATCACTGGTGAGCACAAGGTCTTGGTCGTAATTTGTGCGCCTGCCGCGTTGCTCAATGAGGGTCACGTCAATGTCATCACCTTGCCGAGAGAACCTCGAGCGGTTGTACGCAATTTCGTAGCCACCACTGGTGATTTCAACTGTGGACGTCACTTCACTGGCTTGATTCAATGCACTGGCAAGGTCACTTAACAGCAGATAACAGTCCGGCAATTGCGCGTTCGTGTGTGCGCTGACTACACTCAATAGCATGATGACAGCCAAACTCACACATCCTGCAAGTACAGGTTTTAGCTGCTGAAAACCGATATTATTACTGCTGCCTGCACTACAGTGATTGGCATTGTTTACACGTCCTATTAAATGAGCTTGGACAGACTGAATGCCGTCAAAGTGTTGCATGCCACATTGGTACATGGCCGCAGCCTAGCAGACAACTCCCTACTAAGGGTGTAACACTTGCGTTACAATGGACAAAGTGAACATCGGATGTGTACTTTTTCACAACGTCAACGAGCTAGAAGTTGTGCTCGTGCATAGCTTGTTAGAACGTGCTGTCAGTTGTGCAAATGCCATTGACAGCGCCCTTGAACCTACACCTAGAGATGCTGCTGCCACAACACAAGAGGCTACTCATGCTGCCACATCTGAACATCTACTGCCTGTTCATCAGGTTTTTACAGTCGCTAAATCGCGTCATTCGGTGCAGACGGCTAGTGGTCTCACCCTAACGCCAACATGGGCGTTTATGGGTGCACCCCCGCTAGATGTGCTTATTGTGCCAAGTGGCGTAGGGCTACCGCTGCGAGACAAAGACAAACAACTTTTTAGCTACCTCGAGCAGAAGAGCCAGCAGGCCAAAGTTGTTGTCGGGTTGGGCAGCGGCGTGAGCGTGCTTGGTGAGTGCGGTTTATTATGCGGCTTGGTCGTTAGCGCGCCAGGGCATTTACACGACTACCTCGAGCAATACGAAATTTTGGGAGTCAACACAGATACGTTGACAGTGGGTCAGCTCGAGCGCAATAATCATCCCATCCTCAGCGTTTGGTCGGGGCGCGGCGGCTTAAGTACTCAGCAACTTACTGCGGAACTTATTGCTACGCTTTTTGGTGACTATATTCAAACTACCGTCATGTCCAAGATCAGCTAGTTTGGATAGACGCGCTTACATCAACTAAGTGCCAACTATCGCACCCTTGTCGGTATCCTCATAAATGACGGCTTTTGCCTACAGTGCGCTATTTTTGATGGTATAACTGTCATAGCATGGACGTTAGTTGTGTGCTTCAGTCACAGCTAAGTATCTCCTATCTGTATCTGCAAGATACAGATAGCAGTTGGTGGTTAAGGAAAACAGCCCTGAGCGGCAGGTATCATCTGTCAAAGATGACACCTCTGGCTAAAGGCTTTTCGTAATTCATAGCATTTCCATGAGTAACTGCCACAGGCAGTTGCGCGTGCGACCTAGGGGAGTAGAAAGCGACCCACTTAGTGCGGGGAACTAATCCTGGAACTGCTATCATTTACGTTCCGTGTCGTAAAGTTACTATAGAGACACTTATAGCGATATGCATAAACATTGGGCTGTAAACGGAGCGGGTCTATTGATACTCGCCTAGCTCCATACTTACGGCTAACGCTATAGTTGTACAGAGCTAGTTATACAAGCAAATAACCGTGCAGCGTAACTTAATTTGTGCAGGATGAATACGTGTTGTTATGAAGTGTCATTGAAGTTTGAGCAAAGTTTTAAGACTACTTGTTGCTGTGTGTCATAAAGGAACACCATGTCGTAAATTGACGTTGTTATGAGCTTAATACATTATTTAATACGCCAATGAACCTGAGTAGACTTTGTTTGAGGCACATTATCTAAGGACAGGCTCAGCTACTTACAAACTCTGGACTAACACAAGTAAATGGCTGCTGCGCTAGGTTTGGGTTTGCTGGCTAAACATCTTGAAGTAATAATTATCGCTGCACCAAAGTATAGCAGCACGTGAGAATGGCATGAAGAATGTAGCAGCGCAGGTAGGGTTAGTAGGCAGATATGTAAAGTAGGCAAATGTAGAGAACAAGAGTTTGTCGAACATAAGTAGGCATGCTAATTAAACGTGATCACATACCTAACCCCTGTCTACATAACCTACTGTCTACGTAATTGTTTAGTCTAGGTATGATATGACTGCCTAATTCAAGTTGTTGTCCGCAAAATCATTGTCCGCAAGGTTGGTATGGTTGTTCTAAGCTATAAACCTAGGTTGTCCTAAGTTATCAACCCTAAGTTGTAAGTCGTGGCGCATATCGTGCCCTGTCAAGTGAGGAATGCGAGTTTATGCGCTACAACACATACACGGTAAGATGCAGCAGTGCAGTTCGCAATAGGGAGGGCGTTAAGTGAGCGTACCAGAGATTTCCCCTTTGGCTAAGCGTTTAGCAGAAGAAAATAATGTTGCTTGGCAGCGGTTGCGGGGGAGTGGACCAGATGGCCGCGTAGTTGAGCGTGATGTGCTCGAGTACTTGGCGCGGGTCATGGCTGGCGAAGAGGACCTTGATCCTACCCCTGAACCCACTCCCGATGGCATGGAAGCTTGGCCAGAAGAAGATGTTGTTGGCTTTCCTGGTAGTGATTCCCAAGCAAACGCGCCTATGAGCGAAACTGAAAGCATCCCTACAGGTGAATTTAGCGCGTTTAACGACGATGATTTACTTGATTTTGGTGACGAAGACGAAGACGATTTTGCCGATGACAGTTTTAGTGATGACAGTTTTAGTGATGACGCGTTTAGCGACGATAATGCGTTCAGTAATGATGACGCGTTTGGTAACAGTGATTTTGCTGGGGCAGATGCATTTGGAAACGGTGTCAGTAATACCAGTGACAATAATGCATTTGAAGTTGCTAGCAACGACGCATTTAGTGACGATGATGCGTTTGGCGACGCTTCATTTGGTGATGACGACGCATTTGGTGATGATGATTTAAGCAACGATGCATTTACCAATAGCAATGCTGATAGTGACGCTGCTAGCAACGATGCGTTTGGCAGCGATGCGTTTGGCAGCGATGCGTTTGGTGACGGTGGTTTTAGCGACGATGATTTTAGCGACGATGATTTTAGCGTTGGTGAATCTACCGATGATGCATTTGCAGATGGTGGATTTGCAGGCGATGCTTTTGCCATAGAAGATGACACTGCGGGTGCTGAAAGCTTTGATAGTAACGCTTTTGAGGATGATACTGCTTTTAGTGTAGCTAATGAAAGTGGTACTGATCCTTTTGCAGACGATATGGCTGATGACATGTTTGCAGCTGAAACAAGCAGCGATGATGCATTTGGAAGCAACGAACTTGACGATGGTGGGTTTGACAGTAACAGTGATTTTGACAGTAGTAGTCTTGATGGCGCTAGTCTTGACGACAGTGGACTAGACGACAGTGGACTAGACGACTTTGACGACTTAGCTCTAGATGATGATGAGCTAGGCTTAGATGATGATGATCTAGCTCTAGATGATGATGATCTAGCTCTAGATGATGACGAGCTCGGCAGTGACATGTTTAATGCTGATGATGTCACTGCGCCAACGTCAGCGGATGGTGATTCATTTGCAGATAGCGTTTCAAACGACGATACCGATGCCCTCACAGACAATATAAGTAGTGAGTTTGGTGACGATGCGTTTGGTGATAGTGACTTTAGTGATAGCTCTTTTGACACCGATCTAGATGATGGGTTTGGTGAAGAGTTTGCTGAGGGTGAACTCGAGAACAGTGGTTTTGTCGATGAAACAGTTGGATTTGCCAATGCGGATGCCTTTGGTAGTAATGACTTTGGAGAATCCAGCTCACCAGATAGTCATAATGATACCGACGATAGCGGCATCAACCCTATGGATACCGTCTTTTTGGACGCTCCTGTAGACGTTAATCAATCGAACAGCTATCAAGAAAACGCGTCTGCTGATAGCGCGTTTGCCGATCAGCCTGAAGATGACGATAGTGACTTTGTAGCTTTTGAAGCTGATAGTACTGCCGATGACACATTTGCAGATACCGCGCTAGCTGACGACGATCTGGTGACTGACGATCCGGCTGATGGTAGTGATGCATTCGATGCAAACGCATTTGATGTAAACGACCTATTAGACGATGTAGACGAAGGTATAGACGAAGGCATAGATAGTGGCACTTTAAGCGATGTAGCAGATAATGATCCTTTTGCAAGCGATGAGGCAGCAGATAGTGTGTTTACTGCTGACGCAACCGATGGCTCTACCGACCTAGCTTCTACCAACCTAGCTAACGATGAACCTGCTGAAGATGAGATATCAGCTTTTGAAACCTATATCGACATGCCTGAAGAAGTTACCGAAGTTGTCCAAGAACTGAGGTCGCAAACGGCATTTGAAGCAGATGTGAGCATGGGGTTAGAAGGTACTGGGTTAGACAACACTCCTAGCTTAGATAACAATCCAGACGACCTTGAAAGTGGCGATAACCTATTTAGTGACGACGATTTGCAAAGTCAAGGGCTACCCGGTAGTTTCGATAACGACAACATCGATTCTGAGCTTAGTGACAGTGACCCTGACATAGTTGCAGCCGAAGGTGACCTATTTGCTGATGGCGACAACCTTGAAGTGGCTGCGTTTAACGAAGTTGAACTAGATGATAGTGTTGATGACGTACTATCTGATGATATTGATATGGCGCTTAATGACGGCATGGCCCTTGATGACGGCATGGCCCTTGATGACGGCATGGTGCTTGATGACAGTGACGATCTGTTTTCGCCTGCAGGCAGTGAGGCTTCGGGTGACGCTTCTAACAGCGACGTTATTGAAGGTATAGATAGCAACGTCACAGATGTTGACAGCACAGATACTGCAGATGATTTTTCAACCTCTGAATTAGCGGACAACAGCTTAGCTGATGCATTCACAGATGCTGCGGGTGATGGTTTAGACGATGATTCTTTGACGGATGAAGATGATATAGCTGAGTTGTTTGCTGCTGACGATATCGGTGACGATGTTTCTGATGATATTGCCGAGACTAACTTAGCTGCAAATATGGGTGTTGACGAGGTACTCGTTGAAGATATGTCAGACGAAGATATTGATACCTCTACTGAGGATACTAATGATGAGCTTTTCGATGAGTCTAGCGAGGATCTTTTAGGTGTAAATGATGACTTATTTGATAGTGAACCAGATGGTGACGATAACCTCATATTGTCAGCCGACGGCGAGCTAGCATCTTCAGAAGATACATCTGATAGTGACAGTGACAACCAAGGCGCAGCCAAAGGAGCCCTTGCTGCTGCTGCTGGTTTGGCGGGGGGGCTAGCAGCAGGGCTAGCAGCAGGCTTGGCAGCAGGTAACTTAACCGGTACGTCTAAAGACGCCACCGAAGACGTCACCGAAGATGACACTAATGCAAATCCTAACGATGTACCCGTAAGTGCTTACGACGATACGTTAGGATTTGCAACCAATGACAGCAGTACGTTAGAGGTTACACCTGCAGTGCAACAAGCCAATGTGCAACAAGCCAATGTGCAACAAGCCAATGTGCAACAAGCCAATACAAACTACGAAGTTGATACAAATAAACTGCCTATTATGTCGTATGGTGTTGTATTGCGTCGCTACCTTGATATGTCACCATTTGAAGCCGCTCAGCAAGCCCTAAGCGCAGATTTAGAAACTGCCATGGGGCCGACAGGGTTTATTTTGCGGGCTGCCGCTAAAGCATTACAGAAGTATCCGCTTGCCCACGGTAGTACAGTTGCCGTTGCTGTCATTGATGGTAGCGATGTTGCCACCAAAGTCATTCCCGAAGCTGCTAGCATTGACTTTGCAAGTTTACTTAGCAAAGTTGCTGAATTCACCCATCAAGCAAGCGGCGAGCGCGACGAAGCCGACCTCATCATTGCTGACGTATCGTACCTTGGTATTGACGAAGCTGTCCTTAACTTAAACGCGCCAGTCTTAATACTAGGACGCGTTACAACACCCGAACAGGTTAACGGTCAGCAAGAAACACAGCAAAGTGTCCTGACCTTGTCTGGCGATGTTGCGCCTGAAAAAGGTGCTAAATTGCTTGCCCACGTTGGTGAGTTGATGGCTGCGCCTATCCGTTTATTGCTCTAACACGAATCACGCATACACTTTTGAACCCCTCAACGCACACAAAAATGTGCTTTACGTTGAGGGGTTTTGCTTGTTTATTTGTTTGGCAGGTAAGAGCAGCCACAGTAGCAAATAGCCGAGCGCTGTAATGCCACCTGTGACGATGACACTAATAACCGTAACGACACGCAACCAGCCCGGTGACGTATCTATATAATTGGCAATGCCGCCAATAACACCCCCCAGCACGCGCTGATCGCCAGTGGCTCGAGCCAACACGGCGTTCGTATTTGGCCGTCTTGCCCGGCGCTGATTATGCTGAAGCCCGTCTTGCGTCTCGTGATAAGTTTCATCAGATGAGTTTATAGGTGCTTGAGAAGACATTGTAATGTCATTATGACCACGTATGCCCTAATTTTGTGTGGCTAAGGCATACTAAGTACCTCCAAGTTGAAAAGTGATACTTACCAAACTCAGCAGCGCCCATCCTTAACCGCTAAACGCTATCTGAAAACTGCGGTTTCCAGATAGGAGGTACTTAAGTATCTCCTACCTGTATCTGCAAGATACAGGTAGCGATAGCGGTTAAGGAAAACAGCCCTGAGCGGCAGGTATCATCTGTCAAAGATGATACCTCTGGCTAAAGGCTTTTCGTGATTCATTCACGTTCCACGTCGCAAAACTACTATGGAGACACTTAAAACCGGAGATGTATGCTACTGATCAATGTAAACTCAGTAATTCTGCAAGTTGATCTAAACACAGGCAGGGCCTTATGGAACAGGCAGTTGCGGTTTGAGACTGGTGTCTTGTAAAGCTTGGTGGACAGCTGCCTCGAGCTCCCTCACAGCTATACCGTGGTAAATAGCGTTGTCCTCAATATGTGCTAAATGAGCTAATGCCTTGGCATAGTTGCGCCGTCCACCGCGTGGGTTGTTCATATTACGAGCTTTGTGAAGCGCTGCGGCTAGCAGAATAAGCCCGGCATAAAAATGCTTGGCGTCGCCTACTACCGTCAACCAAATGGCTTCCCACGACTCATGGGCTTCCCAGTAGTTAGCTTGGTTAAAATCCTGCACACCCCGAACCCAGTTGGCATGATGTTCGTCTTGTAAACCTGCTTGTGTCACGCTTTAACCTTTCAACTCCGGCACAACTAACTTTTCAAGTACGACACAACATACTCTTGTAGTCTCTACAAACACAACCTAACACAGGCGTTGAGAAGTCGTCTTTCTCATAAACCCCTCCCCAGTTTGGGGGTAGTGGGAAACCAATCGATTTGCGTTTGACTTAGCAATTTACTGAGAACCTGCAGTATCAATCAACGCAAAATCACCCTCACATCAAAAATTTTGCCTCGCTGAGTTATCACATATGTAAACAAATACGAATAGACTGAATAAAACAGTATGCTAGTTGCTCATTTGAGCTACATTTCTCATAGCGAACACATGAACATCCCCTAGTGTGATGCAGCACAATTGTATGTGGATTGGCTCCATTAACTTAGCCTCACCCAAGGAGGTACACAGGTGCAATATCTTTAGTCTTTGTGGTCACGATACAGGTGGTTCAAGCTAGGCATCCTGATCGCCGCACTGTTACAGCAAAGCGGCTCAGCGCAGTTTGGCAGTGGGATTGCCATCTGCACTGCACCAACACCCCCCACACTCTTAGCAGCACCCACAGTGGTGACGACATGTACTAACGCAGGCATTCAAGCAGCCATCGACGGTGCTGGGCGCAATGAGGATGTTCATGTTCGCTTTGATTGCGGCGGGCCGGCAACCATCAACATCAGCACGCCACTGGTACTCAACGATCAAAACCTTTTATTGGATGGCGGAGGCAACATCACACTAGATGGTGGTGGTACGTCACGCATTTTGGAAGACCCCAACGTAGGTATTCAAGCAGATAACCACTATGCCAACAACATCATTTTGCAGGATATTCGCATTGTGAATGCTGCTGCTCCAGCCGCAGTGGGTAATCAAGATGGTAACGCTAGGGGCGGCGCGCTCAATGTAGGCGGTCCCGGTACACGCCTTTATATTTTGAATAGTACTTTTGAAAACAATCGTACCCGAAGCCCTACCGATGAAGACAACCAAGGTGGCGCACTTTTTGTCGCCAACGCGTTTGAAACGGTTATTTCAGGCTCGAGCTTCACAAACAATCAAGCAGGCAGTGGCGGGGCATTTGGGGGCATTGCCACAGGTCTGTTGGTTTACAACAGTACGTTTACCAACAACCAAGCCACAGATAGTAGCAGCAGCGGTATCGTCCGTGGTCACGGCGGCGCACTTCACCTAGATGGTGTGACCAACGGCTTTAACCCTAACTCCAACAGAACAGTTGACATTTGCAGGAGCACGTTTTCTGGTAACATGGCTGTGCGCGGTGGTGGTGCCATTAAAACAACAGTGTCCGACGGTCAGGGCACCAAACTCACGATTAGCGAGTCAAGCTTTGTAAATAACAGACTCGAGGGCATCCCTTCTGTTAAAGGGCATGGCGGCGCGCTGTATCACATTGAAGACGATAATGTCGGCGCAACGGGTGAAGACAACCTCGAGATTCGCAATACTACCTTTGAAAACAACTACGCTTACTGCCAAGGTGGTGCAGCATGGATTTTAGTGCAGGGCAATGGGCGCATTGTCAACAGCACCTTTGCAGCAAACCGCGCGTCTCAGTCGGGAACTAATCGTGTAGGACAAGGTGGCGCAGTTATCATCAGCTAAGGTTCTATTCCTATTGAAAGCAGTACGTTTGCCAACAACTTTGCCACGTTTCAAGGCGGCGCACTCTTTGCAGGCGGCAGTGCAAATGTCACCCTCACCAACAGTTTGTTTGTAGATAATGTCCTCGACCCCAATCACACCAACCCAGTGACATCTGACTTTCAGGGGTATCACGCAAATCGAACGCTTACGGGCAGTGGTAACTTGCAATTTCCGCGCCTTAAACCGTTTGGAGTCAATAACGACGTCAATAACATCATTACCTCACCAGCCCCTTTGTTTGATGACCCCTTGTTAGCCTCACTTGCAGACAATGGCGGCAACACGCGCACCTTTGCGTTGGGAAATGGCAGTCCAGCCATCAACGTGGGCGTAGCAGGCTGTCCAGCAACCGACCAACGTGGTGAAGCTAGGGTAGATGCCTGTGACATTGGCGCATTTGAGTTTCAGGGAGCTGCCACTGCGCCCACAATCAGTGGCACACCAGCCACGACCGTTAACGTGGGTGAGGCATACAGCTTTACCCCACAGCTAGTGATCCCAATGGAGATACAGTTAGCTTTGAGATTGTCAATCAACCAAGTTGGGCAAGTTTTGATGATACTACGGGTGAACTTTCAGGCACACCAACAGACACAGATATCGGCATCACAACAGGCATTGGACTTCGCGTGACAGATGGAACAGATACCATAGGCTTGCCACTATTTAGCATCACAGTCATCACGCCTGTTACAACTGCCACACTGACGTTTAGCGCCGGCCCAGAAACGCCTACCAGCATCACGCCTGTGTCTGAAGCAACTAACGTGCCTGTCTTGCAAGTTGTGGCAACTGCAGCGAATGACACAGCGACACTCACCTCACTTGCAGTGGTGCTCGAGCAACCCGACCAAACCCTCGGTCCTGTCGAAGCTATCAATCTCTACCTAGACACCAACGCCAACGGCCGCGTTGATGCTAACGAAACGCAACTTGCCAGCGTGCCTGCGCCAACTCCAACTACCTTAACCACGCCTGTGACACTTACCTTAACCAACGCGCTCGAGGTCACGGTGGCAACTCCGCTGACCTTGCTCATAACCTATGACTTGGGGGAATTTTAATGAACGCACTATCCCTA
>CAZMCW010000121.1:0-12646 GCA_964564405.1 uncultured bacterium
TTAACTTTGCCTCTTCTCTTGATGTTGGTATAAACTAATTCTGCATGGGTACTTACCACTGTGGCTTATATACAACCTGATCCAATGCGAGCAGGAGGTGTATCACAAACACGTACCGTTGCAGATTTGTGTGCTGCTAGAAAAGTTTTTTTTTGCACCCCACAACTCACCTGGTACAGGCCCATTAGCAACGGCGACCTCACTTCACTTAGCAGCTAGCAGTCATGCGTTCATTATGCTGGAAGCTAGAGAGCAACTTTCAGAGGCTGAACGTAATGTTTGCACGTTACGTCTTAATCTTGACGATGGCCACGTAGCCCTGCCAGAAGGACCTGGACTTGGCGTGGAGCTTGACTGGAAAGGGCTAACCCAACACCCAGTGACTACTATGATAATGCCACGTGGCCTGAGAGTTGACGGCACCGTAGAGGATTACTAGCTAGTTAAAAGTTAACTTGCTTGACCAGTTCCCAGCCAAGTTGGACGTGTTGCTGGGGTTAACATGCGTTTTAGCTTTTCTAATGAGTCGCTGCTTATATCAAATTTAAGCTCAACAAAACGTTGTCGCTCTTTAGCGCTTAGTGACGTCACTTGCTTGTGCATACTAAATGTGTAAAGGACGGTGTCAGCCTCGTTCAAAAGTAAATTCATTTGCCAGTCAGTATTTTCGTAAATAGTAGTGATATTCTCAATGGCTACACGACTGTACCTTTGAATGAGATTGAGCGCGCCATGAACGTAGCGTTCTTTGGTAAGCAATATCGTTTTGGCGTGGGGATCTAAGTGAGATAGGGCGAGAATCGTTTCCTCGGTAACTTCAACCACGATGCCAACGATGCGATATGGTCGCGATTTTGTCTTGAGTGCTGCATCGACCCGCTGAATGAGACCTGCATACGTAAAAACGTAATAAGCTTGTTCAAGAATATCATTTGATTCATTTGATTCTAAAGATTCAACAGTTAGTGCAGCAAGGTCAAGTTGAAACTCAGATAAGTAACGGGTTATGTGTTCAGCATATTTTTGAGATCCATCACTAGTATGCCCTACAAAAACAGCTTTGCGCACTATAGACTCACCAGACAAAAGTGAAGACATACTTTGTTGAATTTCAACATCACCAAAACCAAGTGCATAAGCCCACTGTAACGATTGACGTAGTGTTGAGGTTAGCAACTGATGTCTTATAGCATAATCGGCAACATTTGGATTTGTCGTTGGTAGTACAAAACTACCTCGCCCTTTTTTACCTTCAATAAGTCCTTCGCCCTGTAGTTCTTTATAAGTCTGAGCTACTGTTCCAGGATTTATGTTCAGATGCTCTGCGAGTGCTCTTACCGGAGGAAGTTGATAGCCTTCTTGGAGCACACCACTACTAATTAAGTGTACAAGTTGATACTTAAGTTGAAGGTATATAGGGAGATCACCTTGTGTAATAACAAGACTAGGGAAATCTACAAGATTATTATTGAACATAAAATAAATTTTAGATTGTGCGTTTGCGATATAGCTCTAGTATCACTTCTGATAATACACTTCTCAAACCCTTACAGGGTTTATTGCGTTTTAACCAAAATCGGCTGCTGTGCCTACATGCTTAGCTTGGATTAATTGCAAGTAAGGTAACCGGCGTTGGTATGAGAACGTCATGCTTCACTGCCTCATACTTCACTGCCTCTCATACGAGGATCAAGTAGGTCACGTAAAACGTCACCTATTGAATTAAAAGCCAGCACACTGAACAGGATCATAAGGCCAGGATATACAGCAAGATGAGGTGCATACCAAATGTAATATTGGCTGTCGGTCAACATATTACCCCACGACGGCGTAGGTGGAAGAATACCAAGTCCCAAGAATGATAAGGCTGCTTCAATCAGCATAACTATGCCAACATTGATGGAGGTGGCGACTATGAGAGAGGGCGCAGCTTGAGGAAGCAGATGACGGAACATAAGCCGTATATTGCTTGCTCCAAGTCCGCGAGCAGCTACGATAAATTCCTGATGTTTGAAACGCAAAACTTCGGAACGAACTAACCTTGCTACGGCCATCCAGCGAGTCATCGCTAAAGATAACACCAAAATAGCAGGTGACGAACCCCAAATAGCGACAATAATAAGTAAAAAGAAAAATGTAGGGATCGACATGAGGCCGTCAACAAAGCGCATAAATAGTTGATCGACTACGCCACCAAAATATCCTGAGATGACACCAACGACTGAAGCAATAAGCACGGTGAGTACTGCGCCTGCAACCCCAACAGCAAGAGAAATACGACCGCCGACAATAAGGCGGGCTAAGACGTCACGACCATTTTCATCTGTACCTAAAGGATGCTCGAGCGAAGGCGGCAGAAACTGATCAAGTAAGCTAATTCTGGTTGGCGATCCAAGGGGAAGTAGCGGTTCCGCTAGCACGGTGGCCGTCATGAGCACAAGATAAACAAGCCCAACAGCCGCAAGTTTATTTTTCCCTAACAGCAGTCTAACTCTTCTCCAGAAAGTATTAGAAGAAGATTGCGTACTAGAGGTCATTGTAGTCATTCAGGCTGTATTTAGTCATAACGAATCCTTGGATCGAGAATAGGATAGAGCATGTCAACTAGTAGATTGCTAAAGATGACTGCAGCAGAGATAAATATAGTGACCCCTAAAATAAGAGGCGTGTCGCGTCTCAGGGCAGCGTCAACGGCAAGTTGCCCAAGCCCCGGCCAACTGAAAAGGGTTTCGACCACGGCTGAACCACCAACGATACGTGGTAAGGCTATGCCAAAGACTGTAATAATTGGGATAATAGCGTTTCGGAAGATGTGTTTATAATTTATTCTGTTTTGAGATAAACCCTTGCTTTGTGCTACCAAGACATAATCAAGACGCATGGTCTCGAGCCAGCTCGAGCGCGTATAACGAACAATGGTTGCGACGCTCGAGGTACCAAGCACAACCGTTGGTATGAGCAGATGTTGAAGTCGGTCCCAAATAGAAAATTCAGCACCTGTGCTCCGCATGCCTGAAGCAGGTAACCAATTAAGTCTTACTGAAAAAAGAACAATCAGCATAATGCCAAGCCAAAAATTGGGCGTGGCTAAACCCAAAAAGCTAAAAAAACTGAGTACTTGATCCAATGCGCCATTGTGATTTCGGGCAGCCAGGATGCCTGTGGGAACGCCTAGTAGTAGTGTGAGTAACATAGCTGAGATGCCAAGATAAATGGTTGCAGGTAGGCGCTCGAGGACCATTTCCAAAACAGAACGTCCACCATAAGCAAGCGACTGACCAAAGTTACCAAGCACTACATTGCGTAACCAGTTAAAGTATTGAACGTGCGGGGGTCTGTCAAGTCCAAGATTGCGGGCAAGGCGAGCTGCTTCTTCAGCTGTTATATCAGGCCGCATCAAGATTGATAAGCCTCCTGGTGCAGCTTGGATCATAAAAAAAGTAATCGTTACAACTATAAAAAGCACTACAAGAGAGCTTAGCAATCGCCCAAGTATGTACTTAAACATAAAACATACCTTTATCAAGAGAAGCTTGCGGGCTTCTCTTGATAAACATGAGGTTATTCTTCAACTGAAATTTGCCAAGCATAAGGCGTTGCCAGTTTAAGCTCTCCACGAGGAACATTATTGAGGCGCGAATTAATTGCGTGAAGATTTGGAAGTAGGAAAAAAGGCATCGTGAACGCATCCTGATAGATTAAGGCATCAGCTTGTGACACTAACCGTCCTTGCTCGTCTTGCTCCCCAGCGGCGAGCATGCCATCCAACAGGCTATCAACTTCAGGATTAACATAGCTTGCACTGTTGTTTAGGCCATTACTATGAAAGATGCGGTAGACCCAGTCACCATTTGGAATGGGAAAAGACGTCATGCGAACTGGAAATGTACCAGCACGCGTTTCTTCAATCCAACGCCCGGTTCTTTCTGACACGATGTAGTCCACATCCATACCTACTTCTTGCCAAGATTGTTGTAGAACTAAGCCAATCTGCTCTCGAATAACATTGCCGCGATCAACCAAGACATAAAACGAGAGTGTTTCACCGTCTTTTTCCCGAATGCCGTCACCATCAGTATCAATCCAGCCTGCTTCTTCAAGTAGAGCTTGGGCTCGCTCCAGATCATATCGGTAAGGGTCTACGTCAGGTGTTGGTACCCAGCCAAGCGTACTTGGGACAACGCGGTCCATCACGGGTGTTAAGCCGAGACCAATTCGCTCAGCTATAGCTTCGCGGTCAACAGCATGAAACATCGCTTGGCGCACAAGAAAGTCACCCAAAGTTTGCTCCCACGTTTCACCGAGGTTAATGAGTGCCAGAACGTAGCGACTACCGGATGTTGGAAATGCTTCAAGTTGACTATCACCTTCAATAGCACGAAGGTGGACAGGTTCAATATTCGTCCAATCGAGATCACCCGCGCGCATTTGTGCAACCGCAGCGTTTTGATCCGCTACGATGCGGAACACAATCCTGTCAACATTGGGGCGTCCAAAGAAAAAGTCGTCAAAAGCTAGCACTTCAACTTGGCTACCTGATTCAATACGACCAATGCGGAAGGCACCACTACCAACGGGGGTACGGGTATTAAATTCAACGGCATCAGTTAATCGTTCAAAATTTTCATAGACGTGTTTTGGCAAGGGTTCCCAGCCTCCTGAAGAAAGTACATCAGGAAAAAGGGCATTTGGTGCATTAAGATGGAACGTCACCGTGTGATCATCGACTACTTCAACACGGTCTATTTGTAGCGATGCAGTGTGGGTATCTGTATTTTCTTCGGGATCTTGAATGCGTTCAATTGTGAACTGAACGTCTTCGGCTGTAATTGCTTCCCCATCGTGCCAGACGGCTTCGGGTCTGAGGAAAAAAGTCCACGTCATAAGATCGTCACTAACTTCCCAAGATTCTGCTAAGTAGGGTTCGGTTGTGAGTGTTTCAGGGTTAACTGCTGTAAGTGGCGCGTATAAAGTACCAGTGACGATAAGTCCGTTTAACTCAATTGGCAAGACGGGATTAAGAACCTCTGGCTGATTTTGAATACCAATACTGATCGTACTGTCTTGAGAGGTTTGAGCATAACCGAATGAAACCATGAGGATTAGAATAGGCAAAATAACTTTTTGGTATTTCATTTAAATTTACCTCCTAAATAGGGTTACTTGTGTTTGCTGAACTTGGGTTAGGCTTGGATATCGAATAGCTGGTTTCTCAACACACCTCCTCATGGGTCTTTTTGTATTGATGTACCGGTACAAAACAATAAGATGTTTATTGACTCAATGAGCATATATCTTAAAAACAATCAAATTCAATCCTCTTAGGTGCTTAAAGGGGTAATTGACACATTACCCGTATTTGAATATAGTTGTATCACTGTACCATATCAATTAGGTGGGTAATCAATACAGATTTCTCGCACTGAGCGTCTACTAATTATCTTTTTTAAATTGTATTCAATAAAAAGGTTGGAAATATGTCTAAGAAAAAAAGGGTGAGCAAAAAGGTCTACCATCAGTCTTATTACTGTCACACTCTCGGTGTCCATATCTCACCCAACTATGAAAAGTAATCATGAGACTACCGTTTTAGTGGCGGAATACTTTTCAGATGCTGAGATTCAAACGCTTAAGGATGATTTTCCAGACGTCACCTTCTTACAGCTAAAGCATAATATTGCAACCCATTCTGAATACTCCCGTGGCGACGTGTTGTTACGTGCAGCCATGTCAAAAGAAGAACTCGCCAATGTTCTCCGCTATGCTTCGGACATACGTTGGATTCATACCAGTACGGCTGGGTTTGATTGGCTATTACTTCCTGAGGTTATTGAAGGTATTGACAAAGGTCACCTAGAAGTAACCCGCTCTGCTTCTACTTACAGTAGAGCGATTGGTGAATTTGTCGTGGGTGCTATATTTTTACTCGCGAAAAAGTTTCCGGAATTACTAAACGCTCAAGCTGAACGTAAGTGGACTGTCACAGAGCCGCTCGAGCTGTCACAAATGACCCTTGGTATTGTTGGTGCAGGCGCGATAGGTTCAGAAGTTGCCTGGCGAGCTCGAGCCCTTGGCATGCGTATTATTGGTATACAGCGGACCCCAAAAGCAACTGAGAATTTTGATGAAGTATTACCTCCAGATCAACTTCTAAAACTTATGCACGCTTCGGACATCGTGGTTTTAGCAATGCCCCTTACGTCTGAGACACGGCACATGATTGCTGAACCAGAGTTACGTGCTATGAAAGTTAGTGCCTATTTGATCAATGTTGGACGCGGCGCGCTAGTGGATATGAAAGCGCTAAAACAAGCTTTACGTGAAACGTGGATCGCGGGTGCTTTACTTGATGTGTTCGATACTGAGCCCCTTCCTGAAGATGATGACCTTTGGGATCTGCCAAATCTCATCGTTACACCTCATACCTCGTTTAGGTCTCCGTACAACTCCGAAAGAATCCTTGCAGAATTTTCAGACAATTTGCGGCGTTTTATAAATGATGAGCCGTTGGTCAACACCATGCGCAATCCCACATTAGGTTACTAATTAAACAGCTAACAAATACTGTAAAACACGAAATTTTGCTAGCTTAAAAGAGAGGAAACTATGGACTCTACTCACCGCTATGACCCTCCTGTAGATAACCGCCCAAATCGCGGATTTCACCCGGTACTTGAACGTGAACAGCCGTTTATATTTGTAGATGGCTGCATGCAGATTTGGCCAGATGCAGATTTTGAGAAAGCTCACCAGCATGGGTGTACCTGTTATGCCGTGACAGCACTACGACCTCATACAGGTCTCGAGCAAGCACTTCCTGACCTTATGCACTGGCACAAAATTGTTGAAGAGCATGCTACGTTGCGTTTAGCCTTGACCTCGCAGGACATTCGCGAGGCTAAAGAAAACAAGCAAGCTTGCTTGCTACTTGCTTCGCAAGACGGCGAGTTTTTGGCCGACCAACCTGAGCGCGTAGACGTTTTCTATCAGCTAGGGTTACGCATGCTGATTCCCGCTTACAACCGCGATAATCTTTTGTGTGGTGGCGTGCTTGAATACACAAATGCGGGACTTTCAGCATTAGGACACCAAGTTGTTGCTGAATGTAACAAGGTGGGTATGTTACTTGACTGCTCACATGTGTCTAAGCGCTCGAGCTTAGACATTATTGAAGCTAGTGCTGATCCTGTTGTATTTAGTCATGCTAATCCAAAAAGTTTGGTGGATAATCCAAGAAATATTGACGACGAGCAAATTCAAGCTGTAGCAGCACGCGGTGGCATTATTGGCACCGTCAACTGGGGTCCCCTTATTTTCAAAGCGGGCATGACACAACGTCCAACGGTGATGGATTACCTCGAGCACATTGATTATCTAGCGCAACTACTGGGTAGCACAAACAATATTGGCATAGGCACTGACTTTAGCTTGGGATCTTATCCGCCTCATAATCATGACAAACACGGTCCAAAATACATGAAAGTTATGACTGAAATGAATAAGTACGTGACTACGTATTGGCGCGCACCTGAACGCTTTGCCGAAGGCTTCAGTTGGTATCCTGAAATAGTTGATGTTATAGGTTTATTGAAAGACAGAGGCTATAGCGATGCTGATGTTGAGGGCATACTTGGTGGTAACTTTTTACGTGTCTTTGAACAGGTTTGGAAGAACTGATCGTTAATTTGAGAGACTATATTTTTGTCCAGAGATGTTTTGAGATAGGGCAGAAAGGAAAGTGTCATGGCAATAGTTCGGGTAGAAATTTTTAAGCGACCCCAAGAAGTGCGCGAAGCCATCATTAAAGGCATTACAGATGTTTTGGTCGCTAATGGGGCCAAAGCTGAAGGAACCCAAGTGATTTTGTACGAGGTAGAACCCACTTGCTGGGGTAAGGGTGGTAGATCGTTTGATAAGCGAATGAAAGAAGATACCTAACCTACAAGTTCATTGATAAGTACTGATAACGATGCTTTCTCAGTCTAAAATTTTGGGCAGAATACTTTGTGACTACTTTGGTGATTGGCTCGAGACACAGCAGAACGCTAGTGTTCGTATTTACCAACGCCTTGACTTAGCTTTGTCTCACGCACATTTCCTTGGGTGGATGATCCGTTTGCCAAGTAGCTTCTTGTCCAAACTCACTCACCTGCTAGAGTAATTCATGGACACCAAAACACTAGAAGCCTTTGTTATCGACAAGATGAGCGCAACAGGGTTACCTGGTTTAAGTCTTGCCCTTGTCAAAGATGACCAAGTTGTTTACTCGAGGGGCTTTGGTCTGCGTGATGTCACGCATGGCTATCCCGCCACGCCCTATACGCTTTACTCGGTTGGTAGCGTCACCAAATCGTTTACGGCGCTGGCCATTTTGATGCTGGCTGAGGCAGGCAAGTTGCAGCTAGACGATCCCATTGACCGCTATATTGCGTTTGATGTTAACCCGATGGACCAAAGCATTCAGATTCGCCACTTGCTCAGCCACACTACGGGTATTCCTGCACTCGCCTACGCTGAAGCTATCTTGCGCCATGCTAGCGGCACAGGTGGCAAAGCGCTGGCGATTGGCGGCCCTGAAGACATCATCAGCTTTGCAAATGATGCGGCAGACTGGGTTGAGACATCCCCCGGTGAACGCTGGTTTTACTTCAACGAAGGCTACGCTATGCTCGGTCAGATTATCGAGCAAGTATCTGGGCAACCTTATAACGAGTTTATTCATACACGCATTCTCGAGCCCCTCGAGATGACGCGCAGTTTTTTCAGTAAGGCAGAGGTTGACGCCGCTGATGACGTTGCCGTTCCCTATACCATTATCTCCAACGCTGACCCCAAACCGGGGCGCTACTTGTACCGCAGCATTCGCAGTGAGGGCGGTCTTATAAGCAGTGTGATGGACTTAAGTAAAACCATCATGATGTATTTACGCAAAGGTCAGGGAATCTTATCCGAGGCGTTGCTGGCTGAGATGTGGCAGCCCCAAGTCCCCCTACCTTCCCAACCCAACACTTCCCTTTTTGCTGAGGGTGAGGTGATGGCGTCACAAGCTCACTATGCGTTTGGCTTACGCACAGAAGACTTTTTTGGTGAACCCTTGTTAAGTCATGGGGGTAGCGTTGGAGTTGCTACAGCCCACATGGCGTTTTTACCCCAAAGCAAGTTAGGGGTTGCCCTACTCACCAACGGCAGTGGCTATCCAACGGGTCAGTTTGCGAAAGTGGCTTTAGCGACCTTACTGGATAAAGATTGGCTAGACCTACCTTTTATGCGCATGGATACTCAGCTAACGTCTTTAACAGGTCACTATGAAACCTACAAAAGCACTATGACCGCCCACGTTCAAACACAAGCTGACTTTCTAAAGCTCATTTTTCTCGGTGGGTCGCAACCTGAGGAAGTTATCTTGGTGCCTGAACGTTTGGGCGAAGAGGTGTCGCACTTTTTTACCCTAACTGGCGGGCAGCGGTTGCCGGTAAGTTTTCACAAGCGTCATGACATTGTGGAGCTAGTCTTTGAACGCTACAAGTTTAAGCGCGTATCTGCTTAATTATTGGCTGTTGCAAAGTGCTTACCAGCAATTCTTAACAGGGTCCAAAGGTAGTGCTGAGCATGCTATAGCTACCTCCACGAGATAGCTTCATGACAAGCAAGATTTACAACTTCAACGGTTACGAGCTGGGATTAAAAAAGCTACGCAGACCGTCACCGAGAAGACTCAAAGAAAGTACGACTAAGAAGATAGCGCTACCGGGAAACAAGGCCATCCAAGGGGCAATGTTGAGATACCCTTTGGCTGTATTGAGCATCGATCCCCAAGCGGGTGTTGGTGGCTGAATACCCAAGCCAAGAAACGACAAACTTGACTCTGTAAGGATGGCTTGTGCTGTTGCTAAGGTTGCTTGGACGATAAGGGGTCCCAAAATGTTAGGTAGTAAGTGACGCAACATAACACGCCTCGAGTTGGACCCCAGAGCGTTAGCAGCTTGAATGTAGTCTTGTTCTTTAATAGCAAGCGTCTCACCGCGGGCGATGCGGGCAAAACCCGGTAACGACACAATGCTTATCGCTAAAACAATGTTTTGTAAGCTTGCACCAAGCGCAGCAGCAACGACGATAGCAAGCACAAGAAACGGTAGTGCCAAAAGGGCATCTACCAACCTCATAACAACTTCGTCAAACCAGCCGCCTATATAGCCAGAAATGACACCAATTGACGTCCCAAGTACGGCGGCGATAAGCACCGACATAAAGCCAATACCAAGTGATACCCTCGCGCCATAAACCACACGAGCATAAACATCTCTACCTAAATCATCGCTGCCAAACCAATAGCTTGTCGAAGGTGGTTGAGTGATATCAGTATAAGAAATATCTCTTGGTGAGCGTTGTACAACAAGCGGTGCAAAGACAGCAAGAAGAATAAAAATTAAAAGCGTTGTTGTAGCAAAAACGACCAAACTATTTTTAAAAAGTCGCCTCAGTGGGATGACCCAACGCACTTTGTTAGGTGATGCGGGAACGACCAGACGTTGTGCCATTAAAACTGGATCCTCGGATCAATCGAAGCGTAGGCAATATCGACAACAAAATTAATTAAAAAGACGCTTACTGCTGTAACCAAAGCAATACCTTGAATGGTCGCAAGATCGCGGTTTAAGACCGCATAGACAAGCAAGTTGCCAAGTCCTGGAATACTGAATACCTGTTCAGTGATGATTGCGCCACCCAGCAGCAAGCCAATTTGCAAGCCAAGAACAGTCACAACAGGAATAATGGCGTTGCGCAGTACGTGGCGGAAGACCAAACGCACGCGTGGTACGCCCTTTGATCTTCCGGTGCGGATAAAGTCTTGATCAAACACCTCGAGCATACTTGTTCGCAAAAAACGTGTTAACACTGCTGAGGAGTAAAACCCCAAGGTAATGGCAGGTAATACCATCAACCTAAGGTTCTGAACAGGGTCTTCGGTAAGCCCAACATACCCACTCGAGGGGAACCAGCGCAGTTCAATGCTAAAAAAGTAGATCAGCAAGATACCTGTGAAAAATGTTGGCAGACAAACGCCACTAATTGACAATACGGTAATGAACTTGTCCCAAAACCCGTTGGGTTGTAGTGCACTGATAGTACCCGCGGTAAACGCAAGTAGCACCGAAATGGTGATGGCGATAAGGGTTAGCTGAAACGTAATTGGTAGTTTTTGCCGAATTAATTCGTTGACTGTTGTGCCTGTATTACTGCGCCCAAGATCAAACCTCAAGGCGTTTGAAAACCACTTGTAGTACTGAACAATAAAGGGTTGGTCGAGTCCAAGTTTGCGGTTTAGGGCGGCAATAGATTCAGGGTTGGCAGCCTCGCCCAACATGAGTTGAGCGGGGTCACCAGGAAGTAATCTGACTAGCACAAAAATGAGGACAGACACCAACAAAAACGTTGGAATAACAGCGATGAGTCTGCGCAGGGCAAATTTCAGCGGCACGTTTAGGGGATTACTCGGTTAGCATGACGTTTTCAAGTTCCATAATGCCCGTATTAGGAAGTAATCTAAGTCCTTCAACTGCTGGCTGTGTGGCAACAAGTCGAACTTGGTTGGTAAGCCAAATAACGGGTACATCTTCGTTGATAGTTTGGAGTGCTTGGGCGTAAAGATCACGGCGTGTAGCTACGTCAGTTTCCGTCTGAGCTTGGGTAAGGAGCACGTCTAGGTCGGGATTGCTATAGCCTGACCAGTTCCAGAATCCGTCGGTGATGAAAAAACTGGTGATGTTGCCATCGGGATCGGGTTGACCGCTCCATTGCATGGTGGTAGCTTCGTACTCACCAGATGTGTTACGCCTCAAATATTCACCAACTTCAACCGGTTCAATACTTAATTCAATATCGCCTTGCGAGGCCATGGCTTGAATAAGTTGGGTGAGTTGATCTTCTGGAGAGCGCGCAATCGTTGTCAGTGCAAACGTGCTATCGCCTGAAATTTCTTGCGCTAGCGCTACGTCAAGACCTTGTAAGTTGGTTGGTTCAGTGTAATAAGGACTGCTTGCTGGAATAGGGCCAGTTGCAGGCGGCTCGAGCCCATTAAAGACAACTTGACTAATGGCTTCACGGTCAATCGTTGCTGCAAGTGCCCTACGAAAGTCAGGGTCATCAAAGGGGGGTTCGGTTGTATCAAGCACCAAGATACGCCAACCGTTAGTTGGCTGAAGGAGCAGGGCAACATCTTCATTATCTTGAGCTTCAATGTAGTCTCTTGGTTCGACGGGGTAAATTAAATCAACAGCCCCTGACAGCAAATTAGCATAGCGCACAGAACCATCTGGAAAAGGTCGGATAACAATTTCTTCGAGTGCAGGTGTACCATCCCAATAGTTGTCGTTACGCGTGAGGGTGATGTTGTCTTGTAGGGTGCGACTAACAAATTGAAACGCGCCGGTACCAATGGGGTTGTTCTCAAACGCTTCAGGACCTTCGGCGGCGGCGGTTGGGGAAACTGGCATACTTGAGACATCTGCCAAAAACGTTAAGAAACTTCCTTGCGGTTGGGCGATGACAATTTCAACCGTCGTATCCTCAACAACATTGATTTGTTCAACCACACTCAACTGCTCAGCGAACGCACCTTCGGGCATGCCCATGTTGCGCTCGAGCG
>CAZMCW010000122.1:0-5375 GCA_964564405.1 uncultured bacterium
GATGCAGGGTTAATTGATGCAGGGTTAATTGATGCAGGGTTAATTGATGCAGGGTCAGCTTTTGTAAAACATCACATCCTGAAGCTGTGACGATAACGTTATGGGCAAAGTAGTACCGATGAAAGATATTCACTATCTTTACAAGCTTTAGCTTCATAACATCACAAGCGAGTCACAAAACACGCATCAATAAACCTGTTTTAGCAAGCTCATCTTTAACCTCAGAGACGGTGTACTCACCTCGGTGGAAAATGCCTGCTGCTAGCGCCGCACTCGCCTCAACGAGCACCGCCCGCATGTGATCAGGATTACCTGCCCCACCCGACGCAATCACGGGCAAGTCAACGGCACGCGCAACGGTTTGGGTTGCCTCAATATCGTAGCCAGTGTTCATACCGTCGCCATCCATACTATTGAGAACAATTTCGCCAGCACCAAGTGCTTGACCACGCTCAGCCCAGGCTAGTAAATCCAGTCCAGTATTGCGGCGACCACCAGCTACATAAACATCCCAACCGCTGCTATCAACGCGGCGTTTGGCATCAATTGAGAGCACCACGGCTTGAGATCCATAGTGATCAGCAGCTTGGCGCACAATATCTGGATCATTCACCGCACCAGAGTTGATAGAGACCTTGTCTGCGCCTGCCAAAAATAAGGTGCGAAAATCTGCTAAGGTTTTGACGCCCCCCCCAACAGTAAGCGGCATAAAACACTGCTCAGCACTGCGTGAAATGACATCCAACATCGTCGTGCGTCCTTCGCTGGTAGCAGTAATGTCGTAAAACACCAGTTCATCTGCACCTTGGGCGTTGTAACGTAGCGCCAGAGCAACCGGATCGCCGACATCGATAAGTTCACCGTGTTCAGCTCGACCAAATTGTTGCCCACGGGTGGTACGTCCATTGTGAACGTCTAGGCAGGGAATAATGCGCTTAGCTAGCATAGAGTGAGATACCTCCGGGGCATTCTATAATTGAGTTAGTAAGTAAGGCACAGGCATCCTCGAGCAGAGCCTCATGAGAAGTACCTAGCATACCGTTTACGTTTGCATACACCAATCATGCACATAAATATGCATTTGGCTAGCTCGAGCTAGCCCTCAATTTCCCCACATTTCTCCTGCAACTTCCACAACATCCGGTAAACTACCTAGGTGAGCCGCTACACCATCTCTCTTGTTGACACCACGATGACCGACCTAGCAGGCTACCTCAACCAAGCGTTTGAAGGCTATGTCATCCCCTTTCAGTTCACAGCCGCCAGCGCTGCCAACCTCTTTTTGCAAGATGGGATTAGCTTATCTGCCAGCCGCTTGCTGTTTGCAGGTGACACGTTTGTGGGCCTAGGTTTGATGTCACGGCGGGGTCAGTCCAGCCGTATGGCAGCGCTTGCCATAGCACCCCACGCGCGGGGTCAAGGTTTGGGTAAGCATCTTGTTGAGGTGTTAATCCAAGATGCACAAGCACGCGGCGAAAAAGTCATGTGGCTCGAGGTCATCAGTCAAAATACGGCAGCGGTAAACTTGTACAAGCGCGCAGGTTTTCGTGTACAGCGCAAGCTTGTAGGGTTCTCAGTCAGTAATCCTGGTGTAGAAAATGTGGATGATGTGACTTTAGAACGTGTAAATCCGCTCGAGGTTGCCAGAAGTATCATCGGTCACATGCCGCTTGATTATCCTTGGCAACTTTCTGGTGAAAGCCTCATTCATGTGTCTGCCGAGCACCAAGCGTGGCGCTGCGGGCCGTCAGCGGCAATCATCAGTAATCCCCAACAAGAGACAATTGTGATTCGCGGTCTAGTTACAGCCCAAGCTAAACAGCGACGCGGTCATGCAACACAACTTTTAAACGCGTTGTTTGCAACATTTCCCGACAAAACATGGAAGGTCTCAGTGATTGTCCCTGAGCAGTTAGCTGACTTGTTTCACAAGGTTGGCATGAAAGACGAAACCCTTAGCCAATTGCAGATGATGAAAGCACTGGTTTGATGGCGGCAAATACCAGTATCACGGCAATATCAGGTATTCAGGTAGGGCATTGGCAAGGGGATGGTACAGGATGCACAGTGGTGCTTTGCCCGCCGGAGGGCTGTATTGCCTCTGGTTCGGTGCGGGGTGGTGCGCCAGGTACACGGGAGATGGCCTTGCTCGAGCCAGCTAAAACTATCGAACGAGTTCATGCCATCAGCCTCACGGGTGGCAGTGCGTTTGGTCTGCCAACAGCTCATGGCGTCATGCGTTATTTAGCTGAGCAGGGTCGCGGCTTCCAAACACCTCACGCTATCATTCCCATTGTGCCAGCTGCTGCGATTTACGACCTTTCCATTGCTAAAGAACAGCCTACTGAACAAGCTGGCTACGAAGCCGCCCAACAGGCCTCGAGCAAACCGATTCAAAATGGTCTTGTTGGTGCAGGGCGCGGTGCCTCTTGCGGAAAGTATTTACCTGCAGGAAGCGCGGCTAGAGGCGGTCTAGGTAATGCCCTCGTCCAAGTAGGTGAGGCTGTTGTCGCAGCACTTTGTGTCGCCAATCCCCTCGGCGATATTGTTGACCCACGCAGTGGTGAGGTCGTTGCCGGAGCCTGCACTGAAGACGGTCAACCCGCCAGTAGCCCACGCCATGCACACCTTGCCAAACTCCCTTTTGGCGGTAACACGACGCTTGTTGTGGTGGCTACCAACGCCCAGCTTTCTAAGCGAGACGCCCACATGCTAGCAGACAGTGCCCACATTGGCATTGCGCACGTGACCTATCCGTCCCACACGCCGCACGATGGTGATACCTGTTTTGTGCTGAGTACCGGTGACGTGCCTGCCGTACCACTTTTAGCGCTTAGCGTGGCGGTGCAAGAGGTTGTATCTGAGGCTATTCTGAATGCAGCAAGAGCATCCAATAGGTAGACGTTAAGCCTAGCGAGCATCTTGCTACCGTTAATCTTCACTCTAAAAATTTAGAGTGAACCTTCATTAAGTAGATATGGGACTTATGTACTTTTACGCATTTCATTACTGTGTGCTAGTTTTCTTTTGAGCTTTTTAAGACATTTAAGTCTTTCAGGTCTCAGAAAGAGGTGCACAGATGAATACATCCATGCTGTTCAGAGTATTTTCGCTTGCAGTACTCCTTGTTTCGTGCAGTGGGTTTCCATAAGATGTGCCTTTGGCTGAAATACCACTCAATGAAATGTATAAGCCAGAAGCAGAAGTTGTTTATGCAGATTCGCTTTCACTACAGGCACTAAACGAAGCTAATTTAGACCCTAACGTTAAGGTTGTTCACACTCATGTATTCAGTAATGGCGAAGAATACACGCATGTGACTATTGATGGTCTTGTCGTCGATGGCGATGTAATTTTGGGAACCGTGGACGATTTAGAAGCTGCCATCCAAGAATATGAAGCGTACCTTACAAGCGAAGCTGACGCAGTTTTAGAGCATAGCCACGATCATGAAGAACATAGTCACGACTTAACTCTACAAGGTGCTATGGCCAAGCCCGGGTGCGCATTTCGTCTTGGACCTATTTGCCAAGGCAGATATGGCAGAGGCTGGCCAGGTGGCAGAGTATATTTTGAAGATCCACTTTCTAACGAATTTACTTTTTACGAACGTACTCAAATTATGAATGCTATGGGACACATAGTTGGAAGCGCAGGAGCTGACCAAATACAATTCGTACCTGCTACTAGCGGTGACAGAATAAGATTTGTCAAAAGCTATGATAATACATGTTCTAGCTATCTTGGTCGCATAGGTGGGGTTCAAGAAGTCACTCTCGCACCACGATGTTTTAACGGCATAAATGGCTACGGTTCTGTTGTGCACGAAATTGGCCATGCCCTTGGGATGATTCACGAACACCAGCGCCCCGATAGAGATGAGTATGTACTTATACTAGGTGGAGATGAAACGAATTACACTCGTAAGTACATCCTTCAACAGGTAACACCGTATGATTACGGCTCAATTATGCACTACAGTACCGGTCCTGGTACTTTACTTGAGAGACTACAACCTTATGCTGGTGGTGAGGCTGGTCAGCGTGACGCCCTCAGTCCTTTGGATATTCAAGTTATCAGAGATCGTTACGAATTAGGTGGGAATGGGAACTGGTAAGTAGCTATTTTTGTCCAGCTCTTAAGCATCAAAGTCATCAAATATTGTTACCAGTATAGGAGGTACTATGAGTAAAGTTTGGGTACTGGTTCTAATCGCTCTGGGCGGGCTCATTGCTTGCAGTAGTGAGGGTACAGACATCGACTATTACAGTTTTAGAGTTCAAGAAGTCATAATCCAAATGGCTGAGAAGGGTGATTTGTCGGCACGCGCTGTTGTAGCTTCGGAGGTATATGATTCATTGACAGAAGAAGACTACCCGTTTAGCCTTGTTTTAATAGGCAAAGAATATTTTCGCGCTGGTAACACCAGCGAAATTGAAGTGCCAGAAGACAACACACTTGAAACTTATCTTGCAGGGCAAGGGCTCAGCGAAGACGAATTTTTAGCGCATCCTAAGCTACGTACATTCGTTGAAAGTCACCTAATTCCAGTGAATGTTGATTTTCCTACACTATGGAGCACCCAGCAAGCGCGCCTCATGTACACAACGGTAAGTGGTAACGAGGTCGTGTTTACAACAAAAGATAACCTTGCGCCCGGTAATGGTGACACTATTTTTGCCAATGACATACCTTTTAGTCACGATTGCTTTTTTGATCCCACACCCGCTCCCGCTCCAGAGGGCGGTTACGGCCGGATTTGCTATGCGGACGCACCGCTAGTAACAAATTTTGATTGGTCTGAATGACAATGAATAACTGCTTGAACATTTTTTAAGCATACACTGAGCAACAACAACTCAACTACATGTATACGTGAGGTAGCTACAAACTACCTCACGTACTTTGATACGTTTCCTATTCTATAGATGGCGTCGTGACTGCCCGCCGCGCTTTGTTATCCTCTGCTAAGGGCACAATGTTTAAAAGACGGTAACGCGCCACATCACCCGCAGGAACATTCGCAGGTAAAGGTGCTTCAAACCTAAGGTTGCTCCCGTGGGCACTGTCGTACACTGTGGCGTAAGTGCTACCAAGCAGCTCATTGTCAGCATCAAACAGCAAAAAACTCACGACGACATAAGGCACATCACTGCCACTAAAATTGCTAAGCCTGCCTCGAATAGCAATAGGGTTGGCAGTGGGACTGTCATCCTCAGCTTGAGCTAGGTTGCTCTCGACTTGGAAGGTATTGCCCTTAAAGAGTGGGCGGCGCAAAAATGTATCCTGGTCATTTTCACTGAGGCGCTCGAGCCACACGGCTACATTGGCATCTCGACTGGCAGTAAAGCTGTCTGCAAAAGGGAAATAGCCAA
>CAZMCW010000122.1:5385-5752 GCA_964564405.1 uncultured bacterium
ACGGCATACCGCCGGGTACTACCTTGGGCGAGGTCTTCCTGAAGCGGCGTTATGCCGCGCCACTGTCCTGCTAGGTAAACGTCTGCCCCTACCGGGTCGCTGGTAATTGTTATCGTGACTCGAGGCGTGAGTTGATGATGCACATAAAGCGTGCCAAACGCACTCACTGACGCAAAGCAGGCAATGAGCAACAGACTGCAGGTGCGCCGCCATCCGTTAGGAAACATGCGCCGAATCGGCGGTAGCAAGGTCATAGGCAAACTCAGTATGGCCAGCCCCGCTGACCACAGACCGCCGTACAGCAAAAATTGCAGTGCCAACATTAAACTTGGTGCTAACGTCATATTTAGGGTTTAGTTTACGCTAC
>CAZMCW010000122.1:5762-6420 GCA_964564405.1 uncultured bacterium
CAGGGGTAATGCTGTGCTCGAGCCTTACTACCCTCACCCTGCTATCAGCTCGGCAAGTGCTTTCGCTTGACTAATCGTGTCGTTCACGCTTACACCATAATAGCTATTGCCTGTGAGGTGGAGGGTGTCGGGAAGGCTGCTCATAATGTCATCAACACGGGCGCGGTGCCCAAGGCTGTACTGCGCAATGCCTTTCGGCCAACGGATATCCTGAACAAACTCCGGCTGAGCGGTGATACCGAGGGTAATCTCGAGGTCACGTCTTACCGTCCTCAAAACGTCCTCCTCAGATACCTCGCAGATATTCGGCTGACGGTGCCCACCAAGGAGCACACGCAAGAGCACTTTGCCATCTGGCGCACGCTCTGCAAACAAAGATGAAGTAAACAGTACACCCAGACTTTCCACCTGCTGACCACCCTGTTGTTCATCCGGCACCAAAAACCCAAATCCGTCCAGCGGATGCGGCACGTCAACCCGGTCGTAGCCGAGCACCATCACGCGCATGTCAACAAAGGGAATCTCAGCCAGCTTAGTTGCGGCATCTCTAGCAACATTACTGGCTAATGTTGCTGTAACGTGAGCAGGCGTTGCCATGATGATACGACGTGCATTGATCACTTCATTTGAGGCTAACGTGAGCTGATACATATCATCG
>CAZMCW010000122.1:6430-12498 GCA_964564405.1 uncultured bacterium
ACGACTGATGTGCTGGACACCTGCGTTAACTTGGATGTCGTCCTCGAGCCATTCTGCCAGTGTTTGCGTAAGCTTGCCAAGTCCGCCGGGTAAACTCATAAGCCGTCTCGCGAGAGCGTCACCTTTTTTGGCTGCACGTTGCTGGGCAATGAGTCCACGTAGGATGCTCGTGTGGGTTTGCTCGAGCATCCGCAACCTTGGAAACAAGGCGTCTACACTGGTGAGTTTGGCGTCTCCCCCGCTGACACCCAGAACAAGCGGTGCGGCAAATAAGTCAGCGACAGCTCGTCCAAAGTGCCGTTTTACGAAGTCATAGATGCTTTCTTCGGCATTGTGTTGTTTGGCAACTACAGGCTCGAGCAGCGCCCGAATTTTTTCACTCGGCAAAAGCAACGGAAACTTGAGGAAACTCAGGGGGCTACTTGGTAGTGCGTGCAAACCGCCATCTTTGAACAGATAACGGCGTTTGGCAGTTTCGGCAGCAGGTTTCGGCGTGAGATTAAGATCATCAAAAAGCGCGAGTGTATCCGGCGCGGGTAGTACGCCATTCGCAGCCATGTCAAAGGTGTAGCCGTGCGAGGTCATAGCACGGACGTTACCACCGGGGTGGGGGTGTTGCTCGAGCACCGTCAACTTAATCTCAGGATGCTGTTTGCGCAGGTAGTAGGCACAGGTAAGCCCGGCTAGACCGCCGCCAACGATTACAACATCAGTGGCAACATCAACAGGTATTTTGTCTAAATTTGTCATCAGTATCAGCGTTTCTTAGTCGTTAAATATGAGAACATCAAGCTTTATCCCTAAGGTGTAGATACGCCCACAACCATATCAACAAAAAAGGGGACAATCTGCCCCCTTTGGTTATCATCTTGACGTTCTTAAACCGTTGGATATTGTTTAGATTTTGGCGACGGACTCACGTTACTGCGCTTGTAGCCGCCAATCGGGTTGAGGATATTGCGGCACTGCGGATTAATGCAACCAGGGCAGCGCAAGCCGTACTGGCTGGTGCAGGGTTTGCCCTCTTGTAAGTGGGCGTGAACAACCTCAGCAAGGGCATCTTGAAACAGTGGGTCGCCATTAAACGACGGCGCGCGTTTGTAGTTAGTAATGCCAACCTCGTGCGCCAGTTCGCCGTACTCGATGTCCAGCTCGTGCAGGGTTTCAATGTGGTCACTGGTGAAGGCAATCCCCACAATGAGCACGTTTTTACGCTTTTTCTTGCCCAGTTCTTCAATGACACTTTCGGTACTTGGCCCCAGCCACGGCACTGGACCAACTTCAGATTGGTAGGCCAGTAAATACTCGTGCGAAAAGTTGAGGCACTTCATGACTTCGTGGACGCTGGCACCAACTTCTTGCGGGTAGGCGTCGCCACGGTTGATAACACCCATGGGTAGCGAGTGAGCGCTAAAGACAATGAGCACGTCGTCGCGGTCGGCAGGGTCAAATTGCTCGAGCCCCTCCCTCACCGTCTTCGTCATCGCCTCAATAAATTTAGGGTGCGTGGGCCAGCGGTCAATCACGCTCCACTCAAAGTCTTGCTGCACGCCTACACGCTTGGCTGCACGCCACAATTCGTTAAGGGACGACCCCGTGGTCGAGCAAGAAAACTGCGGGTACTGGGTGAATGCAATCGCCCGTTTAATGCCGTCTGCTTTCATTTGTTTAAGGGCGTCTTCACTAAACGGTTCAATGTAGCGGAACGCCACGTAAAACTTGTGGGGTGCCGTTTCAGGCGACATGGCATCTAAACGCTCACACATGCCCTGACCTTGTACGTTGGTCCACTCCAAAATTGGTGAGCCGCCGCCAATGTCTTCGTAGTTTTTTTGGACGCTTGCTGTTCTGCGCTTGGCAATAAACGGCCCCAACCACTTTTGGAACGGCAGTTGAATAATTTCTTTATCTTCAAACAGTTTGAGCAAAAACGGTTGCACGTCCTCGAGGGTCTTTGGCCCGCCGAGGTTCATCATGACAATGCCAGTTGGTCCTTGCGACATCTAGTACCTCTTTCAACATATGGATGTAGTGAAGCTAATGAAGCTAATGATGCTATGAAGCTGATGATGCTGTGAGCTCACTAGCTTTAATCACGTTTGCCTCAGATGACCTTGTCAACTTGATGACATCCTCAACTCGAGGAAAACTTTGTACAGCAGCCTCATCCACTAAAAATTTACGTCACGTCAACAAACAAGTACTTGCAGTTTAATCGGAATCATTACGAGATAATGTCATCAAAGTGTCTATGTGAGTTAGGTCGCAAAGCGCGTCTAGGTCACGCTTCATGAAGGTTCGTCAGCAAGGTCTTTTGCCTCTTGATACTTTGTTTCTTGGTCAAATGTCAACAAAACTTTACCGTCACTCATATTGGCTTGATAGTCACTTAATGCTTGTTGATAATTAACAATATCAAAACGCGCTTGCACCATTGTTTGGAGCTGCTTGCCGACTAAGTTAGGTAAAGTCACAAACGCGGGTAACATGTCTTGCCAAAATCGCTCACGAGCTACATCAGCGAGCCAGAAGCCCTCGAGCCGCTTGTTTTCAAACACAAACCAACGCGGGTTTATGCTGCCTTCTGCCATTGACAATGCGCCGTACACGCGCACAGTAGACCCGTTGGGCATAGCATCTAACAACCTACTCGTCATCTCACCAGCAACGGCATCTAACGCTAACGTGGCATCAAGATCACGGCTTAAGGTTTGTAATTGCCCCGCAAAATCAGCGTCATTGCTATTGAGCACGTAGTCTGCCCCAAGCTCGCGTAACATGGTCACTTGCGCGTCGCGACGCACAATGTTGATGAGGGGCAAGTTGAGTTCTTGAGCGCGTTTAATCAGCATTTTGCCGAGGCTACTCGCGGCGGCTGTGTGAATAATTGCTTTGTGACCTTCGCGTTTGGCTTGGCGTAACATTAAATACACCGTGAGCGGGTTAACCAGCATGGTGGCACCTTGCTCGAGGCTTGCGTTTCGCAGCGGCACGCAGCCAAACGGACTGGTCAGCAAATATTCTGCCCACGTGCCATCACCTGCACCCGTCCCGCCACAAGCCACTTTGCGCCCCACATACAATCTTTCCAATAAGGGCGACCCTGCGGCTACAACCGTGCCACTACCTTCAAACCCTGGTGCAACCGGCAACGGTTTACGCTGTCCGTAGTTGCCTTCTAAAAACAGCAAGTCAGACGGGTTGATGGGCGCTGCGTGCATTTTAACGAGCAGTTGATTGCCGCTGGGTTTGGGGAGAGGTTTTGTGATGAGCTCGAGCGCACTTGCACCTTCATACGCGTTGAGTGATAGCACCCGCATGGTGTCAGGAAGGGAGGATGTCATATCATTCCACTTGACCACAAACAGCTAAAGACAAAGTAGCTGATGGCTTACGCTTGACAAGCTGGCGTATATCCGTATAATCAATTTGATAAGCATCAATTTAGATGATGATTTATCAAATTACTTTGAAGGAGGTGTGTAGAAGCATGTCAGACGCAGATACCACCCAACTTTTAACCTTTTTTAAAGCCCTTGGCGATGCTAACCGCCTCAAAATTATAGGCGTGCTCGCCCAAGAATCCCACAGTGTGGAGGAGATTGCGGCGCTATTAAAGCTCGAGCCTTCCACCATCTCCCACCACTTACGCAGATTGAGTAAAGCCGGCCTCGTTGAAGCGCGTGCCGAAGGCTACTACAGCATCTACTCGCTCAAGACAGATACCATCCACGACACCGCCCTCAGGTTACTAGGTCAAGACACGCTGCCCAAATTTGCCGATGACTTGGATGTAGACGCCTACGACAAAAAGGTTTTATCCAATTTTACAGACGATGCTGGGCGTTTCAAAGCATTTCCTGCCCAAGAGAAAAAGTACAAAGTGCTGGTGAAACACGTGCTTACAAGTTTTGAGGTAGATACGCGTTACAGCGAAAAAGAGGTCAATGCCATTTTGGAGCGCTATAACGACGACACCGCCCGTTTACGCCGCAGTTTGGTGGATTACGGTTGGATGGCGCGGGACAAAGATGGTGGGGCCTATTGGCGGGTTAGCTAAGGCTAACGAGTTGCTCGAGGCTACAAACCGCCTCTCGAGCGCAATACTTGTCCGGTAATCCAACCAGATTCTGCTGAGGCTAAAAAGCGTACCAGATTTGCCGCGTCCACAGGTTGACCAAGCCGTCCTAGAGGTGCTGACCCGAGTAAGTCTTGCTCGAGTTCAGCACTCATCCAACCTGTATCAGTTGCCCCAGGATCAACCGCGTTGATGGTGATACCACGTGGGGCAAGCGCAACACTTAAGCTCAGTGTCAGTGCGTCAACAGCACCTTTACTGGCAGCATAAGCAAGTTCTGATGGCATCGCACCCAGCCCTTGACCGGAGGTCAGGTTGATAATCCGGCCTCTAGCTTGTCCATCGTGTTGGTCATCTTGATACTGGTCTGCAAATGCTCTACAAAGGAGCGCTGTACTGCGGGTATTGACGGCATAGTGAGCGTCTAAAACATCGGCGGTGAGTTCAGCTAATGTACAAGAGGTACTGTGCGCCGCATTATTGACCAAAATAGAACACATGCCCATAGCTGCGTTTACCCGTTGCATGAGGACGTGCGCCACGTCTGCCTCACTTAAATCAACTGCAAAACCTTGAACCTCAGCACCATTTGCCCGTAAGTTACTCACAATTTGTTGAGGCTCACTTGGACCCTGTTGGGATTCGTCATCTTTCGGGTGATAATTTAATGCCAGTTGATAGCCCGCTTCAGCAAGGGTGTTGGCAATGGCGGCACCGATACCAACCTTGTGCCCAACGCCGGTAATTAACGCTAGCACCAGTCTCGAGGTTGTAAGTACGTCACCATCTCAGCTTCAGGACTGCCTGGTTCCGGCGTGTAATCAAACTGCCACCGCACTAACGGCGGTAACGACATCAAAATGGCTTCAATGTTGCCATCTGTCTGTAAGCCAAACAGCGTGCCACGGTCATAGACCAAATTAAATTCCACGTAGCGCCCACGGCGGTAGAGTTGCCACTGCCGCTCGCGCTCGCCGTAAACATCATCTTTGTGTTTAGCAACAATTGGCAAGTAGCTTGAGACGATGGTATTGAGGCCGTCTTCTACAAACGCTAAATCTTGCTCCCAATTCCCCTCACCAACAGGTGAAAGCTCATCAAAAAAGATGCCGCCGATGCCGCGCATCTCACGCCGGTGCTTGAGGTAAAAGTAATCATCGCAGGTTGTTTTGAAGGTGTTGTAATCTGCCGTATTGTGACGGTCACAGAGTGCCTTGAGCGTGCTATGAAAATGGTGGATATCGTCTTCAAATGCGTAATTCGGCGTGAGGTCGGCACCGCCCCCAAACCACCAAATGTTGCTGTCACTTATGCCATCACCTACCTCAAAATAGCGGTAGTTAGCGTGGAATGCAGGCGCGTACGGGTTTTTGGTGTGAATGACCATCGACAAACCGGTGGCAAAAAATGGCTGCCCAGCACTTTGTGGATGCTGCTTCGCCAAACTAGGTGGAACCTGCTTGCCGTACACTGCAGAGACATTCACACCAGCTTTGTCAAACACAGCACCATCTTCCAAAACCATGGCCGTACCGCCGCCACCTTCGGCACGTTGCCAGGTGTGGGGGCGAAAAGTGGCGCGTCCGTCTAGCTCGGCAAACGCTTGGGTAATGTCTTGCTGGGCGCGTTGCATGAGTGCGTGCACGCGGTCGCGTTTATTAGCTGAGGTCGGGGTGTTCATTGTCATAAAAATTACGCTATCACGAAGGTGCTAGGACGAATGCCTCGCTGGTGAATATCTATTAGTTCATAGCATCTTTGTCATACTAGCACGCTGTATTAGCTCGCTATAGATGTACGTAAGCTAAATCCACCATAGCCAAGTGTCAGCGCGAAATACAAGGCAACCGCACCCCAAGCAACTGCTGTTGTCGTGCCTGCCAGGATACTTTGAACGGACACAATGAACCCAGCCAGACTCGCTAGCGTAAACGCGCCCGCTACAATCCGCCTAGCCGCTAAGTTGCTCAGTTGACTTGCGCCTAGGGCA
>CAZMCW010000123.1:0-1011 GCA_964564405.1 uncultured bacterium
GTTTGACGTTTCAAGGTAATCTTTAGTGTATTACCTTGAAATGATTTTTGTTGCAGAATCAGATTGGTGATGCAGTATCATAACGTTTCCGATTAATCTAGCAATTCCAGGATTAGTTCCCCATATTAAGCGGGTCAATTTCTACTCCCCTAGGTCGCACACGCAACTGCCTGTGGACGTTACTCGTGGAAACGCTAACAAATGTATTGTCACGCTTAAAACTTGAGAATCTCTAACGTATTTTCTGAAGATAACTTCAACAGTAAAATGAGGTAGGTAGTAGAGCATTAATATCAATTTTGTGTATATAGGTTTTATTTGAAAATAAGCAGTTGAACTAAATATAAACAACCCGGTTGCGCCCAAGACGTTTAGCTTGGTACAACGCGCGGTCTGCTAATTCAACAAGCTCAGTGTTTTCACCGTCTTTGTGCGGGTAACTTGCCATACCAATACTAATGGTGATGTTGAGGTTATCGTCGATCCAAGTCCAGCGTTTTTGGGCGGTGCTACGGCAGATGCGCCGAGCAATCTCGAGTGCAGCATCTTGCTCAGAGTCGTAAAGTGCCACTGCAAATTCTTCACCGCCGTAGCGCGCTACAACATCACTTGCCCGCACGTGGCGTTTGATAAGCAGCGCAATATCTTTCAAAACTTCATCCCCTACACGGTGACCGTAGCGGTCATTAACCAATTTAAAGTGGTCAATATCAATCATTAAAAAGCTGATAGGCCGTGCACTTCGGTAACTTAAGGTCATTTCCCGCGCCAAAATATCATCTAGGTAGGTTCGGTTGTAAACACCAGTCAGAGGGTCGGTAATGGCCCGCTGCATAAGTAGGTCGTAGTGTTCTAAAAACCCATCCTGATGATGTTTTTTTCGCAGTAAACTGCGCACGCGTGCAAGCAGTGCGTCGCGCCTTATGGGTCCGGTCAACACATCATCAACATCTGCATCCCAAATAGGCATGTAGTTAAGTGTTTTGTTAGGGTACTTCGTCATGTTGATCC
>CAZMCW010000123.1:1033-2286 GCA_964564405.1 uncultured bacterium
GATTACCGGGATGTGCGTTGCCCTAGGATTGGCTTTGATTTTGCGGCAAATCTCGAGCGCGTTCATACCTGGTAGGTCGTGATTCATAACAATGAGATCAGGCGGGACACGGTCAATAAGTGTTAAGACTTCTTCGCCGCTAGTCACGGTTCTTAGTAAAAAATCTGCTTCGTACAAAGCAGTTATAAGATGCTTCATGGTTTTGGGATTGCCTGCAAACACCACGGCACCTTGGCCCTTGTCTAAGTCGCGGGTGGTTTCGCGATCTGGAAACCTACCGACATCGGTTAAGTACCGTACTCGAGCCAAAAGTTCACTGGCGTTAATTGGCTTTGTTAAAAAGTCATCTGCACCTAGCGCAAAAGCTCTTGCGCGGTGGCGTGCTCTGGAAAGTGACGTGACAATAAGCACCGGAATGTACTTAAATCGCTCGTTGCGTTTGATGTTATCGAGCAGTTCAAAGCCGCTCACATCTGGCATCATCACATCTAAGATAATGAGATGTGGCAACAAGTCATCCTCAGCTTGAACGAGTAAATTCCAAGCGTCTACAGCTCGCTGCGCAAGTTGTACGTCAAACCCGCTAGCAATAAGACGCGCTTCAAATACGCGCAAATTAATCTCTTGGTCATCAACAATAAGCACACGGCGATTAACCTGTTTGGGCTTGGCAGTGTGATCCATCATAAACCTAACCCAGTGGGAGCAAGTTTTATCTCCGCTAAACGCTTACTTGGAAAGATACTCACAAATTTGCCAACAAACTTGTTAATTGGTCTATGTACTATTAAATAACCTTTGATGCCTTCGTTAGTTATAGCAGCATCACAATAGCTCGAGCAAATGCCTAGCCTCAGTGAGGTAGTACGCGCACAACAAGCGGTACTAAGTCCGGCTAGAACACCACAGATGCTACAAATGTGTGAGCTGTATTTTGTCAGACTTGACCCAAGACAGCCACGCACACGTGGTTGAAATGTGCTAGTTATGAACAAGTCTGTTGCTCGAGGAACGAAAGATTTCATCAAAAAAACTCACACGACGTTGTATACGTCTCATGCTACTCCTCATGTTACTCTGATCGTAAAGGTGTTTCCAACTTACGGTCAGTTGATGCATTTGCACTTTGAACTTCAAATGCTTGGAACTTCACCACAACATAGTAGCTTACGCGCTACAGTCCTAATGCACTGCTCACAAGTAAAAATCGTTGAGTAAGATGCTGTTCAATAAAATGCTGTTTAACCAGATAT
>CAZMCW010000123.1:2386-12291 GCA_964564405.1 uncultured bacterium
TAGTTAACCAGATATTAGTTAACCAGATATTAGTTAACCAGATATTAGTTAACCAGATATTAGTTAACCACGCGTCGTCTAACAGGGTATTAAGCAACGGCATGTTGACTGGCTCAATGTTGATCAACAAGACATCAACAAGTAGGACAATAATGAGTACGGTGTTGCTTCGTAAGCTTCACAGTTGCTGTTAATTGTAAACTGTTGAGCGACCTATTAGCGTGAATCTCTTGACGACTAGCTTGATTCGTCTTGGTATCATCCTGTGTTGCCAACTATGGCGACATGTATGACCATTGAGCTGTAAACTAAGTAATACTGGAGTGATGTTTTGATGTCGCTTTGCGGTATCAAAATCGCTCGTGAGAGCGTACCCTTAGATGATTCAGACTGTGACATTCAAGAGTCAATTTGGTATAAGTTCACTAAATGTTCTGCTCAACAAGCTCAAAACGTGTCAACAACGACATTCCGAACAGAGAAACTTGCAAAGAACTGGTAAAATCTTGATGTTGTCCATCCCAGACGAAATAAATGAGATCGCCTCTACCTATTTTGCAGATGATGTATTGGTACTTGTCTAGCTCTACATTTATGGTTAACACTATGCTGCGTCCCTCTGAGGGGCTACAAGTTTCTAGGAGGCGCTACAAGTTTCTAGGGATTTTACCTTATACCGTCGCCACCTAACGTCGGTAGTTATTTTTGCGTGTGTAGTTATTTTTGCGTGTTCTGTAAAGGTTAAAGTGCCAAAGAAGTAACTGGAACATGCTGTACACGAGCAAAATCTCTATGATCACATTTTTGTTAAAGCTAGCCGTGATACACTTTGGGTAGCCATGCGAGCCTCAATTTCTTTTTTGAGTCAAGACCCTGTGCTCACATATAGCCTGATTGCCGCGCTATTTTTAGGTGCAGTGGCCCTAATTACAGGCATCATGCAGCTAGACTTTGTAGCAGTGTTACAGCCTCAGGGGCTACTAGCTGTGGTCGTGAGTGTATTTGCTGGGATTGTCCTCATGGTGCTTGCAGGTGGGCTCGAGTACCTTGTGGCGCAACTTCCTTGGGTGTGGGTTCAGGATCTTCTCCAACCAAGATCCCCCCTGACCAATATACTGACCAGTTCGTGGCGGTTGCCACTTTATGTCGTAGCCCTTGCTTACGGACCAAGTGCGGGACTTGTATCAGCTGGACTCTTCGCAGCTTTTGCTGCTAGTACGGGACCACCTAGTTGGTTAGAGGTAATATTTGCATTTGAATTAGTGGTGGTTGGTTGGTTAGCTATTGCGCCAAGTCCTTACAAGCACGGTTGGGCAGCTAGTTTTAATATTTTACTTGCCCACTTGTTAACCACAATTACCGCAGGGTTTGCGCTTCTTCAAGGGCAATACGGGGAAATTACCTTGACAGGCTTGTGGGAGTTGCAAGGTGAGGCTTTGGGTGGTGTGCTGTTAAGTGCGTTTGCTGTTAGCTATTTAGGTCCTGTTGTATATATGCGTTTGTTTGCAACGTCGCGCATTCGTCCTAAACAACCTACTCACACTGTTCACATGCCGCTACCGCCGTTGCTCGAGTCACCCCCGCCTATTCAACGAGATAATATAGTTACATCCTCAGCTATGCCATCTTCTCAAACTACTGATAATCTAGAACAACCTGTACAACCCTCACCACAACCCGTCTTAGCGGCTCAAACGCGTCCAGCCCCTGTTGCACAAAATGGTGAGCGACAGCTGGGATCAACCTCATTTTTAGATCTTGACCGCTCCGGCTCTTAGGATCAGCTAACACAGCTCAACCAGACTCATGCTTAGACTTACAACCAACATCCATATCTGTCAAAACAGTGTTCATAAGCGACCACGTCGCATCAGGTTGTTCACTCTTTCCCTGATGATGTTATGCGTTGTGAGCGCCCAAGGCGAAGGCGGCAACGCAACCCTCCACCCCGGATTTTGGCCCGACCCCATTGTGCTTGACTACTATTCTGGTGGTAACAACGACGCAAGCAGTTATGGTGAACCTTGTGTAGGGCGCATTGCCAGCGTGCCTGATCACATTCTTACAGTGACTGAGCCACTTGATTACTTGCGGATTTACGTTGAAAGTGATGCTGACACCACACTCGTTGTGGAGCAAGTGAGTACGGGTGAGGTTGCCTGCAACGATGACGCTAATGATTTAAATCCAGGGCTCGAGTGGGACTTTGTGCCCATAGACATATACCACGTGTATGTTGGCAACTTCTACGAATGGGATAGTTATAGCAGTTCCAGGATTAGTTCCCCCACACTAAGTGGGTCGATTTCTACTCCCCCGGGTCACACGAGTAACTGCCACAGGCAGTTGCGCGTGAAAACGCTATAAGTAACTTGTTTCTCTTTTTCACATGACACGTTAAGGATAAATAGCTATGAAAGGCATCATCCACTTGCTATCTATGACGTTATTTTTGGGTATATTTGTAAACAACCAGATGATACCTGCTATATTTCCGTACCATCCGGCGTATAAAACCCACTTTTAAGTTCTTGTTGATAGTAGGCATTAATTTCTTGCGGAATCGTGTCAACGTCATCAACTACTTTGAACAGATGCAAATCCGTTTTGTTGATGGTACCTGTGCTTAGTAAGCTGTCTTTAAGCCAGTCCACTAGCCCTTGCCAAAACTCTCGCCCAACTAAGTAAACAGGAAACGGTTTAATGCGTTTGGTCTGGATGAGCGTAAGGGATTCAAAAAGCTCGTCAATGGTGCCAAAGCCACCAGGAAACGCTACAAATGCCGTCGAATACTTGACAAGCATGACTTTGCGGGCAAAAAAGTACTGAAATTGCAAGCGATCGGTCTGGTAGGGGTTGGCACCCTGCTCGTGTGGCAAGCTGATGTTTAAGCCAATACTGCGCCCACCCTCTTTATATGCACCTTTGTTGCCTGCTTCCATAATGCCGGGGCCGCCACCAGTAATTACGGTGTAGCCTTCTGCTGCAAGTTTGCAACCAAGGTCTTCAGCTTGTTTGCTGTACGGGTGGTCTGCTGCTAAACGCGCAGACCCATAAATGGTGACGGCTTTGCTAACATCCGCGAGCTCGTCAAAGCCTTGCACAAACTCGCCAATAATCCGAAACATACGCCACGAGTTTTCAGCAATTTCATCGATGAGGTAGCCATTATCTTGTGAGTTGCCTTGTGAGTTGTTAGTCATGCACCAGTATAAATTGACTGTAGCTGTAGCCATGACAAACACAACTTGACAAGTAGAAGTACCTCCTATCTGGAAACCGCAGTTTTCGGATAGCATTTAGCGGTTAAGGATGGGCGCTACTAAATTTGGTAGTTATTACTTTTCAACTTGGAGGTACTTAGTTGCAGGAGCGCGGTTATAGATTAATAGCTTTGGATGTTGCGTGTAAGGAAAGGGAGAAGGGGTGAAAGGGGGATGGGGAGATTTCATCAGATACAGCCTGTGAACACGCTAGTGTATGAGAGTAAAGTGTAGTGATTACACGAGTCTAGGTGATTCTCTAAGCCGCTTTTAGGCATCATCAATTACGACCTCAACTAATACGGATTCCGATTGAACACTGCATAAACTCTGACGTGTTTATTCCGTTCCCAACAGAATCCGTATTTTTTCTACGCGTTCCACGCGGGTTAATTCTTTTGAGAATTAACCGGAAACGGTATAAGAACTGGACTAGCCTCTCAGGGCATACAAGGTTAGTTGAGGCCGTGCTCAACGGCATATACTGCAGCTTGGGTGCGGTCGCGGAGTTCTAGGCGCATCAAAATATTGGAAACATGATTTTTGACGGTTCCTTCACTTATATCAAACGCTTTAGCAATTTCTTTGTTGCTAGCACCCTTGGCAAGTAAACTTAAGACCTCGAGCTCTCTGCTGGTTAGCGACGGATCAGGCTTAGGTTTTTCTGGCGCATCTTGCTTTTTTTGCAGCGACCCTACTAACTTACCTGCCACCTCTGGCGCAAGCTGATACAGACCTGCGTGCGCTGAGTGAATTGCCCCCACCAAATCTTGGGGCGGAATATCTTTCATAAGATAACCACACGCACCCGCCATGAGCGACTGAACCACAAACTCTTCATCGTTAAAGGTCGTGAGCATAATGACTTGGCATGTTGGCAGTTGCTGCTTGATTTGAATGGTCGCCTCAACACCGTTTAACTCGGGCATGCGTATGTCCATGAGGATAATATCTGGCTTGAGTTTGAGTGCTTGTTTAATCGCTTCGTGACCGTTAGCGGCAGCGCCAACAACCTCGACACTATCTTCAAGCTCGAGCAGTGACGCAATACCTTCACGAATGAGATACTGGTCATCTACCAATAGAATGTGTATTTTGTCAGGTGCTGGTGTAGACATCATAGTGTGGCCATTATGACGTGACTTGTGACGCTAATTTGGAATTAGGCAGTGTCACCTCGAGGCAAGTATGCTGAGGCTGACTACAGACCCGCAATTTACCACCTACTAAGCTCAGTCTTTCTTGTAAGCCGCGCAGTCCGTAAGAAGGTGCGTTACTCGTTTCCCACGCAGCTACGTCAAAGCCTTGTCCGTCGTCTGTCAAAATTAGGTGCGCACAAGCTTCTGAAAACTCGAGCTGAATGGTCACCAAATTAGCGCGCGCGTGTTTGTGAACATTGGTCAGGGCTTCTTGCACAACCCGGTATAAGGTCATGAGAGCAAGCCGGTTGTAGGCATCACTTTGGCCCGTTTGGGTTAGGTGAATCTCGAGCTCACTGTGGGTCATACGCGTAACCAGGGCTTCCAATGAGGTCTTTAAGGAAAACACGTCGTTCATCTCTCGCAGACTGCTCACTGACTCGCGCACATCTTTTAAAGCATCTTGCACACTGTGCTGGGCGTGCCGTACAGCTTCATCAGCACGCTCAGAGTCGCGCGTTCTGTAGGCGTGGGCTTTAGCCAGTTGAATGTTGATAGCCGCTAGGTGATGCCCTAAACTGTCGTGAATGTCCCGTGCTAAGCGGTTGCGTTCTTCGGCAGCAGCTAGTTCAGCCACGCGGTTGGCGTAGTGCGTAAGTTGCGTGTGAGAGGTCTCGAGCGAGTCATTTAAGCTCTTTAACGTTTGCTGATCTTGCAGTGCTTGTGCCATAGTTCGTGCTAACAACAAAGTAAAAAACAACGCAATCACTGACCCAATGCTGGCATCTATCAAGCCACCAACATTAATGGGTGGTGGTGCAGGGCGGGGCAAACGTCGAGGTTGAGATAAAAGTTGAGGCTGGGGTGAGGGTTGTCCTTGCCGCTCGTCTTGCTGAGCACGCTGTGGTTGAGTAAATTGCGGTTGAGTAAACTGTGGTTGAGTAGGTCGTGGCTGACTAAGTGGCGGTTGACCAGTTTGTGACTGACCAGTTTGTGATTGACCAGTTTGTGATTGACCGGGTTGTACTTGATTAGGTGGTGGTTGACTAGGTTGTACTTGATTGGGTTGGGGTGGCGGCGTAATTCCCATGACTACTGGGTTAAACACACTTAAACCAAGCAGTGCCACCACACCTGCTGCTGCTAGCGCGTAACTCAACCAGCGACTTACCCCCAAATAGCTGTAAAGCACCAAAATTAAAAATAATGTGCGGGTGTACTCGAGATCACTCACAAGCAAGATACTCACAAATAAACATAGCCTGAGGCCAAACGGAACAACCCAAGCGTTTGTTTTATGTGCTTCCGTGGCATGTTTGAAGCTCGAGTGGCCAACCCCAAACAGCTCGAGCCCTATCAACAGGAGTAGTGCCCCCCAAAAGACAGTAAGTCTCACGTCCTCGGGAGCGCGCACTATTGATCTAGTACCAATGCCATCGTAAGCAACATCCAGAACACTCGCGACCAGTACAGCTGCGTATACCGCTAACGTAATAAAGCGGTAACGCTTGTAGACAGCATTAAATGTTGCAACTCGTTTAGCTAAATTCACCACAATAGTAGTCTAGCAAAGGCTGTAACATGAACACATCTATCTTTTGGATAATGTTTTACCCAAATGGCATATGTTCTCCATGACTACCCTGCGTTGGGCATTGGCGCAATAACACACGCTAGCCAGCTCCCTACACTGAATATGCAGTGAGGACTCATATAGGTCAGCGGCGGTTCTCTACCAACTTAATTTGCCTATGAGGTGCAAGCACGTATCATCTTCGTTAGTCAGCAGCTATCATTCAACTGATGGAGGCTTACAAGCAATCAGGACTTACTAAACTCGCTTGACTACGATCGTCAAATAGGGCAGATATTGTTTGTGTACCTTGGTCACGCAAGCTCACTGTAGCGCCAGCAATTTCTGAGGCAGTAACACGAATCATGCCTAGTTCGCTCTCGGTTAAAGTGTCGTCTACGTCTATAGTGAAGCTAGCTCGAGCTCCCGGCACAAGTTCCGCAATGCGTAGCGTTAGCTCACTGTTCCCATCAACAACATCACCAGACAAAAGTTCAATATCACCTTCGGAGACGTTAAAGGGTTGAAACACCTCAACACCCGCGCCTGCTGCTGTTGTGTCAAAAATTAAGACCGCCTGCACTTTCAACTAAATCAATCGTCATAATTACTTCGTTGAGCGTGCATGCACCAGTGTTTTCTATAACGAATCTATCTGTTGGCGCACTTTCAATGAACGAGATATCGATAGTTGTTTGCGCAACCCCTAGTGCACTCAACATCAATACACCTAAAAATATTCTGTAACCAGACGAAGCTTGTCTATACATAAATACCCCCTTACAAGCAGTCTAACAACGGGGATGTAATTAACAAATTCGCCTTCTGGCTAAGTGTACTAGCCAAAAGGCACATGACGAACGACTAAGGCTTTTAGCCATTTGTACGATGACATGCCCCAAACATCCTTTTAATCTTAAATCTAATAAGGAGACTGTAGTCATAAGACTAACCTCCTCGTCGTTACTGACACCTTAAAGAATACTTAAGGCACATCACTAAGGAGGATTTTCCATACGTCTGAGATTACTAACGCGATCCCTCAGCTTAATGAGGACACTCTTGCCCATCTCAGCTTGTCAAGCACACAGTCCCGAATCTGCCAGAACAGTTGACCCCACTAGCTTGTCTTTAAGGACCTTGTTGTCAAGAACATCTTGCTAAGGACATCTCGCTGAGGACAGGTCTCCCTTAGCGCTAATGATGAAGCCCAATATTGAATCTTCACACGAAAAGAGAAAACTATGATCAAAGGTTTTGTAAACAATCCAAGCACATTTATTCGTCACTTGCTACGCGCTTTAATCTTTGGGGGTGTTTGTTTTGTGAGCAGTTGTGCTGCCCATTCGGGTCATACACATACGGCGCCAACAACCTCAACAACTTGTGAGCAAGCTGCAGACACCTTTGCAGCTTATGCCAACTTAGTGACGTTTACTTGCGATGATACGAACATGTATGTACGTAGCGAAACGGGCTTACCCGAGCTTAATCCTGCCAATCCTAATCACAGCGCCATGGTTGGCATTGTGAACTGGATTTTGCGTTTGCCTATACCGTTTGACTATGCCTGGCAAATTCCTCTGCAGCCTGAGTTTTTACCCAGCTATGAAGAAGCACCCGCCCGTGGGCCAATTGCGGTTGCGGTGAATGGTGTGCCTATTTTTCACCTCGAGGCTCGTCCTGATGTTTCAACCGACCCCAGCAACTACAACCCTCGTACCGATACGGTGCTCCAAGGTGAGCTTGACCAATGCGGCGGTCACGCTGGGCAAGGCGAAGATTACCACTACCACTATGCACCTGTTTGTTTGCTCGGTGAACACGACCTAACCCAGCCCGTCGCTTACGGTCTTGACGGTGTGCCCATCTATTTTGGTACGGGTGGGACAGATTTTTATGGCAGCGGTCTTTACAACGACATCAACAATTTGCCTGCAGGCGAGCTAACTGTGTGTAACGGTTACCAACTGCCAGACGGCACGTATGTCTACTACACCACCGACGACGCACCCTACACCATTGGCTGTTTCCACGCCGAGTTTGATGCCAGCCGTCAGATTGAACCGCGCCCCCTAGCGGGCCGCGAGCAGGGCACAGTCGCACCTTACGGTGGCTTCTATGGCGAGCCAATGGAAACCTTAATTACTAGTTTTTATACAGACAGTGAAGGCTGGACGCATTTAGAGCACGTCGCGTTCCCTAGTAGCAATTCGAGCACTGGCACAAGCGCGATGTTGTTCAGAGCGTCTGAACTAGGTGAAAACTGTTGGGATATTGATGCTCGAGTTGATGCCAATATCCCCGGTGTCATCACAACCCACTGTCGATAGGTAATCCACTGTTAATAGGTGCTGATAGGGCAGCTTAGTTTGGAGTTATGGCACTCGAGGTCACATTTACCTCGGTGACGCAAATGTCAAAGCCTCTATATGTGTTGATAAAACAACCACCTCACACACATTTAGATGTCAACTGCGTAGGTCCTAAGTGACGTGTTTTTAGAGGCTTACTAAACCCTCAAAGATTGTAGGAGAGCATGAAAACCCCAATTTGGCTTACAAGCATAGCTATTGTCTTAATCACAAGTACAGCTTGCGCCCAACCCACAACAGATGTGGAAGATTCAGAAGGTTCACTTAGCATTCGCGCGGACATCTGGGCTGACAACTGGGTTGCGTTTTACTTGGGCGAGCAACTTATTATGGAAGATTCAGTTCCTATTACTACCGAGCGCTCGTTTAATAAAGAAAGTTTTACCTTTAGCGCTGACTACCCGCTAGTCCTTAATATCATCGCCAAAGACTTTAAGGAAAATGACACTGGGCTCGAGTACATTGGCGCGCGCAACCAGCAAATGGACGACGGCGGTTTGATTGCCCAATTTACCAACGCAACGACCAACGAACGCATTGCCGTCACCAACAGTGACTGGCTGTGTACGGTTATTCACGAAGCGCCCTTAGACAAAACTTGTGAAAACGACGCCAATCCCGTAGCAGGTTAAGCGCCATGTGACTTTATCTCACTAGCAGAACCCGAGGGCTGGAAAAGCACCAACTTTGACACCAGCAGTTGGGAACCCGCCACCGTTTATACAGCGGCCGAAGTGAGTCCCAGAAATGGCTATGACGAGGTTGCTTGGGACACTAGCGCCGAACTTATCTGGGGCGATGACCTAGAGACCAACAACACGCTGCTCTGCAAGTTGACCGTAAATGCACCTTGACTGTGTTCATGGAGTTCTACTACTACCAAGTGTTTACTTCTACAGCATTCTGATGAAATGAGTGGATGTTCCGAGCATTAGTGAGACAGCACTTGTGTAGAAACAGCGATCAATTCCGACGAGAACGACGTCAACCCTTACGCAAGTAGGCTGTTATCGGAATCAATACAACACCCTACTTGTGTAGGCAAGCGTTAAACTAACTGTATGACGCTTAGCGTTGCCATTATCGGCGGAGGATTTTACGGCTGCAGCATTGCTTGCCACTTGGCGCAGCAAGGTGCCAATGTGCATGTTTATGAGCAAGCGCCAGAGCTACTCATGCGGGCATCTTACGGCAACCAAGCACGCTTACACGGTGGCTATCACTACCCGCGCAGTTTTAGCACGGCGTACCGCAGCCGCTACCACTTTGACCGCTTTCAGCACGACTTTGCCGCTGCAGTCCACAGCTCATTTACCAAGCTTTACGCTATTGCCAGTGTCAATTCCAAAGTGACAGCGCGGCAGTTTGAACGCTTTTGTGAGCAGATTCAAGCGCCGCTCAAGGTGGCTCGCCCAGCTTATCAAAAGCTCTTTGCCAAGCGCTTAATTGAAAACGTATATGAAGTGCAAGAATATGCGTTTGATGCTGCTAAGTTGCACACGCTACTCACCTCACGCTTAGCTGAGCAGGGTGTTCAGGTGATGCTCGAGACCAC
>CAZMCW010000124.1:0-3789 GCA_964564405.1 uncultured bacterium
CTCATGCCTTACTTTGAAACAGGTATCTCTACTTTTGCAAGAGGTCTAGTAAATTCTTACTACTTCCGGGAGCTTATTAAACAGACTAGTCAGGTGCGTAAAGCACTAGCTATCCAAATTATTAACTATATGCATGACTCTCTCGAGCATGCTGGGTATCCTTACGTTACTCTCAACTATGCTGAAGAACACTATGTAGTATGCCGGGGTCTTAGAGGCGTTTTGGGAGCGTTGGTCAAAGCAGAACAACCTTTAGATAAGGCGCTAGAGGAAAAGTTTTTTACTTGGTTAGCCTCGTTGCATAATCTATGTGATTATCGCGATGAAATGCTATTTTTTGCAGTACGTGAGCTTATAAAGGCACACATTAATGCTAGTCAAGTATTTCCTAATAGTTTGTTGGCAATGCTGCGTCGCTCTGTTATTGAGTGTCCACGTGGCAAAGAATTAAAAGCTTTCCTTAAACACATTAATGAGCCGCTGCTCAATCCAGGTGAACTTTGGGCAGATGCTACACTAGAAGTGTCACAAGACAATTCCGCGTGGAAAGCTGTTGTCCAACATGCAAGCACTGCGACTACGGCAAAGCCAAAAGCGAAATGGCTCGAGCAAGCCAAAAAACTACTTGCCGAACTAGAACACCCTGAATATATTCTCGAGATTTTGAAACTTGTGGGCGAACCACGCAGTCAACTACTTGATAATTCTCATGGTGCGCGTGCTGATGTTAATTTACTTTTTGACAAATATAACACCAACGCAGCACGCGGGCTAGCTTGGATGGCTTCAACCTTTCATACCGCAGAAGCTGCTCGAGTCCTTGCCAAACTCACTGAAACCAGCCTCAAAAAGGTTCCCGGTGTAGGTCCGCGTGATGTCAAGCTGGCGAATGCCGGTATTGTGTCACTGGCGCGGCTCGAGCACGAAGCTGCTGTCACCCAACTTGCCTACCTAAAGAGTCGTGTCACCTTCAAAACCACCCTCAAACAAATCGAAAAAGCTTTGCGAGTTGCAGCGGACAGAGCTGGCGTTAGCAAAGAAGACCTCGAAGAAATGAGCGTACCCACCTTTGGACTAGATAGCGGCGGCAAGCGTGTTGAGCATTTTGGAGAGGCAAGAGCTGAACTGAGTGTGCTTAATGGTGAGGTAAAGCTGACCTACTTTAATGCTAAGGGCAAACAGGTTAAAGCACCACCTGCTAGTGTTAAACAAGACTTTGCAGATGAGCTCAAAGAGCTAAAAGCAAGTGTTAAAGACATTGGTAAAATGCTCTCAGCAACGGCAGTGCGCATTGAAAAACATCATTTGTCGCAAAAAACGTGGGAGTTTGAGGTGTGGCTCGAGCGCTATATTCACGCGCCACTTGTTGCCGCAGTTGCTAAAAGGCTCATCTGGCGGTTTTCTTGGGATGATGTACACGTAGCTGGTGTGTGGCACGATGGCAGCCTAAAAGATGTGCAAGGTCATGCATTAGATGTACCTGCTAGCGCAACAGTAAGTTTGTGGCATCCGCTCGACGCCACTACAGATGAGCTACTCGCGTGGCGTGATTGGCTCCAAACGCATTACATCCGCCAACCTTGGAAGCAAGCACACCGCGAGATTTACATCCTCACGGATGCCGAACGTGGCACCGGAACCTACAGCAACCGCTATGCCGCACACATCCTCAAACAGCATCAGTTTAATCAACTTTGTGCGCTGCGGGGTTGGCAAAACCAACTGCGTCTTGCCGTGGATGACACCTATCAACCGGCCCGTATCGACTTATCCCAGTGGAACCTGCGCGCGGAGTACTGGATTGAGGGCATCGGTGAGTACGGAGACGACACAACAGAGGCGGGCACGTATTTGCGCGTTGCTACTGATCAGGTGCGGTTTTATCCCCTGCACGCCGCCCAAAACTACGCCCAAGCCGGTGAAGGAACCTACGTCGCGCAACGTTGGCGCGAAGAACAAGTTGTTGACCCGCTGCCACTTGAAGACATCCCACCATTGGCCTTTTCTGAAGTCATGCGCGATGTTGACCTGTTTGTAGGTGTCGCTAGCGTGGGGAACGACCCAACTTGGCAAGATGGCGGTCCAGATGGGCGTTTTGTTGAGTATTGGCGCTACTACGGGTTTGGGGATTTAACAGAGAGTGCGCAGTCACGCAAAGAGGTGCTTGAGCAACTCCTACCGCGCCTTAAAATCCGTGACCGGGTTAGCATCAACGGGAAGTTTTTATACGTTCAGGGTGACATTCGTACCTACAAAATTCACCTTGGCAGTAGCAACATCCTCATGGAACCCAATGATCAATATTTGTGCATTGTGCCGGATACGCGCTTAAGCAAAAAAGGTAGTGACGTCTTTTTGCCGTTTGAAGGTGATAGAACTTTATCGCTCATTTTGAGTAAAGCGTTGTTACTCGCTGAGGATACAAAGATTAAAGATAACGTCATTGTGCAGCAAATTAAGCGCAACTAAACGACAACTTCACAGCAAACCCTACAGAACAAAAACCGCCCCACGCCCTAAACTAAACTATGCGAACACTTCTTATGACAACACTCATGCTTGCTGCATCACTCCTGAGCAGTGCATCCGCAACAACCCTGTGTGAGTTTGATAGTGTAGACTCCGTCACCAACTGGGTTTCTGTAGATGACCGCGTGATGGGCGGCGTGTCGGTAAGTCAAATGAGTTATGCAGGCGACGGCCTCGCGCTGTTTTCAGGCAACATGTCACTAGCTAACAATGGCGGCTTTGCGTCGGTGCGGCTTGCTGATAGTGTTTACGATTTAAGTGAGTTTACAGGGGTAGAACTTCGGGTGAGAGGTGGCAACTTAACCTATCAGTTTCGCTTCCAGACAGACATTGCCCGTATTTCGTATACCCAACCGTTTGTTGCGCCAGACGAATGGACAACCGTCAGGCTTCCATTTGAGGCATTTGAGGCCACATTTTTTGGTAGGCGGGTCGTTGACGCACCTGCAATGAATACCTCATTTTTAAGAACACTCACGTTTATGCTGTCCGATAGTCAAGCAGGTGAGTTTGAGTTGTTGATTGATTGGATTAAGGTGTACTAGCTCGAGGCCCAGCATTATCAACACAGTCAGAACCCAACACCATCAGAACCTAACATAGTCAGAACCCAACACAGTCAGAACCCAACACAGTCAGAACTCGACACAACCTTAATGCTGATACACACGAGGTCATCTCGTCAGCATCTAGATACTTCATCCAGATAATGCGTCAAGGTTAACTGGATTCGTTACAATTCCTTATGCTTACCCATTTCCAAGACGGCAGCCCGCACATGGTGGATGTCTCTAATAAACATGCAACCTTCCGAGAAGCCGTTGCTGAATCGCTAGTCCTATTACCAGAAGCTGCTCGCAAAGCACTTGAAACCAACCCCAAAGGTGATCCCATTGCAATTGCTGAACTAGCTGGCATTATGGCAGCCAAGCAGACGAGTAACCTCATCCCGTTGTGTCATCCGCTTCCTTTGAGTAAAGTATCGGTCAAAGCTAACCGTATTCAGACGGGTAAAAAAATTAATACTTACCTCGGCTCAGTAGAATTTAGTCCGGTTAGACTTGATACGACAGACCTCAGCCCAACAGACTCTGGCTTAGCAGATGGTGTATCACCAGATCATCAGCCAACTGCACCCAAAGATTTGGTCGAAAATAGCTTTACAGAAGCTGTGCGCTTTACAGCAACATGTAAGGTTAACGCGTCAACAGGGGTTGAGATGGAAGCACTTACGGCTGCGTCGGTGGCAGCACTCACCCT
>CAZMCW010000124.1:3799-12204 GCA_964564405.1 uncultured bacterium
CCCTGTATGACATGCTCAAAAGTGCCGCCAAAAACATTGTCATTGCCGAGGTGAGGTTGGTATCTAAAGCTGGTGGGAGGTCGGGCACATGGCACATTTTGCCAGAGCATTAAGCCAAGACGACGAAGCCGCGTTACTCGCCATTGACCAAGCTTATAGCAATCAGTTTGGCGGTGAGGTACTGGTGCAGCGTAGTAGCTTGAGTTTTTTTGAGCGCACGGGTCACGCGTTTACTGCCTTTCAAGACGGACAAGTGATCGGTTTTGTGTTTGCTCAAGCTGTCTTTAATGGCACGCGTCCGACGGTGTTTGTAAGCCGTCTGGCTGCACATCATGAAAATACTGAGGTGGTTGAGCGGGCGCTCGAGCTGCTTGTTGAGGCTGTCACCAAAAGTGCCTACGACGCAGCCGTGTACGACCTCATGTGGCAGGTTCCCGCGCGTGATGAGAAACTTCAGCGCACGCTCGCCAAAAACCAGTATGATAAACGTGAGACCTACGTATATGAACGTGTTTTGGGCTCGAGAGGCCAATCTCGCTAACGTTATCTTTATAAAGGAGTAACTATGGCTCGAGTGCTGCTAGGCGTTAAAGAAATGAATACCGACGCGCGTGCTGAAAAAGTGAAAGCCTTACTTATGTCGTTAGAAGGCGTCAGCAACGTAGACGCCAAAGGTGATCAACAAGCTACTGTCAATTATGATGAAGATATTATTTCGGTCATGGATTTAATCCGGGCACTACGTGAAAAAGGTTTGACGGCAGGCATGGAGTAAGCATTAGTTTTGTGATGTCTCGTATACCAACACATTAATCATGCGTCTTGTGCAGCTGCTAGATGCCCATGGACAGCGGCGAGTTGCCGTGTCGTCATTCGTGGGGGCATCATTCACACCATCAAATGACGCTTTGTACGCTTTGTACATGTTGCCAGGTGTGTCACGCGTTTACGATCTGGCGCAAGAAGCCATCAGCGCACAAACCTCACTTCAAACAGTGGTTGAGGCCAACCTTGCCGAGGCTGAGATCATGACTGAGACGCTTAGCGACCTCGAAACGGCTGGGCGCTTGCTGCCGCCACTTGACCACCCTGACCCAACCCACTGTTTTGTAACTGGCACGGGCTTAACCCACGTGGGCAGTGCCGACACGCGCGACAGTATGCATCAACAAACAGATGATGCTGAGCTAACCGACTCCATGAAGATGTTCCGCTGGGGACTTGCTGGGGGCAAGCCTGACCCAGGAGCCATTGGCGTGCAACCGGAGTGGTTTTACAAAGGTAACGGTCACGGCGTGGTGACGAGTGGACACTCTCTTACGTCGCCTGCGTTTGCCAAAGATGGCGGCGAAGAACCTGAAATAGCAGGGTTATACGTTGTGTCGCCAGAAGGAACGCCTTACCGGGTGGGTTTTGCATTGGGGAACGAGTTTTCAGATCATGTTACTGAGCGGGAAAATTATTTGTATTTGGCACATTCCAAGCTGCGTCCGTGTGGCTTGGGGCCAGAATTACTGCTAGGTGACTTGCCAGATACTGTGGAAGGTGTCTCGAGAATCGTTCGAGACGGCACAATCCTTTGGGAAAAGCCCTTTGTCAGCGGCGAAGCGGCCATGTCGCACAGTATTGCCAACCTCGAGCACCATCACTTTAAATACGACCTGTTCCGGCAACCAGGCGATGTTCACGTTCACTTTTTTGGCACGTCTACGCTAAGTAGTGCTGATGGCATCTCCCCGCACGCAGGCGATGTGTTTGAGATTGCTGCGCCGCTGTTTGGGCATCCGCTGAGCAATAGGCTCGAGCAGCAGACTGATGACAAGCTGGTTGAAGTTAAGTCGTTATAAGTACCTCCAAGTTGAAAAGTGATAGTTACCAAACTCAGCAGCGCCCATCCTTAACCGCTAAACGCTATCTGAAAACTGCGGTTTCCAGATAAGAGGTACTTAACTTCTAGCTATCAGATGTGACGCTGTGAGATCAATGGTCATGTACAGCGAGTAAAATTTGCTAGGCTCGAGCCGTGCCAGACGACCTCCCCGATAACCACCCTGACGACCTCAACTTTGCTGATATGTTCTCCTTAGATAGTCAAGATAATCAAGCTGATGAAGCTTATAACACTCACACTTACGACGATTACGCTGGCGTTTATGTGGGTGTTTGTTTGCTGCGTTTGGAGATGCCGTGGGTACGCAGCCTTAAAGAAAAACGCGCACTGGTTAAACCCGTTACTGAAAAACTGAAAACGCGCTTTCCGGTGTCAGTATCGAGGTTAGACGGCCTCAACGACTACGATTGGGAGCTGGTGGGTATAACTGCCATCAGCCACGATCCAAGTTGGTTGGAAGGTGTGCTGAACAAAGCAAGCCGTTTTGCCAAGAGCATTAGTGAATGCCGGATGTATGAAGTGACGCTCGAGGTTGAACGTTGGCGCTGAGCTGTGACGCTCATGTGTCGCGTTGATTTGCACGTTCGTGTGTTTAGGTGAACAAATGTTCACAAGCATGTCTGAAATCTGCGTCTAAGGTAAGCAAGTATCTTTACAGTAATGTTGTACACTGGTGAAAGTTCTGTGGAGTAATTAGGAAGCATGCGTACAATCAAGCCCATAGTTAATCACGTCAAGGTTAATTGCGTAGTTGGCAACTGGGCGTCTGCAAACAGATGTTTGTGGCTAGGTGTGCTAGCGAACCTTTAGTGAGCCGAGACGATAAGTTTTTGCGAGCTAGCGGCTATTGTATACATTGATGACTCAGCTTAGCTGGTAACGCCATTGGCAACACCATGCAGAGGCAATATCATGCAGATGGTGCTGGGACGTTCATCGCTACACTTACTTCTTGAGCAAACCCTGCCCGCACCTGTCAAAGGTAGCTACGGGCAACGCGGAGATTGTTTATGACTTTACAAAGCTTGTCCAAAGACCGTCTCGACGTCCCCGATTTGTGCCATGCGTTTGTATATGCAACCGACTGGCTCGGCGTCTACGTCGATGAGGTCAACGCCCTTAATGTTTATCCAGTGCCGGATGGTGACACGGGTACTAACATGCACCTCACTATGCAGTCGGTACGCCGTCATCTGAAAGAAACCCCGCCCAATACCATGCCTGAACTCGCCCAAGCGCTGGCCAAAGGCTCACTGTTGGGTGCGCGTGGTAACTCCGGTGTCATTTTGAGCCAAACGCTCAAAGGCTTCGCCGACAGCATCAAAGAATCTAGTACAATTGATGCAAAAGAATGCATTTTAGCGCTCAAAAACGCGGCCAAAATTGCTTACGAAGCCGTTATGAAGCCGGTTGAAGGTACTATGCTCACGGTCATTCGCCGAGCTGCTGAAGGCACTGAGCACATGAGCGACAGTCACCCAATTGACGTCCTCAAAGAAGCCTGGGAAGCGGGTAGTGTTGCGCTTGAAGAAACCCCCGAGCTATTACCTGTACTTAAAAAAGCAGGTGTGGTGGATTCTGGCGGATTGGGCTTTCTGCGCGTGCTAGAAGGCATGATTGCCGCTTATGAAGGGCGCGAATTGCCTGCACCACCCGAGATTCAAAAGGGTGTACAAAGCCAATTTGAAGAAGAAGAGTTTGGCTTTTGTACGGAATTTTTGCTGTCCGGTGTGGACGCGCCAATTACCGAACTGCGCGATATTGTCGAAGACTTTGGCGATTCCATGTTACTGGTTGAGGCTGAAGGCTACGTGAAAGGCCACATTCACACCCACGAACCTGAAAAACTCCTTGGTCTTATGGGGCGCTACGGGTCGATGGTGCGCAGCAAAGTTGAAGACATGAGCTTGCAGCACTCTGAACTGTTAGAAGATGTTGACCTAGGCAGTGTTAGTGCGCCGAATGTAGCCGTTGTGGCAGTTAGCGCAGGGTATGGCGTCAGCAAAGTGTTTCGCTCCTTGGGCGCGCGCATTGTTGGCGGCGGCCAAACCAACAACCCCAGTGTGGAAGACATTGCTGACACCGTGCGCGGTGTAGCTGCCCAAACGGTGATTGTCTTACCCAACAACAAAAACATCGTCATGGCGGCCCAGCGTGTGCAAGATGTCATCACCGATAAAACGGTGCGGGTACTGCCCACGCGCAGCCTAGGTGAAGGCCTTGCTGCTGCCGTCCTCTTTAAACAAGACGCCGATGCTGACGAACTTTTTGCTGATATGCAAGAGGCCGCTAGCCAAGCTAAAACACTCGAGGTGACCTTTGCCAGTAAAAACGCAGACATCGACGGCCTCAACGTACAAGAAGGTGAAGCAATTGGCTTAGTGAACGGCGACTTAAAAGCTAATGCAGGCAGTGCCAACGAATGTCTTCTTAAACTTGTGAGTGACTTTGCTGATGACGCTGAAATTGGCACGCTGTTCTACAACAGTGACATAAGTCAAGAAGATGCTGAACAATTGGTGTCGCAACTGGAAGATGAGCACGACCTCGAGCTTGACTTGCAACCCGGTAGTCCAGATGTGTACCGATTTGTACTTGCTTTAGAATAAGCGTTTTTTACATCCCCCTGTTTTACACCGCTCTGTTTTACACCGCTCTGTTTTACATCACCCTGTTTTACATCACCCTTTTTACATCGTCACGTGAAAGCCGTCTGACCTAAAGGCGGCTTTTTCTTATGACAGACGATGCTAACGTGGTCTTTGCTAATGATGGTGTTGACAAAGTGCTTACAAACATCGCGTATAACCAAGATTAAGCTTATGGATGCCTGTCAACTATGCTGGTATCTGTGAATAACACTGTTTAAATGACATTGTTTGAATGATGTTGTGTTGAGACGTAACGAATTACCTATTTGACACATGATTGTTGATGCTGTGCTCGAGCACAACCTCATCACCAACTACCTGACACCTGAACGCAACATTACTGTTTGTGTTGCTGATCTTCTCAATAAACCCCATCTACTTATATCTACGAACCTAAAGGAGGCTTCGATGATTACCTTTGACATTGACGGCACGCTAGCTGAAACCTTTCGTGGGTTTCACGCGTTTATCACCCAAAAACTTAGTATTGACACAGTAACCGTACGCGAACACGTGCATTACCACGACCCGCTGGCAAGTTATCCAGACGTTCATCATGAGGATATTCGCCCCTATATGAAATCTGCACTTCAGTTTGGGGAACACGGTGTGCTGTCTGATGTGGCAACCTTGCCCCATGCGTTAGAGACACTTACAAAATTACACCAGCGCGGACTTGTGTCAGGCTATGTAACCCGCCGCAACCCACGCCTCAAACCGCTTACACAAGACTGGCTTACCCGCCAGGGATTTCCCAACAAGCCTTTGATTCACGTTGAAGAAGATGAGGCAAAATCTCACCGCGTGCGCGAGTTGGGCGGTCAGGTAATGGTAGAAGATGCCCCTCATGAAGCTGATGAGCTGGCAAGTGCTGGTCTCAAGGTGATTTTGATTGATCAACCTTACAACCGTGAGGTGAAGGGGCAAGGAATTACGAGGGTGCGTACTTGGCTCGAGTTTGAGACGGCGCTCGAGCCTTACCTACAAGCTGCTTGACAAAGCTAACCGCATCAGTCCATTTCTTGCTCAGGACGATATATCAATCTCAGCGTACTCAAAGTAAACTAACCCATGAGCATCACCATCACAGCAGCCACCCCAGACGACTGGCCAGCCATCAAAGACATCTACTTAGAAGGCATTCAAACCGGTCACGCTACCTTTGAAACAGGTGATGACCTGCCCTCTGCCGAGGGTTGGTTTGCTAGCAAATTTGATAACCTCAGCTTTAAGGCGGTCAACGACAAAGGTGAGGTACTTGGCTGGGTGGCGCTTTCGGGAACATCTGACCGTTGTGTGTACGCGGGTGTGGCTGAGGTATCCGTTTATGTGGCAAGTGCAGCTCGCGGGCAAGGGGTAGGGCGTGCATTACTTCAACATGAAATTGAAGCCTCTGAAGATGCTGGCTTGTGGACGCTGCAAGCGGGCATTTTCCCAGAAAACACCGCCAGTGTGAGTTTGCATAAAAAACTGGGGTTTCGGATTGTGGGGACACGTGAAAAACTCGGCAAGCTCAAAGGTGTTTGGCGGGATGTGTTGTTAATGGAACGGCGCTCGAGCCGCATTCTCTAACCGTTGATCACATCTCGTACTTATCAGCAGATGATGACCTCGAGACTAACGCAAGCTCAATGTTTCTACCTTTCAATAGCAACCAGACAATACGTCGATGCACTACAAAGTCAAAAGATGGTCTGCGAAATAAGCTCAAAAAGTGTTAAAAATAGTGCCACAGACAAAGAAACTCGTAAAAAATTGACAAATTCTCAAGATTCTCCATCCTAGGCAGGCTTAATGAGATTCTTTCAACCTATTTCGCAGATGATTTGGATGAAATCTCCCTTGCCCCCTTGCTCCCCTTCTCCCTTTCCTCAAGTAGAACATAAGCCACCTACAACAGATTTCATCCAATTGCACCTTGTAACAACCTCGTCCAAGACCGTCGTGCTAGCGTAGATACATGGCATTACCTCCCCTGAACGACACCATCACGGCCATTGCTACCGCACCGGGTCAAGCTGCGGTGGGCATTGTGCGTGTTTCTGGGCCAGAAAGTTTTAAGCTGGTAAGCAGCATGTTTGCGCCTGTGAGCGGTAAGCAGGTTGATAATTTGCCAGCGAACCGAGTTGTGTTTGGGCATATTCATGATGGGGATGCAACTCAGCGCGGCGAACTGGTGGATGAAAGTTTGCTGCTCACCTTTCGCGGTCCGCATTCGTACACTGGGCAGGATGTGCTCGAGCTCCAAACCCACGGCGGCCCAGCGGTACTCCGCCGCGTGTTAGACATGTGTGTGTCGCGGGGGGCGCGGCTAGCTGGTCCTGGTGAATTCACCTTGCGGGCGTATCTTTCTGGGCGTATTGATCTAGTTCAAGCTGAGGCTGTACTCGCGATGGTCAACGCGCAGTCCGAGCGGGCCCGCCGCAACGCTAGTATGGGGCTAAGTAAAGCCTTATCTGCTACCTTGCACGAGCTGCAAACAACCCTCACGCAGGTCTACGGCAACCTTCAAGCTGTCTTTGATTATCCTGAAGAAGGCGTGCCAGACGCGGCTTTTAGAGAGCCTCTCCAAGAGGTTATCCATAGAATTGATGGGCTTTTAGCCACTGCCAACGCAGGCAGACTGATGCAGCAAGGTGCGAAACTCGCGATTATTGGGCGGCCAAACGCAGGTAAGTCTAGCTTGCTCAACGCGCTGTTAGGCTATGACCGTTCGATTGTAAGTGATACACCGGGAACAACTCGAGACTATTTGGAGGCTGTGCTCGAGCTAGACGGCATTCCTATCACAGCTATTGACACCGCTGGCATTCGCGACACAGATGATTCAATTGAGGCGTCCGGCGTGCGCGTTGCCAAAGACATTGCCCAAAATGCAGATGTGAGTTTGCTGCTGATTGATAGCAGCCAGCCGCTTCATGCTGAGGATGTTCGTTTGCTTGAAGACCTTGCGCCTGAACGCAGTTTGGTGGTGGCAACCAAAGCGGACTTAACTGCTGCTTGGCATTGTGATGATATTCATGCTCACACCCCAACCTTGGACTGCATATCTCTATCTGTTGTAGATGAGACAACAGGCTTAGATAGGCTGCGCAAACAGCTACGAGATAAGTTGCTAGGTGATGCTAGTGGGAGTGAGTTGTGGCTTTCGAGTGAGCGTCAGGTAGAGGTTTTAGCCAACACGAAGACATTGCTTGAGAATGCTCTTGTTGCCCCGGACGATTTGGCTGCTTTGGATCTGGCGGATGCACTGCAAGCGCTGGCTAGCCTCACTGGACGCAGTGAGATTGCTGAAGATGCGCTCGAGCACATCTTCGCTAATTTCTGTGTAGGTAAATAGGTGTAGCAGGTATCATCTGGTCGCTACAACTCTAACCCTAATTTAACGCGCTGTAGTTGATCTTACGGGTTCCACGCTTGGAACAAGTTGTTGTTGATATAGGTGCGCAGTTCAGCCCGTCCATAAACGGTAATCACCGTGTCGATGGTGTCACCGTCTTGCAACAACTGGCTAATCACTTCACGTTCACCTCGGTCGTCGTTCACAATGAGCTGAAACCCGTTTTCTTGCGATTGCAAGAACCCGTAGTTGTTGGGGTCAAAGCGAATGGTAATGTTGCGCGCGTTGGCAGCATCTGCAGCTGGTGTAGGTAGGGGTAAGGTTGGTGCGGCTGGCGTTGCTACTGAGGTTGTTGGGGTGACGGTTGGAATAGGTGCTACATCAGTTGTTGTTGTGGTTGCTGGGGTTACTGTTGTACTACCGTCAAAAGACGTATCGACTATATCGCTAACCGTATCGCTAACCGTGTCGGTGGCTGTGTCACCGCCGCTAGTAGGTTGGTCCAAAAATGCATCGAAGCCTG
>CAZMCW010000125.1:0-1717 GCA_964564405.1 uncultured bacterium
ACAAAGGATAGTCACACCCCAACCGAGCAAAATCCCTCCCGTGAGTGCGCTAAGAAATCTGAGGGTTGGGTCGGTATAAACTTGCTGCCCATCTACTGGCCAACTAAGAATATCAAGTGTTAATCTTGCCATTTCTGAGGTTGTAAGCATCGTACCCAATGCAAACACTGGCCCGAAACATCCGATGATGAACGCTGAGACACAGAGCCAGTTTTTGTGGCCCTGTGACCAGCTTTGATTTATGGGTGGGCTTTGCATACGAGTTCCTTTCAAATATTAGTACATCGCTGAGATAGATGAGTTTGCAACAATCGCGTAATGAATGTTACACGTAACGATTGTTACACACTAAGCTCTAGTTTGTCAAAGGTTGCAGTTAGTTACGGCTTTCCAAAAGAAGCTGACGATATCCATTCTCCGTCATTCATGGGAAAACGGCAGCCATGACTAAACCCCGCCAGTATCACTGGCGGGGTTGCTTTGGAGAGCTTATAGTGTTATTGAGCTAAACGGTGCTAGCAAATGCTAGGAGCATCTACCAAAGGATTAGTCTGATGCTGCTGGACTTGGTTGAAGTCGTCCTGGACTAGCCTCAGATGAACCTGTATCCACAGCGGTGCTGGGGCTGGGGTAATTGCTGCGCTCAAAGCGGTAAAACACGGCAGGCACTACAAACAGAGTAAGAATAGTAGATGACAGTACACCACCAGCAATGACTAAACCAAGCGGACGACGAAACTCCGCGCCACTTCCCAAGCCAATTAACAAGGGAATACTGATGATGACGATGGTACCCGCTGTCATCAAAATGGGCCGTAAGCGCAAACGGCCAGCCTCAACCAACGCCTCTTTAAGGTCAAAGGTTTCCCCTTCTTCAATTTGCGACATGACGACGTCCAGTAACAAAATAGCGTTTTTGGTGACTAACCCAATCAGTGATACAAAACCCAATACACTGATGACGTTGAGCGAACTACCCGTCACATAAAACAGCCAAAACGCACCTACCAGCGCCAGTGGCACAGTGAGCAGCAAATAGAGCGGATACTTGAAGCTGTTAAACTCGCTGGCAATCACAAGGTAGTTGAGCAAGAGCGCTACCACCACGGCAATAAGCCCGTACTGGATGAGGTTACCCAAGAGATCTGGACCAATACCGCGACCAAGAGTGACCTCGTCATCAACAATGCCTTGCGCGCGAATCGCTTCTTCAAACTCAGCTCGGACACGCTGCTGACCCGGTGCGTTGCGGGTGAGGTTGGTTTCAAGCGTACTTACAAAGCCGCCTGGGCCGCGACTAATAGTTACTGGTACCGACTGAATCGTAAATTCACCGAGTGAACTCAGGGGCAAGTACTGGTCTAAACCAGGTGCGTAAATGGGCGCGCTGATAAGGGCTTGCTCATCACCCAAGTAAATGGGATCAGCTTTGAGGCGTACAGGAATTTCGTTGCCGTTATCGCGGACATCTGCCACTTCAATGCCAACGTTGTAGGTGCGTAAGGTACGCCCTATGTTGGATGGGGTTAGGCCAGTGCCTGCAAGTCTGGTTGGGTCAACTTCAAATACGCGCTCACCAATGGCACCCTCGAGCGTCGACGACGGATCACGGGCAAACGGGCTAGCTTGCAAAATAGCAAGTGCTTGGGCGTCGCGCTCACGCAACAGCTCGAGGTTGTTGGACGTTAGGGTAAGGGTAACGTCCGACCCATCAGGT
>CAZMCW010000125.1:1794-7482 GCA_964564405.1 uncultured bacterium
TTGCTACTTACGGTCACTGTAGCTTCCGGAATACCTGCGAGAATATCGTTCCGAAGGCGCGCTTGTAAATCTTCGGCAACCTCAAACGATGAGCGTTCTCGTGCGTCTAAATCAACAAGTTCTAGGTCCAAACTTGCTTCTGCTGTAGTGGGTACGCCAGCACCCGTTTGAGCGCCCACGGTCGTTTGAATGCGGGTAACTTCGGGGATGAGATTGGCTTCTGCTTCAATAAGTTTAGTGACTTCGTTGGTGCGGTCAAGAGATGTAGCAGGGGGTAGCTCGAGGCTCACTGAAACTTGTCCCGCATCACTGTTGGGTGAAAAGTTAAACGGAATACGCGGCGCGACAATCACAATGCTCGAGACCAGCAAAATAGCCACAATAATCACCATGGTGCTTTGTGACAGCACGGCTCTGAGCGCCCGCGCATAAACTTCACGCAAGCCGTTTACACCACGGTCAACGGCAAGGTGCATACTGTAGGTGATGGCACCGAAAAAGAAAAGGACAATGCGGAGTACGTAGCGCAAGACGATGATCGCAACTGGGAGCACCGCAATAACGGCTAGTCCCGGAAGTCCTACCCGGCGAAAGGCAACAAACGCCAACACTGCATTGAGGATGATGTAGGGCACCAACCTGCTAGGCTTGCGGAGCCCTCCAAACAAACCTCGAATGTCACTAGGTAGTTTCCCAAACGATCCTGCAAACACGTGCCAACTTGGTAAGCTTGGGTTCGGCAAATAGGCTAAGCGCACCGTTAAGAAAAAGAGTGCTTCAAGGTAAGACACGGTAATCGCTGCTGCCAAGGTGAGTCCAAACTGGGCAAAAAAGGTGCCGATAGTGCCCGGCAAAAAGCTAATTGGTAAAAACACTGCCAAGATGGATAAAGTGGCCGTGAGCACAGCCACGCTCACCTCACCTGCACCCTTGAGTACGGCCTCGAGCGGGCTGTAACCAAGATTGCGGTAACGTTCAATGTTTTCAGCAATCACAATCGAGTCATCAACCACCAAACCCACCGCAACGGTGATTGCTAGGAGGGTCATGAAGTTAAACGTGAACCCCAACAAGTTGATGACGATAAACACACCTGCGAGTGTGATGGGAATTGCCAAAACTACTGAGAAGGTTGAACCCACTTTGCCAATAAATAGCAAAATTACAAACGATACGGCCACAACTGCAATAGCAATTTCACGGAAAGTATCGGCAACAGAGTCGGCAATAAACTCGGTGTCATCGTTGATGATGCTAATTTCGTAGTTGTCTGGTGGGTTAAGGCGGGCAATCGCTGCACGCACAGACTCAGCAACGGACACGCTGTTCGAGCCGGATGACTTTTGAACCTCGAGCAAGACCACTGGTTCACCGTCTAACCGGGCGTAACTGCTGGCCTCTGCGGTGGTGTCGCGTACAACGGCTAGATCAGCTAAATATAAACCCCTTGCCGAGTCAACAAGTATGCGTTCTAAATCTTCAATAGTATTAGGCGTGTTGCGGCTTGTTAGCAAAATCCGCTCGTTACCCACCGTAATAGCACCCGCAGGTTGGGTACCAGTAGATGCACTAATGGCATTTTGAATCTGGTCTGGGGTAATGCCAAAGCCTTCAACTTCTCGGGGATCAATCAGCACTTGAATTTCGCGTTCGACTTCACCTACTAGCGATACGTTGGCAACGCCGTCGATACGTTGCAGGAGGGGCTCGAGGACGTCTTCTGCGTAACGCTGCACATCTAAAAGATCGTCTCCAGGGGAACGCACTGCCACCCCTAAGATAGGCGAGTCGTTTGGATCAGCTTTAAATACGGTAGGCGTTTGGGCATCTTCGGGAAGTTGGTTGGCAATAGCGTCAAGACGTTGACCCACATCTACAGCTGCTTGGTCAATGTCTGCACCTTGGTTAAAATTAGCAACGACAATACTAAAATTTTCACCACTGGTGGACTGAATATCTGTAATACCGGACAGTGTGTTAAGCGCATCTGTAACAGGTTTAGATACCTGTTCAGCGACCTCTTCTGCGCCTGCACCTGGGTAAATTGTTGTGACGGCAACGATTGGCACGTCAAAATCAGGTAGTAGATCGACACCTAGCCCCAAAGCCGACACCAAACCAAATAAAACAATTGCTACAAATATACTCAGTGAAAATACATAATTTTTGACAAAAAATCGAATGAGATTCATACGCCTCCCTTACACCAGCTTACCTACCAACCAGTTTGTTGGGTTAGGTATACCCTGTGACCTACGTTGTTGACAATAGGCGACTGGCAAGTTGTACTTCACCGTTTGTTTAAGTTGAGCTTGGTGAGATTGATTAACGTGTGAAATGATTTTTGAACCTTTTTTGCAACACGTGCGTGAGGACAGCTTGCACAAACAGTGAGCTACCAACAAAGCCTGCATGTTACTTGTGTGGGTTGTTGGCATAGGCTAGAGCTGAAGGTTAACCTGTCATCTAAGCGCTCAACCTGTGAACTCTCATTTGATCGTAAGGGTAACAACGTGTTCAGACCGCGCGATTGGTTGCAATTTGGTTGCAATGTTGCCATCTGGAACATTGCTATCTGCAATGCCACTATCTCTGCACTGTTGCTATTGACAATGTTGGAGCGTGTATTTGTGTACGTCTAACTAAGTGTGCGCGCACTTTATAGCTAAGGTTACAACTACAATTAAAACTGCGCTGATTAAAACTACGCTGATTAAAACTACGCTGATTAAAACTACGTTGCTCAGCAAATTAGAGACTTATAGCTTTAATTGTTTGAGATAGCTAGGGTGACCGGTACACGATAAGAAATATCGAGGCAACCTGTACCAAGTCCATTGCCTCAACGGACACCACACGAGTCTGACGATTAGCAGCATACCCAAACTACATCTAGACCACATGCATAGAAGTTGTGATAAGTTTGCAAATCTTGGACTCTTCAAATTCATCTTTTGGAGTGGGACAGATATTTGTAGAGAGAAACTTTGCTTGATAGGATGCTGTTGCGTCACAATATTGAGATTGATGGTAAAGCATGACCAAACTAAGCAACCTAGACACAAAAAGTGCCTTTAACTACATTTGCTTAAAGGCACTTTACATAGTACTTCCCTAAATGTAAAATAACGCTACGCTTATATGCGAAGTGCTATCTATTGTTTAGCTCATTGGGTCTAAAATTTTTCGGTATATTTCTAGCAGTGTTTCAAGCTCATCTTCTTCTAACTGCTTTAAACGAGCAAAACTGGTATCGCGCCATGCGTTTTTGAGTGTCTTACGAGTATCTTCACCTTCACTTGTAAGTTTGAGTTGTACCCGGCGACGATCATTGGTATCAATTTCTCGAGCGACCAAGCCTTTTTCTTCAAGTTCGCCGAGCATGGCAGAAATTGCCGAGGGCACCGTATCGAGCATGTCTGCGAGTTGCTTAGGATACACGTAACCGCGACCGATAAGTTCTAGCAAGAGTGCACGAACTGGTCGAAAGCCTAAAGGTTCAAAGGCTCGGTAAGACTCTTGGCGAAGTGTCCACATAAGCTGGAGTGAGTATTCGTTAAGTTCTTCTACAACCGGACTGGTTTTAGCTTTTGAAGTAGCCATAAATCTACTATATACTATTTAATTTTCTTGCTGTTATTTGGCAATACATTTACAATTAAAGCAGTAGTCTACAATCCATCGTACTTGGTAAAGTTGATTTTTCGTGCAACTTTTCTAAGTGAAACTTTTTGTGCTATTTATGCTAAAAAGCCATAGTTAAAGGTAAAATTCCAGTTAATTCCCTTAAAACAATGATCTTTGATATGAATTATTGACACAGCCTGTTGCTAATTTACCGTTTCAAGATAAATTAGCCTCATTTAAGCTGTGTATTTTTGCTGAGGAATTTGGCATTTTAAAGAGAAATGTGAAGAATGCCACTTCTATTTTTTAGCTTTGTCATCGTGTTTACGCAAACAACTTGATGTAACGTTTCGGACGGCTTAGTAAGAATCAATGAATAGCCCCAAAATTAGAGGCATAGTAGGGTCATGACAATGCCTCGAAGCCAAAAGACTCTCGAAGCATTACCAATTTACTACGTTTTTACTAAAAGCATTTCCATTGGTAACTGCCTGTGGCAGTTGCGCGTGCAACCTAGGGGAGTAGAAATCGACCCATTCAGTACGGAGGAACCAATCTTGGAACTGTTGTAAATATCAGCAACTAAGGTGCCAAGCGCTCCACACGCCACGAAGAAGATGCGGTAGTTGCATCACGTATGTACACAAACCTATCGTGCAAGCGGTTGCTACGCCCTTGCCAAAACTCTACGCGCAAAGGTTGCACGACGTAACCACCCCAAAACTCAGGTAACGGAATGGTGTTTTGATAGCGCATATCAATTTCTTGTAGCCGTGTATCGAGGGTTTTACGACTTTCAATAGATTTACTTTGAGGTGACGCCCACGCACCCAACTGTGAACCACGCGGACGATTTTGAAAATAAGCTGCTGAAACTTCTTGAGGAACTTTGGCGATGCTACCTTCAATACGCACTTGACGTTCAAGGTCAAGCCAATTAAATACCAACGCTGCTTGCGGGTTGGTATCAATATCTTTGGCTTTGTTGCTTTGATAGTTGCTGTAAAACACAAATCCGTGGGTGTCATTTCCATCATCATTTAGCTCGAGCCCTTTGAGCAACACCACTCGAGCTGCTGGCCGGCCGTTGGCATCAGCGGTAGCGAGTACCATCGCGTTGGGTTCTAAAATCTCAGCCTCAATTGCGTCCTGAAACCATAGTTCAAACTGTTTCATAGGGTCGCTGTGAAGTTCGTCTTGGGCAAGTTTTTTGAGGCTGTACTGCTTGCGAATACTGGCAATATCACTCATTGTCATACACTAAGTTTACCGTTCAACAGTCAAGACGGTCATATCTGCACACCTCAAAAAGACGCGCACAACATAGCCGCTTAACAAATAGCGTTTCCATGAGTAACTGCTACAGGCAGTTGCACGTGCGACCTAGGGGAGTAGAAATTGACTCACTTAGTGTGGGGGAACAAATCTTGGAACTACTAAAAGTATTGCCACAAACCCTTAAGACAGCCCCGCTCATTTACGCTTGGACGCTTTTTGTAGTCTTAGTAGACGTCTTTTTGCTGAGGTTTGTTAAGCTGCCAATGAAACCTACGTTCTAGACCTTGAAGGAGGCAAGTCCCATGGCTTTTGAACTTCCTGATTTACCCTACGCAAAAGACGCGCTCGAGCCCCATATCGACGCCCGTACGATGGAAATCCATCACGACAAGCACCACGCTGGTTACGCGAGTAAACTGGCAGCTGCGGTTGAAGGCACCGACATGGCCAGCATGAGCATCGAAGATATTCTGGCAAAAGGTGCCGACGCGTTACCTACGGGTGTGCGTAACAATGGTGGCGGCTACGCCAACCACAACCTCTTCTGGGAAATTATGGCACCTGGTGGCAGTGAGCCGAGTAGTGAGCTAGCTGAGGCCATCAACAGTGCGTTTGGCAGCATGGATAGCTTCAAAGAAGAGTTTGCAAATGCTGCAGCAACCCGCTTTGGGTCAGGCTGGGCGTGGCTCGTGGTGAGTGGCGGCAAGCTCGAGGTGATGAGCACCCCTAACCAAGACAGCCCACTTATGGAAGGCAAAACACCTATCCTGGGGCTAGATGTCT
>CAZMCW010000125.1:7492-12199 GCA_964564405.1 uncultured bacterium
TGGGAGCACGCTTACTACCTCAACTACCAAAACCGCCGCCCGGATTACATCAGTGCGTTTTGGAATGTTGTGAACTGGGCAAAAGTATCTGAAAACTACAGCGCTGCTAAATAGCTAAGCTATTAGATAGCTAAAAACATGTTTAAACTGTGCGTGAGGGGCAACCTTCACGCATTTTTTTGTTGCTCATACCGAGAGAATATCTCGAATGTTATAGCGTCTCGTGACAGTGTCTAGATGTCATACATCTGTCAATGTGTGGGGTTTGCAAGTAATCTCACCATGTCGCACCGTCTGCGTCAGCGTGAGCATAAGTTGCATCTGATGACATCTCCCCATCCCCCTTTCACCCCTTCTCCCTTTCGTTGAGTACACGATTCAACATCCGTCATCTGCTACAGCACCTCATACAACTGCCATGCCTATTCAAGTCGTGAGGATTAGATTTCCCAAGCAAAAAACAACCCACTTGCATCGTCATGCCAAGCAAGCGCTCCAGGGGTATTCATGACACGGGTTTCCTCGCGTCTTAAGTGTTCTACGTAGCCTTTTAGGCCTTGGCTTAAAACAAGGTCACCCATGAGTTGTAGCTGTGTGGTTGATGTGTTGATGGGCTCGAGCCCATCCTCTGGAGCTTGTGAAGGCAGAAACATACCATCCGAAACCAGTAAAACAGCTTTGTATTGATCTAACGGTAAACAGGTTTGAAACATGTAGTCAGCAACATTGGGTAATCCGTTGATGACAGAAACACCCACTGCCGGATCTGTTTGACCGTCTGGACTCACAAAGTTGTGATACAGCCCGTTGAGGCGGTTGATTTCCCGAGCGCGGCTGTCTCCCAAAGCTTGAAAAAAGGGATGTTCTGCTTTTGCATCAGGGTCGGTGAGGTATAGGCTTTTTGCTTTGTCGTCGTGCTGTACCATTTGATCAGGCGTGATGCGAACGGCTGTGTCATCTTGCTGAAAGGCAATGAGTGCCGAATCTGCACCATGGGCAACCTCGAGCTGCTGCTTTTCCCAATCAATGCGAGCAACGGTATAGGTTGCTGCCGGTAAAACAAGCCGGATGTAACGCGCGTCTTCGGATAGCACGGTGAGATGTGGTTCTGCCTGTAACAGGGCTGCCGTACTAATGTCACCGTAAATCGCGCGTAGGTCAGCAGCTAAGCGTTCGTTGGCGGCTATGACCATCTCGGCAGGCGTGTGGGCTGTTGATGCAAGTTCAGCAACCGTGCTACAGAGTAACCGCGACGCAACTCCGGAAGGTGTTACGCCTTGCCCGTAGCGAGCGCGGTACGTGTTGGTGAGGGGTTGCATGCTCACAATGGGTCGCAAGCGCTGGGGGGCACCGTCGGCAATAGCAAGTACAGCATGGTGTTCAAATACGCCCGCCCAAAGCGCATCTTCGGTGAGGTGATCGCCACCTGTATCCTGCACGCGTTGTAGGGTTGTGTGAATCATAGTTGACGTCCTTTAACATAAGTGACTTTAAGACAAGAGGATGGCGGTAGGAATTAAGCGGTCATACGAGGCAAAAGGGGTGCCCCGGGTATCACTTGGCCGTATTAAGGCACCTGAACCTGCAAAGAGTTGGGTTGAGCCGCCGCCGTCTAGGTTCATGGCATCAACGGCACCAAGCTCGAGCATGAGCTGGGCGGCATCTTCAAGCGTTGCGCCTTCACTGAAGCCAGTACTTTGAGAATCAGATGATGTGTTTAACGGTGGTTGCTGCGTTGGCACACCTTCGACAACCAGCCCAAGTAAGTCACCATGTTTATCTATACCCAGACAAGCTCGAGCAGCTGGAGTCGTATTGACATCAGCTGGAAATTCATAGGGGATAGTTGTGTGAGTACCATCTGGAGATAAAAAAGTTTCAGCAACAAAGCTCTGGTCAGAAAGACATATACTGCCTTGGCTAATAAGTTGTGGCCCCGCTTGGATAGCCTGTTTTAACGCCGTATTTTTCAACTTGTAATGAAGTGGGGCAAGCTCGAGGAAGCTTTCAACCCTAGCTTGGCTAGGCGGTTGGGATACTGCAATCACTAGCCCGTTCATAGGGATGCGCCCGCCACCCCCATGACGAATAGCCACAACATGACGTCCAACGATGACAAGTTCGTGAACATCAGGGTCTTGTGGCGTGCATCCGTCTGCTGTGTCGACACGTCTCAAAAAACGCGTTTCTGGGCAGTTGGTCAGCGTTGATCCGTCGGGTAGGCGAACAACTAACGTGTCTACCTCGAGCGGACGCATGTGCCACCTTTGACCATTGTCTTGAGGCGTGGAAAACAACGTGCATCTTGGTGTTAGTGGAGGTGTCGCAAGAACGCCATCTTGCGCCCAAAGCCCAACTACATCGCCTAGAACCGTGTGAGGCGTATCAAACTCGGCGTCCACAACTGCAAAGTAATGGGCGTTGAGAAGGTAGTGATTTGGATAATTACGCCCTACTTCACGCAAACTGCCTACTTGGCCTACGAAGGTGGTTGTCAGCGCGTCATCCTCGGCAAGAATAACCTCAGCTTTAGCTAGCTGTCCTAGTTGGTGTTGATGCTCAATAAGGTCGTGATGGACTTGTGTAAGTGTCTCGCCTGCATGTTTTTGTCTTAACAGGGCAACAAGGAGTGAGCGCAACGACAAGAAAGTTTCATTGTTAACTTGGTAGTGCTGGGGCTCGAGCTTATCTGCTACAGGCTCAGAAAGCTTGGGCAAGGCCCAAACCCGACTGCTGCATTGTTGTGTGCACGCCAAATGGTGGGCCCATTCGCGTGCCCGCTCACGTGCGGGTAGCGCCAACGGCATCACCCTGAGGTCGCTAGCGCGAAAGCTGACCACAGTCGAACGCGCCCCACTAGGTAAGCGCTTAACGCTGCGCTTAAGATCTGAAAGCACTATTTGATGCCTGTTGTTGCAATGCCTTCAACAATATATTTTTGCATGAATATGTACACAATAATGAGCGGCAATATCGTTACCACAGACCCGGCTAACAATAAATCCCACTGCGTAGCGTACTCCCCTTGAAAAAGTGCCAAGCCAATAGGCAGCGTGCGCAGGTTAGGAGATTTAATGTACAGCACAGCGCGCAACAGCGCATTCCAGTTATTGATGAACGCTAGTAGAAACAAGGTGATGAGTGCAGGCGTTGCTAAGGGCAAAAAAATTCTTCTATAAATGGCAAACACACTTGCCCCGTCAATGACGGCTGCTTCTTCTAAATCTTTGGGAATCGTTGAAAAAAATTCACGCAATAAAAACGTGCCTGTAGCACCCACAAAAAAAGAAGGCACAATTAGCGGCGCAAGCGAGTCAATCCACCTTAAACCAATAGCTTGTAGGGCAGGCTCGTAGACCAGTAGCGCGATAAGGTACTCAGGAATAATGGTTACTTCAATAGGCACAATTGACGTAGCGAGGAGCAAGGCAAAAATGATCCGATTGCCTTTGAACGTTAACCTAGCAAACGCAAACGCTGCCAAAGAGCAGGTGATAAGTTGACCTAGTGCCGCAAGTGCGGCCACAACAAATGTATTTAAGGTGTAGCGCAAAAAATTATAGTCTGAAAATAACAATCTGTAGTTACCAAACGGATCCTCACCAAACAGTCTATCGGGGATGAGTGAGGGCGGTAATCTAAAAATATTGCCAGATGTTTTAAATGTTGTGAGTACCATCCACACAAAGGGAAACGCCATCAAAAATGCAACGATTGCAAGAAGTGCGTATTGCAACACTAGCTTGATGGGCTGTTTGTTGCGCCTGCGTGGTGCGTAACTTGGTGCGTAACTATCTGATTGGCTTCTCATTACATACCTAGGTGTTGGTGTGTACCCACCGGCTGCGTAACCGAAAGTTGATAAACGTGAGGATGAGCGTTATCAACAGCAAAAGATACGCTGCTGCTGACGAAAACCCATAGCGAAAAAACTCAAAGGCATTTTGATAGACGTAATAGGGCAATGTTGTTGAGGCATTGAGCGGCCCACCTTGAGTCATGGCAAAAGTGACCTCAAAGGTGCCAAACGCATCAAACAGCGTCACAATAAGCACAAAAAAGGTGATGGGGGTAAGCATGGGCAGGGTGACATACCAAAATTTCTGCCAGCGCGTTGCGCCGTCCACTCGAGCTGCTTCATACAAATTTTTAGGAATACCTTGCAACCCTGCCAAAAAGACCATCATCGGTAAGCCTGCTGACTTCCAAACCGAGACAATAATGAGCACATACAGGGCTGTATCGCGGTCAGCTAGCCAGTTAGGGGGGCGGCTCGAGCCAAGGGTGCGCAATAGGTAGTTAATGAGCCCGTAGCGAGACGCAAAAATCCAGTTCCAAACCAGCGCCACTGCCACCGTTGAGGTAATGGCAGGCAGGTAGTAAATACCGCGAAAAAACGCAATGTATTTAAGTTTTTGGTTCACTAGTAGCGCCAGTCCAAGCCCCAGAATGACCGTGGCAGGCGTATAAATTGCAACATAGACAAGGGTGTTGCGCACAACTTGCCAAAAAATCCTCGAGCGCATTAGTTCTTGATAATTGCCCAGGCCAATAAATTGCGGTAGCACGGTGCCGCGCCACTCGGTAAAACTCAACAAAAATGAAACAACTGTTGGGCCCAACGAAAATAAGACAAGCCCTAAGAGCGTGGGCAGTAAAAACAGATAGGGCGTGTAAGCTTTGTAGCGCATGAAAACCCGCCTTTAT
>CAZMCW010000126.1:0-9127 GCA_964564405.1 uncultured bacterium
GCAGATGGTGAGATGGTCATGCTCGAGCTAACTCAAGACGGCGTCTGGCAAACCGATAACGTGGCACTTTTGGACTTTGAAGATGCGTCCGGACTCTGTAACGGCAACAGTGCCATGAACGCGACCGTTACAGGCAGTTTGCCCACAGGCGACTACACCGCGCTGGTGTTTGACCTGGGTGTGCCCGAAGACCTCAACCACATTGATGCCGGCACGGCACCCTCACCCCTTAACGTGACGCCCATGTGGTGGAACTGGCGCGGCGGCTACAAGTTTGCCCGCATCGACATGGTGGGCGCAGGTGCTACTGACGGTGAAGATGTACCTGCTTGGTTTTTACACCTTGGCAGCACCGGCTGCATGGCAGACGAAGCCGTGCTTCCCCCGGTTGAAGCTTGCATGCGCCCCAACCGCGTGACCGTTCAGCTAGACGACTTTGACCCAGCCGAAAATATCATTGTGGCAGACATTGGCTCACTCTTAAGCGCATCTGACGTAGGTCAGTCCTTAGAACTTGCCCCTCCAGGGTGCATGTCTGGCCCTGCCGACCCTGACTGTGAAGCGCTCTTTTTGCAAGGCTTTGATCTGTCGCAAGAGACTGGGCTTTGTGAAGGCGGCGTGTGTAGCGGGCAGCTTTTGTTTAAGGCTGAGTAGACATTCAGTTCAGGTGGGCTTGAGTTGCGAATGTCCTCGAGCCCACCTCATTAACTTGCTCGAGCCATCCTGATGCCCCTCACAGACATGTTGATGTACGTCACGCTAAACTAAAATCACATTCATTTAGGACCTACGATCTAGTCTGAGGATGTAAGCGTCACTTACTGACTTCCCAATGTTGACGATAAATCACCCTTTAAATATGTTTAAGCAAAGGATACTTACATGCGGTACCCCGCTCTCAAACACATAAGTTGGCTTTTTATAAGCGCTGTGCTGCTGATATTACTGACCGCTTTTGGCAGTCAACTGGTGTCAGCAACGCAAGATGGCACAACTCCTAATGTCGCACCCGAGTCAGCTAACCTCGACTTTGTCGCTACCGCTAACCTCGATGCAGACGCGCTCGGCATTTTTGAATTAGATAGTCAAGACTACATGTGGGACTTGCCCGCTGGGTTTCCCCCGCCTAAAATTTTTGACTACAACCCTATGACCGAAGCCAAGGTTGAGTTAGGGCGTTATTTGTTTTACGACACGCGCCTTTCTGGTAATGGCACTATGTCCTGCTCGGGTTGTCACATTCAAGCGTTTGCATTTGCAGATGGGCGTAGCGTCCCGGTAGGCTCCACCGGGGAGATTCACTCGCGCAATTCCATGCATTTAGCCAATGCCGTCTATAACGGTACGCAGACGTGGTCAAACCCAAGCTTGGTGACGCTCGAGAAACAAATCTTAGTGCCCATGTTTGGTGAGTTTCCAGTTGAACTTGGCATGAGCGGACAAGAAGAAGAAATCCTCGAACGCTTTGCGAGTGATCCGTTTTACGCTGACTTTTTTGCCCACGCCTATCCAGACGATGAAAATCCAGTGGGTATCGACAACATCGTGCAAGCGCTAGCCTCGTTTGTGCGCAGCATGATTTCAGGTAATAGCCCCTATGACCAATTTGTTTACGGTGGCGACCGCGAAGCTATGACAGCCTCAGCCCGACTAGGCATGAACTTGTTTTTGTCGGAGCGGCTCGAGTGCCACCACTGTCACGGTAGTTTTAATTTTACGCAGTCGCTCAACCACGCCAACCTCGCCTTTGCTGAGCGCCCGTTTCACAACACCGGGCTCTACAACATCGACGGCGAAGGCGGCTATCCGCACCCCAACACAGGGCTGTTTGAGCACACCGGCGAGCCTAGCGATATGGGTAAATTCCGCGCGCCCTCATTACGAAACGTTGCCTTAACTGCACCCTACCTTCACGATGGCAGCGCCCGAACTCTAGATGAGGTCATTAGCTTTTACGAAAACGCAGGGCGGGTCATTACAGACGGCGACCATGCTGGCGACGGTAGCCTCAACCCGCATAAAGATGGTTTTGTGCAAGGCTTTAGCTTAACCGATGAAGAACGCCAAGGCCTCTTAGACTTCCTGCACGCGCTTACCGATGAATCGTTTGTCACCGATGAACGCTATAGCAATCCGTTTGGGCCTCAGTAAGCTCGGTCCACACACTAATTCTTCAACACATCTTGTATTCGTGCTGAGAACGCTTACGTAACCAGACGTCTATCAAGATGCTTGATGAACTCTCAATGTTGTTTGAGGAGTTTTTACGTTGATTCATACCCCCAAGGCACGCACCGTTGACCGCACGCCCTTACCAACGTATACCCCTATTGTTCAGCAACCTAGAGGTCTAGACCTACTGCGACTCTTGGGCTTGCGAAGGTTTGTACGCTGGAAGTACAGCCGCCTGGTCTTTCAACTCCCGCTTTTGCTGCTGGCGCTCATGGCCATTATTGATGGCTTGACAGGCAGGCAACTAGCACCCCGCAACGTAGCAACTACCAGTGTATGGTTGCACTATCGGGGTTTGGTCGTCATTGCGCTGGCGGTGTTTGGCAATGCCTTTTGTGCAGCTTGCCCGCTCATGCTTACGCGCCATGTGTCCGTACGGCTCGAGCGACGTCTCCCCTTCAAATTACGCTACCCCAAATTTCTCAAAAACAAATACCTTGCTGCCATCATCTTGCTGGTATTTTTCTTTTCGTACGAATACTTTGACCTGTGGGCAAGTCCTTGGCTTACGGCGTGGTTGATTATTGGCTATTTTGGCGCGGCGCTACTGGTTGATACGCTTTTTCCCAAAGGCACCTTTTGTAAATACCTGTGTCCACTAGGGCAGTTCAACTTCATGTTTGCCAGTGCCTCACCCACACAAATTACCGCTGTTAATCACGATGTCTGCAGAACCTGCACAGACAAACCCTGTTTACATGGGCGTGATAGTGGCATATCTCAACAAGAAACTTCTCCAGCATCCCAACACGCGTTCATCCCTCTAGCTGAGGTCATCAACCCTAACGGTAACGGCAGTTTCCCCGGCTGTGAAACCAACTTGTTTGTACCCACCATGCAGTCCAATATGGACTGTACGCTTTGTTTTAACTGTCTGCGGGCCTGCCCCTACGACAACGTCGCCCTCACCGTGCGCAGTCCTTTATGGGAATGGACACACAAACCCTGGTCAACCAAGGGGCAGCAACGCGGCAAGCTTGCACTGATGGTCATGGCCATCTGCTTAACCTCTTGGGGGCTGCTCAATGCCCTCGCTATGATTACGCCTTTTTTCGCCTTTGCGGAGTGGCTTGCTGAGACCTTAAATACCTACAACGAAGCCTTACTTTTAGGGTTGCTTTTTGCTGTTGTCACCCTTGTTGGTTTGGGTGTCACCTTTGCAACTGCATATCTTGCCGATGTTTTAGGCCAAGGCCGTAAGCAGAGTAGTTTAACTGAGGCTGTCTTGCGCTGGGGTTATGTAGTGGTAGCGCTTGGCTTTGGCTTTTGGACAGCACATTACCTGTTTCACTTTTTAACGGGTGCGCTGAGCATTATCCCAGTATTTGAGCACTTTTTTTGGTACAGAGGTGCCAACCTTGACCCGAATTGGCGTTTAGCGCGGATGGTTCCGAACGCATGGTTATTTCCAATTACGGCGGGTATTACTGGATTGTACGGGCTCCTTGCCATGTGGGTCACGGTAAAGATTAGTCTGCGAGATTACGGGCTCGAGCGCGGCGTCATCGCCATGTGGCCCATGCTTATTTACGTGCTGGTGTTTACAGCCATCGGGTTGGTGCTGCTAGCTCAACCTATGGAGATGCGGGGAACAATTTTTGGACCTGTAGGCGGTTAGGCATGTTCTTGGCTAGGCAAGTTTCTGTCTAGCCTCAGTTATGGACTACCAAGCTAGCTGTACTGCTTTGGCTAATCTGATTACTTTGGCCTTGTGAAGCTTGTGCCTCGAGCCACGTCAAGGCTTGAGTCACAACTTCATGTATAGGTAGGGTTTGTCCTTTGAGGATAGGTCTATGTAACCGAACGTCGTTTAAATGTTTGTTTAAAGCATCCGAAGATCTGCCAAGAATTTCTTCAAAACGTTTTGGGTTGATTGTTGCGGTAAATGTTTCTAGACGCTGGCTATTAACTACACCTTTCAAGGTTGCTGCTAATGTCCACGCTTGGTAACGCACAGCAGTGTCTAAGGTATAGAACAAAAATGCATAAACTGAAGGTTGTTTACCTAATTCGTAGGCTAGTTGTAAGGCTTTGGCTAAGTAACCACATGCCGCTGCATAATCATTTTCTTCATTGGACGCAAGATACAGATTCCCATAAGATACCGCTAGGCCCCTGCGGTCACCAAGTTCTTGTTTTAACTTGAGGGCTGCTTCATCGTAGGCACGTACCTGCGCTGAGTCACTACTAATCATGTTGACCACAGCAGCTAAATTATTAAACGCATAGGCCATAAATTGTTTGTTGTTGAGTGCTTGAGCTTGGGATAAACAATCTTCAAACACGGTTTTACCCTCTTCAAAACGCCCCAATCGGCACAACCCAACACCCAGTTCGTTGAAGCTGTTCATAAGTCCGTAGCCATCGTGTGTTGTTTTTTGTAGTGTGACCGCTTCTTGAAATAAGCTGAGCGCGTCTTCATCCTCATCAAGCAGATGAACTTGGACACCTAGACTACATAAGGCACGCCCTCGCAGCATCTCGTCTTCTAAGTCACGCGCTATATCAATGCACTGCATACAAAGGTGTTTGGCTTGCTCAAGCTCACCTAGGTCACCTGTCAAGATAGCCTGATGAAGTAATGCCCACCCCTGTGAGCTCGAGGCTGGTGCAGAGCTGTCCATAGCTAGCAGTGCATCAATACTACTTATACCTTCACGAAAATAGCCTCGGCTTTGCCAAAAATACCCCAACCCGTACACAAGTTGAAACCCAAGAGCCGTATCTTGTTGAGCTGTCGCCCAAGACAGTGCACCTCGGTAGTTCTCGAGGTCGTCGTCCATACGTTCCAACACAGCGCCTTGCTGCGGGCTGCCTTCAATAAGCGGCACACTAACGCTAGCATGCTCTGCAAAATACCTGGCGTGGCGCTGCTGGGCTGTTTGGTACAGCTCGGGGTGACGTTTAAGTTCAACCTCAGCAAATTGGCGTAGCACCTCTAAAAAGCTCACCCGCCCCGAAGCACTGCGGCGTAAAAAAGATTTGTTAAGTAGGCGCATTAAGGCACGCGAACTTGCGCCGGTTATAGCTTTGGCAGCCTCGAGCCGAAAGCCACCTCTAAACACTGCAAGCTGCTTAAGCAACTCTTGCTCGCTAGGACTTAGCAACTGCCACGAGTGGTCAAACACTGCTTCTAAACTTTGGTGACGTGCTGGTAAGTCGTGGTACTCACTGTCTAGAGCTTTCACACTTTGGGCTAGCTCGTTGGCAACCTCTGTCACGCTCATGAGCCGTAGCCAAGAGGCGGCCAGTTCAAGGGCTAAGGGCATACCAGCAACCTGTTGGCATAAGCGCAGGACATCAGCTTGGTTGCTCCGGCTTACGTTAAAGCTCGAGTCCATGCGGCGCGCACTGCGCACAAACAAGCGCACAGCATCAACCTCGCCCAGATTTTCTAAGGCTGCGCCTAGCGCATCTGGCACGGTCAAACCTTGAACGTCAAACAGGTCTTCGCCGCGCACGTTTAACGGCTCACGCGAGGTCACAAGGACATCAAGCTGATCGCCAGCATCAAGCAGCTTCTGAATAAACGCAACACTTTCCAGCACGTGTTCAGCGTTATCGAAAAGCAATAACAGGTGTTTGCCACGCAAAAAATCAAGTACCTGTGCGGCGGCGTCTTCGTTGGCATCGGCGCTAAGTCCTAGCGAGCGCAGGACTACATTTGGCACGGCTGCCGCCGAGCTGGCATCCACCAAGGGTATAAACACAGCGCCTTGTGCATACTTAGCAGCTTGCTGTTTGGCGAGTGCCAAGGCCAAGCGCGTTTTGCCCATGCCACCGGGGCCAAGTAAGGTCAGTAAACGGGTATCTGGCTGCTCGAGCAGGTTGGTTAGCTTAGCCAGTTCAAGTTGCCGTCCTACAAACGGCGTCAGTATTTCTGGGGTGTTGTGCACGCGTCCACGTGCTAGCCGAGCTGCGACACCAAGGGCATCTTCTTGTAATGCAGTAGATCTTCCATGTTGCTTACGTTCTTGCCGAAGGTGTTCTGCCAAACGGCTTGTTTCGGCTAGTGGGCGTGTACCGAGGTCGCGCTCGAGCTGCGCTTTAAATTGCTCAAAGTGCTCGAGCGCAAGCGCTTCTTTACCTACTTTAGGTGCAACCCCAAGGTACTGCCGCAGGGCGTCTTCGTTTAAGTTATCTACAACTAGTACGCGCTCGAGCAAGCTAGCGGCTTCTTCAACCGTACCCGCTTGCAGCAACCGTGTACTGTACAACATGGCAGCATCTACAAAACTGCGGGTTAGCTCGCTACGTTCTTGCTCGAGCCAGTCTTCAAACTGCGGCCAGGCTGAGGTTGGGGTGTCTCCCAGTAAGGTGCCGCCATAGCGTTTACAACTTGCCGCCCAATCGCCTTGGGCAAACGCGTCATGGTAGGCAGCTAGGTCGCTCTCGCCGGTAAACCGTATGTTATGAGCGTTGGACTCGAGCCCTTGCCAATAAGGCTGTTTTTTCATGCGATACATAAGCTGGCTCAGCCGGTGCCGAGCAGACGTTTCATCTTCACCGGGGTAAAACACCGCCAGCACCTCACGCCGACTTAACCACGTGCCATGAGCCGCCAAAAAGCTCACCAAAAAAAGCGGCAATTCGGCGGGGAGTTCGTATTGTTCTGTGTCAGATTGCGCCACAGGTTTCCCTAATAGCTGCACGTACATAGCAGCATTGTGCGGAGTTTTTTATCTTACAGTTGTATGACAAACTGCACGGATAAGTGTCCTTATGGGTTAGATGACTCATAAACCTCACACAGACGCTACTAGGGTAACTAGCTGCACCTATCAAGCGGATGTGGTTACGTTATTTCCCCTAGCGTCTTTATGTACCCCTAGCGTCTTTATGTAATTGTCAGTTAGTCCCTAAAAATCTGCCACTACAAGTATCCACAAGGGTAAGTTGGGTTGCAGGGTTCGCTCTGCAAAGTTAAACGTGATGGTATCTGTGCTGAGGTCACTCACAGTGGCAAGCACAACATCTCGTGAGTCTTGTATACCCCTAGTTCCACCATCAATGACAAGCGTCAGCGATTGAACACTGCTGAGGGCCGGTAGGTTGTCTGCAGTTAGGCTTAGTGCGTTTAGGGTGACAGCTACCGAGCCTGCTGGCACCAACAATTTGGCACTGTAAACAGGCACATTTTGTTGATTAGGACTGACCGTTATATCTGCCAGTTCAACCCCTGGTAACACATACACAGCATTAGCTGGTTCATTGCTTATGTTGATGATCACATCAAACACAAAAGGGTTTTCATTAGTATCTGGGTCGTTGCTAGTTAGGCTTACTTGTCCTTCTAAGGTGCCAGCACTAGATGTATCCACAGCAAGTTCTAAAAGAACACTGTCAAAACTTCCTAAGCTTGCTGGTAGGGTATCACCAGCAACACTCATAAACGGTGGCAAGCTAAGTTCACCTAGTTCCAAGGTCTTGGCTCCGGGGTTTCTGACTAGGTATTCCAGGATGACGGTTTGGTTACGCTTAAAGGTGCCATAGGACAGCGGGATTAAGCCGTTTGAGGTGATGCTGTCTGCGGTTGTGCTGTTGCCGTTTCTGATTTGCATGTCTTGATTGGGGTTAATGACAGAGCCGCCGCTTCTAGGTGCAGACTCGTATGCACCCATATCTACAGCAGTGCCTTGGATTCGGGGATTACCGTCTAGGTCTGTGGTGATACCAGCAGGAACAAGGGTATTGTCACCTGCGTCGATGGCGGGGGAACCTGCAGCCAGGCGGTAGTCACCTGCGGTGGTGGGGGCAGAGGTGGCGGGTTCTGGTGAGACAAACACATCTGCGATGGTTAGACCTACAAAGGTGTCTCCGGTAGATTCTCCTGCCCCAAAGCCATAGGCGCTGTTGGAAAAGATAAAACTACCAAAAACACTAATTTCTAGGTTAGTAGGTGCGTCATTGCCTAGCACTAAGCTGTTAGTGAGGGCGACGCCGGCAAAGCTAAAAATTCCGCCGCCGTTACGGTTTGAGCTGTTACCCGTTACCGTACTACCTTCGAGGGTGGCGTTACCAGTGCTAAAAATTCCGCCGCCGTCATTGCCCACGCTGTTACCCGTTACCGTGCTGCTTTCGAGAATGACGCTGCCAAAGCTAGAAATCCCGCCACCGGAAAACGCACTGTTGCCTGTTACCGTGCTGCTTTCGAGAATGACGTTGCCAGTGCTGCGAATCCCGCCGCCTTCATCGCCCGATCTGTTGCTCGTTACCGTACTACTTTCGAGAATGACGTTGCCATCACTGAAAATTCCACCGCCGTTGTCGTTCGTGTTGCCATTCTGAATGGTTAAGTTGTTGATAGTGAGGGTGCCAGTACCTGTATGGTTGAAGATACGACTAGCGTTTTGTCCGTCTACCGCAATGGTTGCTCCACTTACATCAATCGTCAGGTCATTCTCATCAATGAGAATTTCGCCGCTGGTTAGGTTGATGGTGCCAGACAGACCTGCCTGAAACGTGATGGTGTCGTTGTTGCCTGCTATGTTAGCGGCAGCACGCAAGCTGCCTGGTCCAGCATCGTTAGTGTTGGTGACAATTAGGGCAGCGGTACTTGCGATGGTTAGCGTACCGTCTGTACAATCAGCGGCTGCCAAGCTGTAGTTGGTATCAGCGAAGCTGGTGACGTCGCAGGTAATGGGTACGGTACCCACGGGTGTTGTTGTATCAGCAGTGGTGGTGGCAGTGGCAAAGCTGTCTAGGTCGGCAGCTGTGTCGGCACCTACAAAACCTGTGTAGATAAGGGTAAAAGGTGGATTAGCTGAACCAATAATGCGCGCTTTATCTTCCACCGTTGCCGTTAACGCTTTCTGAGCGATCGTAAAGCTTTGTCGTACTTGGAGCGCAGGAATAAAGCTTGCGTTACCTGCTTGGTCAGCGTTGATGGTACAAA
>CAZMCW010000126.1:9172-12053 GCA_964564405.1 uncultured bacterium
TAACTGTGAATGCCACATCGCCGTAAGTTCGATCAGCGAGCGGATCAAAAGTGATTGTTTGGTTGCCTATGCCAACACCTTCGTAGGCACCCATATTCACTATGCCATTTTGAATACGAGGCTCACCGTTTAGATCAGTAGTTATACCAGCAGGAATTAAGCTGTTGTCACCAGTGTCCAGAGCAGATGAGCCAATCGCAAGGCGGTAACTGCCAGCCGTTGTCGGTGCAGATGCCGCCGCCACAGGATTCACAAATACATCTGCTGTAGTTAGTCCTACAAAGGCGTTGCCAGTGGACTCCCCAGCTAGAAAGCCATACGCGCTGTTGGTTACGTTAACACTAGCAAGAGAGCGAACCTCAGGGAAACGTCGTGCGGCATTTCCAAGAACCAAGCTGTTATTTAGGGTAATAGTACCAAAGCTGAAGATTCCCCCGCCTTGGTCCGCACTATTTCCAGAAATCGTGCTATTAGTAGCTGTAACAGCACCAGTGGCAAAAATCCCACCACCATCACCACCGCTATTCCCAGACACAATACTGTTGATGATTGTGATGTTGCTGTTGCTGACAAGTCCAGCTGCATAGCTTCTTGAACTATTTCCAGATACAATACTATTGATTATTGTGATACTACCATCGCTAATAACACCGCCACCATCACCATCTGCGCTATTGTTAGAAATAATACTATTAGTGATTATAGAAGTACCCCTACTAACAATCCCACCTCCGTGATCGCCCACACTATTTCCAAATAAACTACTATTGATGACCTCTATATTGCCATCCGTATAAATCCCACCCCCAAGGGAAAAACCAGCGACAAACTCCCCATTCTGCACAGCTAAGTTTTCAATGACAAACGTACCCGTTGCTGTGTGGTTAAAAATCCTAAACTGGGGTGTTCCTCCTGCGGTGCTGCGCGCCACCGTTACCCGGTCACTTAACGTACCCGCGTTCATCGTTAGGCTGTCAACTGTAATATCTGGCAGTGCTGTTACCAGCGTAATAGTCTGCCCTGCCAAGCTAGGCACAAAGGTGATTGTGTTGTTAGGGTCACCTGCTGCATTAATTTGGGTTATAGCCTCTCGTAAAGTACCAGCACCACTGTCAGCAGCACTTGTTACCTGGCGTGTTGCTGCTATTGCAAATGCTGCCAACATAAGTACGAGCACGCTCGAGACAAACCTTAGCGCTGTCATCTTGCCTAACTTCTTCGGCGCAATCTTAAATGCTTTCACCTTAGTGTGAGATTGGTGGGTTGCTTGGAGTGTTAGGGTTACAAGCTTGTTTGTGCTGCTTACGGTGGTTTTGATCGTCATTGCCCTACCTTCACAATTACGCCTTGCAAGCTGCTAGAAATAACCATTTCAACCTCTGTATCTGTGGTTTGAATACCCAAACTCTGCATACTGAGCTGGAAATACATCGTGTCTATTGGTGCAGCTTGAATTGGTGGCTCTGGCCTAGCTACAGTCAGCGGCGTTGTTGGGGTTGACATCGTAGGTGGGGGATTGCCTTCATTCACAACAACCTCTAAATTATTGGGAAGCGGGTTAAAGGTTTGCTCAATTCGTGTTGCAAATTCATCTGTAGACTCGTCTATACCTTGGGTTATTCTTGGCACGGGTTCATTGACAAACGCCGCTTGCAAGTTAAACCTATCTGGATAGCCTGCTGGCGTTGTTGGGTTGTGAGGGTACTGGGTCGCAACCGTTACAACAGCAGTTTCCCCAGCGGCAATTGCTCTATGCGCTTGGCCACGTTTGTTACTGGCAACAAAACCTCGGTCAAGTACAACATAGTCATTACCAACAAATGCTTCATCTAGTAGAACCTGAACGCGTGCTTGGTCTGCTAGCGTGTAAGCTTGCATGTCTGCTTTGTCTGGGTTAATGCTGCCGTCTGCAAAACGCCCGTGCACCATCAAAATAGACCTAGCCATATCTGCATTCGTAATTGGAGCCGCCAAGCTGTCTCTTAACGCAGTGACATTGGTACCTACGACTGTGACGGACGTTTGCACGCCATAGATAGATAAGTTGTCAATGTCTACCTCTGAACCATTGGTAATTTCAAAGGTGATCTGTTGAATACGAATGCCGTTGCGATCAATGACCTGGCGGTCAACCCTTGACAGCTCGAGGCCATTAACTAAGCTTTGAACATCTATCCCGGTACCAAGTTCGGCAACACCTAGTAGTGTGCTGGGCGAACTTGAACTGGGCGCGCTTGAACTGGGTGCCGAGTTGTGCCCGCAGGCGGCCAACACAAGTAGGAGTAACCACGCGGCCCCAGCACGTGCTGGCAAAGATAACGTCAGTGGTTTAACGTAACTTGCCATCAGTTTCTGCTGAAGTTTTGCTAAGTGTAGGTTTACTCTTTCGACTACTGATAGTTTTATGAAGTGATCCATCTACTGCTGATACTCATCCATCCTGTGCAAGAGGTACTCAATGTCTGTAAATGCGTCATCAAGTTGTTCAATGACGCGTTTGTTAATGGGATCATCTACATGCTGCGTTAACGTGTTGACCTTGGCATCGAGTGTTGTTAATACGTTACTCATGTCATTGAGGCGTGCTTTCATTTCGTTTAGATCTTCGTAAATGTGGTCAAACCGTGTTACTTGCTGTTTGCGTTCAGACAGTTCAAAAAAATCTAAAATCATAGCGGCTACGCTAGTTACCGTCACTAAGCCTTCGTCTGCTTGCTGCAGTGTTGCCAAGGTGCTGTGACTAAACCTGTAAAGCGGTAGGTCAATAGTGGTTTCGGTAATAATGTTTTGGCTTACCTCGCCATAGGCAAGCCAAGTTTTGGTTGCACTGTCATCGTCAAATCCTTTGACTCTAAACAGATATGCACCTTGGGATAGCACA
>CAZMCW010000127.1:0-12031 GCA_964564405.1 uncultured bacterium
GGATCTGCAATAGTTGCAAACTCGAATTCTACTGCTGAAACTGGTATTTCGAGCGCTTCCATTTCTCTAGCGAGTATATCGTCAGGTATATCAAGCGGTAAACCAAGCTCCTGCCGCCAATCAAAGTCGATTCCTAGAACAATCCTATTATGATCCTCGGCGACATCAAAAGATGAAAACCCAACAAAAGATTCACTTGTTATGAGATTGTGTGCCCTAGTACGCCAATCAAGTAAGTCTCGATAGTCATAAGCTCCCTCACGAATGACTGCACCATTTTTAGTCCCCTCAATAATCTGCTCACTCAAATGGCTGATGAGACTTTCTTGTAATTGAGGCATGTCTTCTAAACGTAATAGTTCGCCATAAGGTAACTCGTCTGAACCCAATACCTCACGAAACGCATCTGGTGTTAGGTAGACTTGTAAAATGCCTTCATCGACAAACAGACCACCAAAGCCAGGAATGTCTTCAGCTATATCTCTATAGCGGTCATCCATCGAACGGTAATCAATGTCTATCTCTGGTAAAGGTAGCTCCAAGTCCCCCTCCTGGGTAGTGCTACGAGATTGTGCCTCCGGATCAACCGTAGATGAGCAGGCTAGAAGTGAAACAAGCGTCAGAGACGCTATAACCAATCGTAGAAAGGGGTAACCCCCCTGAGATTTTTCATGCTGGTACAGTAACGCACATCACAAACTGCCAGCGTGATGCAGCCAACGTGATTATGATTCATGAAGACTTTACAAAATCTTTACAAGTTGCGTATTGCTGTCACAGAAGAGCTAAAACCGGGGTATTCACTACTTAACACACTAAGCTCCTGAAATACGGGGCATTCGGGTAGGTTCCGTTTGCAAGGCACTTTGGATAAACTTGTGCATAAGCTCGAGCTTAACTCTCTGACTACTAGGCTCATCCCACAAATTTTTCAGCTCCTGAGGATCATCTTGTAAATCAAACAACTCACCAAAGCTTTCCTCGCGGTAGATGGTAAGTTTGTAACGCTCATCGACGTAGGTACGTAAATGCGGCATCACCGGGTTATGGCGGTTTTCGCAGATGATGTGATTGCGTGCGTGAGGGCGTTGATCCTGCCATACCTCGAGCTGACTTACCCCTTGCATTTCACCCGGAACGTCTTGACCGCTTGCCTGCATAAAGGTGGGTGCTAAATCAACTAAACTTTGCAGTGCGTCGTTTGTTTGTCCGGCAGGTACTTGCCCCGGCCAGCGCACAATAAAAGGGAGTTTGAGCATATCCTCATAATGAAACGGACCTTTGGCAATAAGCCCGTGCTGGCCAATAAAATGCCCGTGATCGGTGCTAAAAATAACAATGGTGTTATCAGCGAGGCTAAGTGCATCAAGCTTGTCTAAAATGCGCCCAATTTGCTGATCCATAAAACTGATCATGCCGTAGTAGGTAGCCATGTCCTTTTTAAGCTCACCCTCTGGGTAGAGGTGGCTCGAGCAACCATGCGCTTGAAAAGGCGTATGCCACGCACTAAAATCTGGCTCTTTTTCTTGCGTGGCCGCAAAGTGCCACGGATTGTTGTCATGCTCGCCGGGGACAAGTTCGCCTGGCGTCATGCACTCAGGGTTATACATGGAGGACCACGGTTCAGACACGGTATAGGGCGGATGAGGGTCGTGAAAACTCGTCCACAACATGAACGGCCCATCACGCCCTGCAGCGTCATCTAAAAACGCTAAGCTGCGTTCCCCTGTCCAAGTGGTGTAGTGGAGTTCTTCAGGTAGTTGCCAAGCGCGGTCTTTGCGAGCCCAATAGCCGCTGCCGATGTTGAGGAGTTGCGGTGCTTTGCTGGCGCTGTCGCCGGGGAGGGGTTGAAAATAGTCACGCCAGTCGTGGAGTCCGTGATCCTCGAGCCACGCAGCGTAGTGTTGCCCCACGTGGCTTTCATCCGCATGGTTACGGGCAAGTTCAATGTGATCAAAGCCGTACCACGGGCCGTTAAAATCTCGCCAAAACGCTAGGTCGCGCAAGGTGGGTTGCGCTTCTAGTGATTCTGACCCCGCTTGTGAGGCAAGGGGCTGAAAGTGGGCTTTGCCAATAAGCCCCGTATGATAGCCCGCCGTTTTGAGGTGCTCGCCTACCGTGGGTACATCTTCAGGTAACTTTACGCCGATGGTCCAGGCACCATGCTGGGACGGGTACATGCCTGTGATGATGCTCGAGCGCGACGGCGTACACACCGGGTTGGGGCAGTACGCCCGATTAAACCGCGTACCTTCGTCACACAGTCTGTCAAGCGCAGGCGTCTTGATGCGTGGATTGGTTTTGCCGATGGTATCAAAGTGTTGCTGGTCAGAGGTGATGAGCAGGATGTTAGGTTTGTCCACAGAAAGTGTCTCCAGAAATTTGGAATGTATTCAAATAATGTATTCACGTGGGGAAATGAGTTCAAAGAATTAGATGCGTCGATATGCATCTGGTTGAGGTAGTCAACACGTTATCAATGGCGTTAAAACTTTCAATTTAATGCACCAAATAATGCACCAAGTCAACATCAGCTAAGTACAGTGTTAGATCAACGCACACATGATCAGGAGGAGTTGGATGCTCGGTAATACGCAACATCCAACCTCACTGATAAATGTTTTCAAACCTCTTTGATTGTTGATGTAAAAACATTGCTACAAATTGACTGCTATTGTTTAACAGCGCCTGCGATGCCCTCAACGAAGTAGCGTTGCATGAACAAAAACAAGATCACAATCGGCAAGATGGTGATGGTGGCTGCTGCTGCCATACCGCCCCAATCGATGAAAAACTCACCACGGAACGCGTAAACGCCCACTGAGAGTGTGCGTAAGTCTGGCCGGGAAAGTGTAAGTACGAGTGGCAACAAAAAGTCATTCCAGGCATGGAGTGTTTGCATGATGGCAACGGTAGCGATGATGGGTTTGGAGAGTGGCAGCATAACCTGCCAAAACACCCGCAAAAACCCTGCCCCGTCGATGATGGCGGCTTCCTCGAGCTCATTGGGTAAGCGACTAAAATAACCCGTAAACAGCAAGATGAAAATAATGGGCGAGCCGCCGCTTGTACCCAAAATGACCCCGAGCAGGGAGCCGCTTAAGCCCATTGAGCTGATGAGTTCAAACACTGGAATGATTGTGTAACCTTGGGGCAAAAACACGGTCGCCACCAAAATGCCAATCACCACGCGCTTGCCAGGGTAGCGGTAGCGCCCGAGCACGTAACCCATCATGGCGGTGGTGACGACGACAATAGCCACCGACGACACCGTGATAACGACCGTATTGATGAAATATCTGCCGATGTTGGCCTCAGTCCACGCGCGGGGAAAGTTGGACCACTCGAGCTCCCTAGGAATAAGCCCCAAACCTGCAAAAATCTCCCCATTACTTTTAAGTGCAGCAGACACCGTCCACAAAAACGGATAAATCCACAACAAGCAAATAGGAATAAGAATTAACGTCGTGATAATAAGCCGAGGACGATTACCACTGAACCACCAACGCGTTTTAGTCCAGTTAGGCGTTTGGGAAAGCGCAGCAGGCTGCAATGGCTCAGGTTGAGTTGACATCATGATGCCACCAACCTCATGAGATCGGCCTTGTTCGTATTCTGCGAACAGCTAAGCCCTGTACAATGGTAATGAACATGACCGCGATGCCAAAGAACACACCTGCCGCAGACGCGTAGCCCAAACGCGGCACACTGCCTCCGCCGCCTGTGCCAAACGCGGTACGGTAGATGTAAACCTCCATCACTTCACTAGCAAAAAACGGCCCGCCACCGGTCATGGTTTGCACCAGCGCAAACACATTCAGTGACCCCACGGCGGTAATTAGCAAGATGACGATGGCAAACGGTGTTAACAAGGGCAAGATGATGTGACGTAAAAGTTGCGGCCGGGTGGCACCATCAAGCCGAGCGGCTTCGTATAAATCTTGAGGGATAGTTTGCAGCGACGCCAACCAGTAAATCATGGTGATGCCAAACCACTTCCATACAAACACGCCAATGACCGTCCACAGCGCTGTGTCTGCACCACCCAAAAAATCAATAGGCCGCGAGATAACCCCAAGATTACGCAAGATGTCATTCACCGGGCCGTTAAACGGGCTGAACACAAAACTCATCACGATGCCCACAATGGCTGTGGTGGTGACAACAGGAATAAAAAACATCGTCCGAAACACGGGTGCTAGTTTGAGCGCACGGTCATTTAACACGATGGCCACAATAAGCGATAAGCCCATTTGTAACGGAACACTTGTTACCATAAAAATCATCGAGCGACGAAAGGCACCCCAAAAAAGGTCATCTGTCATGACTTCGCGGAAGTTGGCGAGGCCCACAAAGGTACGTGCCGCCGTAAACCCTGACCAATCTAAAAATGCAAAATACCAAGAGGCAACAATTGGGTAAAAGGTAAACATGCCTGTGAGGATGAGTGACGGCAGCATAAATACATAGCACCAGCGGTACTTCCACGCTTCTTGCCATAAGCTGCGCTGCCGTTTTGGTTGGTAAACAGCAACGCTTCTACGTACCATCAACAAGTACCTATGAAAGCATCATCATATGAGTGATGCTTTGTAGGAAGCTGAGAAAGGTACGCAAACGCACACCTTAGCTTGTAGTTAAAGCGCATCGTAGTCGGCAGCGCCGTAGTCGGCTCGAGGATTCCAATTGCTAAATACCCAGTCATCACGGGAAACTTGTGCACCTTTGTCTACGGCGGCAGCAATGGCGCGCTCGAGCTCCGCTGTGTAGCGCTCTTGTAAGCTGTTCATCTCAGTGCGAACGTCTGTGAGTTGCCCGGTGTAAAGTCCTTGAACAACCTGCGGGAAACTGGGTTCGGGTGTGCGCAGTTCAAGCGACGCTTGCACGACATCTGGGTTTTTAACAACTGGGTTAGGACCAACCCGAATCTGGTCGTTAAAAAGTGTAAGCGCTTGCCGGGCCCGCGCGCCAAGCTCGGCATTAGCAATGGCCTCAGGTAAGATTGGTGCGTCGGCAGCTCCCACAATACTGGCCCACTGGGTTTGCCCTTCTACGGTGCCTAAGTAGTGGAAAATATCCCCTGCTACAGTGGCAACGGAGCTGCCGCTAAAAATCCACAGGGCGTTGTCACCACCTTGGCTGATGGTGAGTGGCCAAGGCTCGCCGTCATCGGGTAGAGGTTGGCTCGAGAGACCAAAGTCAAACTCGGGGTTATCGCGTTCCCACTGCAAAATCATGCCGGCGGCACCCTGGGGCATAAAGGCTCTGGCTTGTGGCGCGTTAATACTCAAAATACCAGGGAAGACGCTGCCGTCATCTCGTAAGGCTAGGAGTAGCTCAACAGCGGCAATGTACTCTTCGCTATTAAAGTTGTATTCACCTGTTAAAAAGTTAATGTCGCTAACAACAGGTGAGCCGCCCCCACCAACCGCCCCCGCCATGCGGGCAAAGTTGCGGATAATATCTGCCCAGCGGTTAATCTGGTTGCCGCCCATAATGAACCCGTAGTAACTGCCGTTACCCTGCTCGGTGATGGTTCTGGCAGCTTCTCTGAAGGTTGTCCAGGTGAGCGGTTCTGTTTCAGGGTCGTAGCCCGCTTGGGCCATCATCTCTTTGTTGTAGAGCAAGTGGCTACCGTAGCGTTTGGCGCTGGTAAAGGGAAAGCTATAGGTTTTGCCGTCAAAGTCGGTCACGCCGGGCAAAAAGACGCCTGCCGGAAACTTAGCTTTCCAAGCTTCAAAGTCAGGAATAACATCGTTAAGGGGTTGTACCCAGCCTTCGCTCACAGCTTGCGCTGGACTCACGCTTAAAGGCACTTGAAAGACATCATGGGCTGATCCATTGCGAATACCTAACGGCACCACTTGGGCAATTTCGTTCCAAGGTAGCGGGTCGTAGGCGACGTTAATGTTGGGGTGGGCGGCTTCGTAAGCTGCAAAAAACTCTCTAAAAAAGACCGCTTTTTGATCGCCGCTGTCCACCCAGCGTAGCGTAACGTCATCACTTGGGAGCATCGCCCCAGAATCTGGAATGGTGAAGCCCTGTGCGCGTGCTTGAAACGATAGATGAGGTAATAACACCGCACCTGCACCCGCAGCACCTAGTAATTTGAGAAGTTGCCGCCTCGAGAGGGTTGTCTTGCTGATGTCGTCCATGACTATCCTTTCTTAACCTTCATATCTATAAGCGTGTTGATGTTGCCTGTGGTTGAAGCTGGTGATTCAGATTCAAACGTCACTATCAAAAAAATTAGCGTTGAGGTGTCATCTACAGTATTTGTGTGTGTGGTGTCTGTCTGCGGCTGAGGTTGCTTACACGCTCCCTTCTAAGCTGTTGCTAGTAAGTTGCTGGACTGTGTCCAGTGGTAAAAAAACCTATCTAGTGCATAATGTGCTGCACCAGTAAGTTCAGGATGACTGTCGGTGTCAATGTGTACGTGCACGCTGTCAGCAACGTCTGTCAGCATTCGGGTGCGCAGTTCTTGCTCGAGCGGTTCCAACAAAAGATCAGGTGCGTCTCGGTAAATGCCACCTAGTACAAGACTGTCTGGGCTTAAGGTATTCACCAAATTGGCAAGGGCAATGCCTAGGTACTTAGCACTTTGCGTGAGGATGTCGTGTAGGACACTATTACCAGCTCGAGCCTCAGCCAGTAACTCCGCAAAGCTAGTCACCTGACTTGTCTGCCGCGCTGCTTTCAGCAAATAAGGCACGGCCACCAGCGTTTCTAAGCAGCCTTGGCCGCCACACGAGCACTTCGTCCCGCCCTCAACTACCATTTTGGTGTGGCCAATCTCGCCAGCGCTGAACAATTTGCCGTGAATCATCTGCCCATTGCTAATTAGCCCAGCGCCTACGCCTTGCCCTACTTGTACATAGACAAGGTGCTGCCCCTGAGTGTGTGTGCTCATTAATTTTGCAAACGCCATAAGTCGAACATTGTTTTCAACCTGCACAGGAATCCCCAACGCGGCCTCGAGCCAGCTTGCAATCTTCACCTGATGCCAGCCCAGGTTGGGTGCAAAAATGTTCACCCCTGTGTCGGGATTTACCAGTCCTAGCGCGCCTACTGCCAAGCCTAAAATAGGACGCTGCAATTCGGACATGAGCGTGCTTAAACGGGTGGCAATGTTGGCAAGAACATCATCTGGATCAAGCTCAGTGTCAAAGTTGTGAGTTTCATGCAGTAGCAAGTTGCCCTGTAAATTGGCGGCTGCACACTGATATTGCCCAACGCCAATGTGAAGCGCTAAAACATAACGTGCTGATGCCTCGAGTGCTAAGGTTGTGCGCGGCCGCCCCAGTTGCTCGCGAGCTTGCGTGCCAGCTTCAGTAACAACACCTTCTTGAATAAGCTCAGCAACAATGTTGCTAATTGCCGTAGGCGACAAAGTTGTGATGTCACTAAGTTGCACCCGTGACAAGCTCTGCTCACGCCACAAGTAGCCGAGTACCAACCGCCGATTAAACGACTTGATGGTTTTTAGGTTTAACCCACTACTAACGGTTGCTGAGATGCTCAATTCTCCTTTAATGTTGATATGACATGTAATGCTGATATGACACGTTGATACCGACATACGAGGTGCTCGAGTCAATCCTGATAGAACTTAGGTATGCCAAAAGAAGTACATACGACCAGTTGCAGAGGTGATACAGCATAAACGACTTATTTTTTTGAGTTTAAAAAAGCATAGACGAAAACGTACACTGTGTCAACCGCTACGCTTGACGCATCAAGTTGTATCAATACAAATTTGTTCAGATGCGTTTCAAATCTGGCCGGGCGCATTGTCACGGTCACGGTACGCAGGTACTTGTTATGATGACTTTATTAGAGGTGGTCTTGTCAGACGGTAAGCTAACGTCTGTGACACGGCATCTTCAACTAACCTCGAGGAGTTTTTATGGCATCAACCCAAGCATCTTCTACGTACGATGTCGCCATTGTTGGCGGCGGCATTGTTGGGCTGGCAACCGCGCTGGCATTTTTGGAGAAAAAACCTGATCTGAAACTGGTCTTGCTCGAGAAAGAAGCAGGTCTAGCCACCCACCAAACGGGTCACAATAGCGGTGTGATTCACTCGGGACTTTACTACAAACCCGGTTCTCTCAAAGCAAAGTTGTGTGTCGAAGGGGTTAAGCGTCTTAAAGCATTTTGTCAGCAGTACGATGTGCCTTACGACGATTGCGGCAAAGTGGTTGTGGCGTCGTATGAAACCGAGGTAGAGCGGCTCGAGAACATCTTTGAGCGGGGCGTTGCTAACGGCGTCCCCGGGCTAGAAATGATCGACGTTCACCGCCTTAAAGAGATTGAACCCTATGCGTCTGGTGTGGCAGCCATCTATTCACCGGGGACGGGTATTGTCAACTACAAGGTGGTTGCCGACAAAATCGGTGACATTTTGCGCGATAAAGGTGCCACCATCATGACGATGGCACCTATTCAGGATATTCAAGAACACGACAATATCCTCGAGTTGTCTGATGGCACGCGCACCATCCACACAGCCTACATGGTTAACTGCGGCGGGCTGTACTCAGACAAATTGGCACAACTTGCTGGCGTAACTACAGACATTCGCATTGTGCCGTTCCGGGGTGAGTACTATTTCCTTAAACCAGACAAGCAGCACTACGTTAAAGGCCTCATTTACCCAGTGCCTGACCCTAACTTACCGTTTTTGGGTGTGCACTTTACCAAAACAATTGAGGGTGGCGTGGAAGCGGGTCCCAATGCCGTGCTTGCCTTTGCCAAAGAAGGCTACCGCTTTTTTGACATCAACGCCCGTGAGTTGTGGGGTACCTTGAGTTACCCCGGCTTTTGGAAGTTAGCTGCCAGCTTTTGGAAAATTGGCATGTACGAATACTACCGTTCGTTTAGTCAGCGTGCGTTTGTGAACGCCTTACGCAAACTGGTGCCAGTACTTGGTTACAACGACATCATCCGCACTGAGGCTGGTGTGCGCGCGCAAGCCATTACCCCGATTGGTAAATTAGCAGATGACTTTGTAGTTGAAAAAACAGCCAACAGTTTCCACGTGCTCAATGCACCTTCGCCGGCGGCAACGGCATCACTTGCCATTGGTGAGCATATTGTAGGCATGACGGATATTGTCTGATACGCGTTACTGTCGTCAATTGTCATAGCAATATCACTCAATAAAATAATGTGTAAAAGCTGATGACAATAATCTATAGTGTCATCAGCTTTGTCTTTTTAACCTGAGTTCGGAGTTAATTTGCGTCAGAGGCGCACCTTGTGTAAATACTAGAGAAATTATGTTCTCAGGCACATCAAATATGGACTGTACAGCCTGAATGAGTCCCATTCGATGACTAAAGGTTTTTACAACTATCTTATGATATGCGTCAGAGACGTATTTCTGATTGTTTTACAACATCGAATTCAGGTTTTTGGCAATCCCACAACGTCCAGGATAGACGTGTCGTGATAGATGCATTGATGTGAGTCTGGGTATATCTGATGAAATCACCCCTTCTCCCTTCCCATCTAAATATCTTGGCAGGGTTAAATCATCTGGCAATCGCGTACAGTTTCTTCAATAAGCCAGTCCACCACGGCTTTGACATCGCCTGTTTCGTCGTAGATGGCAACTTGCTGGTCAGCACTGGTGCCACGTTCCAAAATGGTGAACGCGTGCTCAACTTCTCTGCGGGAGCCAAGCTCGTCGAGCACGTCGTCTACAAACTCAACTAGTTCATGAATGAGATCGCGGGTAGCTAGCTCTTCGCGCGTGCCAAAATCAATCATCTTGCCATGAACACCATAGCGCATGGCACGCCACTTGTTTTCTTCGACCATGCCGTTGCGGTAAAACTTAAAGCTGAGGTTGTCACGGCGCATTTTGTAGTGTTTGACGGCTAGCGCTTGAAATAACGCAGCACAGCAAATAGCATCGTCTATATTGGTACACAAATCGCAGATGCGAAACTCGAGCGTTGGGTAGCTGTGGTGGGGGCGCACATCCCAGTAAATTTTGGAAGCGTCTGGAATGCATCCCGTTGTAACTAGGGTTTCAATAAAACTTTGATATTCGCTGTAACTCACAAATTGGCTTGGCAAACCCGTGCGCGGAAAACGCTTAAACAACGCGCTGCGGTAACTTTTGAGGCCGGTATTGCGCCCCTGCCAAAACGGTGAGGAAGCGGACAGCGCTAAAATGTGCGGCGTCATGTAACGCACAATATTCATAGTATCGATCAGTAAATCTTGATCTTCAATACCCACATGTACGTGCATCCCAAAGATAAGTTGCTCTCTGGCAAGGTCTTGCATGTCTTCAACAATACCCGCATAACGTTCATATGGGGTGATGTCTTGCTGTTGCCAGCTCGAGAACGGATGCGTAGCAGCTGCCGCAATACAAGAATCGTTATGTCTAGCAAACTCGGCGACCATACGCCGCAAATTAGCAAGTTCTGTGCGCGCGTCTTGCACGTTGTGGCAGACATTTGTACCAACCTCAACAATACTCTGGTGAAGTTCGGGTTTGAGCTCTAACTGCCGGAAGATGCTTTTGTCGCCCTCTAAAAACTGGGTAATAAAACTTTTAAGCTCGCGCGTTTCAGGATCAATAATCTGATACTCTTCTTCAATACCAATAGTAAACGATGGGCGCTGCACGGGCACCTCCTTAAGGCATAACTCTTAACAATGGAGCTTTTAGACACCAGAGCTGCTAGCTGCGAGCGAGCGTTCGGGCATTACGTTCACGCATATTTGTGTCATACACAAGCTACGCCACACATAATCTACACCACACATAATCTACGCCACACATAATCTACGCCATGCACAAGCTACGTAAATTTATGAGTGAGCTGAACTTGGTTGTAAATTACAGGACTCTCTAGGTTTAAGACATCACAGAGAACATCTTTAAACCGCTGAAGGGTATCCTCGAGCTAGCATACATTGAATGTTGCTGAGAAATTATACGTTATCCTCAAAGATATTGCCATCGTTTAGTTGTACTGGTGTTTATAGGTACTGGTGCAGGGTTATAGCTATCAGATCAAGCCACTGAGAGCTACTCGCTACGCTCTTGAACCGTCATACCTTCCTCAGTAAAGTCCACCACAACCTCGTCAGGCGAAAGTTCATACCAGTCGCCGGTAGAGGCATCTACCAAAAGTGGAATAAGTAAGCCTAGGACGTCGAGTACAACCCACTGCGTGCCCACGCGGTTGCGAATAGTGATGTTGCGTTCCTCACTACCTTGGCGCAAGGTGACTTCATAACTGCGTTGCACCTCGAGGCGGATAATCTGTGGCGTGGTACCAAACGGCTCACCATCAATCAAAATCTCGGCACCTTGAGGATTGCTGTTAAAGGCAATATTTTGCTCGCCACCTTTGAAGATGGTGGCACAGCTCGAGAGCAGCAAGCTCATGATGATGAGCATTACGAAAGACGTATATCGACTACGGGAAAAACGTAAGGATTTAAAAGGTTGACACTGTCGGGGCAACGCTGACACAAAAAATCTATTCATAATTGGCACACTTTACCAAGTATTGGCGATAACTCGGGTTAATACTTACGTACAGCCGCTCAATTATCACATATAGATCTGTAGGGTAGTTCGTAATTGGCGTCTGTCTAGGTGATACACTAGATGCTGCTTGGGCGGTTAGCTCAGTGGGAGAGCACTCGCTTCACACGCGAGGGGTCGTTGGTTCAAATCCAATACCGCCCACCAAATAAAAGCTTGTGATAAACATCATTTCTTGGGTAGCTTAGTGAGCTGCCCAGCTTGTTTTTACAGTGGTGAACGCCACGCTTAATTCACTAAATATTAAATTGGACGTAGTTGCCCTCATGCCGCTTTTAACACTGATGAAAATGTGAGTGAAGTATGACTAAGCAACCTATGCGCGTCCGTTAACTGCAGATATTCTGCGTAATAAGCTCAAAAAGTATTATAGACGACGCCATAGACAAAGAAGCTTGTAAGCGATCGACAAGGTCTGATACGAAATCCGCTTATATCCCGAATAATGCCTAA
>CAZMCW010000128.1:0-11932 GCA_964564405.1 uncultured bacterium
TGTCGCGAGTTCGAATCTCGTCTCCCGCTCCATTTTCTCCCTTGTAAATTGAACTACTAAATCATTCTGAAGTATCCCTTGACAAAATGCAATTGTAGCTGTAGCGTTAATCTTGACTGAAGAACTCAGGATTTAATTATTAACGTTAGTAGAAACAGTTTGCATTGGGGGATATGAAAAAGCTTAAGCCAAAGCGTTACGACGCCCATGTATTTGTCTGTCACGGTAGTAAGTGCAGTAAACAAGGTGCGCCTAAGTTAAAAGCGGGTTTACAACGTGAGCTTAAAATTAGTGGGTGCGTTGCTCGAGTAAGCCGTACGACCTGTCAAGGATTGTGTAAACACGGTTGTGTCGTTGGATTAGAGGCTAGGAAGTCACTATGGTGGGGAAACATTGCTTACGAGGACATCCCTAAATTAAGTAAGAAGATTATTAAGCAGTCATGTTAACTACCTCCAAGTTGAAAAGTGATACTCATCAAACTCAGCAGCGCCCATCCTTAACCGCTAAACGCTATCTGAAAACCACAGTTTCCAGATAGGAGGTACTTAGAAGGGGTCTTTTAAAGCGAATACGACCTCACCTTGAGGAGCAAGCTCAAATTTACAAAATGGAATGCTTTAAATAACGTAAGGCTCGTGTGAAATTGAAGCGCCAATATTTGTTTATAGGCGTACCAAGCTGATTGCGTACTGGAATCAGTTAAAGGCTGGACTATTAGGTATTACAATATGAGAGCAGGATTTTGCAGGAAGCGTCATTGTGATTGTGCATTATGATTGTGCGACGCAAAATCAGATAAATAAATTTCAGGAGGCAAAAGGTATGACAATGAAAACAGTAGATGTGGCTCCCAATGCAGTTGTATACGACAGTAAGATTGATATTTCTTTAGAAGCGCGTAAAGAACTTGTAGGCATGCTCAATCAGCAACTTGCAGATACTGCAGATTTGTATGCTCAAGTTAAGCAAGCTCACTGGAATGTCAAAGGCATTCACTTTCAACAACTTCATGAACTTTTTGATAAGGTTGCAGAAAGTATTGGAGACTATGTAGACACCATTGCAGAACGCGTAACGACCCTTGGTGGTGTTGCTATGGGCACAGTGCGCATGGCGGCTGAAAACTCAACACTACCGGAATACCCTGCTAATATCGTCACAGGCGAAGACCACCTCAATATTGTGATTGATCGTTGGGCTGCTTACGCTGCTTCTAACCGGGCAGCTGCTACCCGTTCAGGTGAACTTGGTGATCCTACGACAGAAGATATGTTTGTTGAAATTTCTAGGGCCGTAGATTTAAGTCTTTACTTCTTAGAATCACACGTTCAAGACTAAGACTCGCTTAAGTTACTAAAACCTCTACTCTCAAGTTGTTAATGAGTGGAGGTTTTCCATTGATAGTGTGCTGGCTTACAGGTATGTTAAACTAAGTAGCAGTTCCAGGATTAGTTCCTCCACTAAGTGGGTTGATTTCTACTCCCCTAGGTCGCACGCGCAACTGCCCGTGGCAGTTATTCCTGGAAATCCTAAAAATGACAAAAAATTGTAACGTTGAACTGCAACCCAAAAAGATTTTGATTGAGCTAGTAGGAATTGACATGAAACCAGCAATATCAACACATAAAGATCGGTACGAATTACTTATAGAGCGGCGGCGCTTGTTACTCGAGCTAGCTCGTTTGCGAACTCAAATTGACACGCACCCACGTTGGCAACAAGCACTCGTGACAGATCCTGACTTACAAATAGGCTGTGATCAGGTGCTCGAGTCCCTTGGTTGTAAACTTTGCCAAAAAGTTTGCCAAGCTGAGCAAGATGTTATTTTGTGCGATGTACGCAGGATTTACAATCGTCTTATTGTGCTAGCAAAAGTTTGGCTAGCACTAGAAACAGATCAGCCTAATGCCGCATTGCACAGTGCGTTGCAATGTCTTACAGAACATGTTGAATAGTTTAGTTGCTATTTGAGTTGATGTTGTGAATGTAACAAGCTACTTAGCTAAGGTGCTTTTCGTAAAAGACACTTAGTGAATCTTCTTGGTAGCTTCCAAAAGGTGGCACATCGTAAAATTCCATTGCTTTGTACAAGTTAAGTGCTTCAAGTTGATAGATACCTGCTTCTAGACGCAGCAAATTTGTACCTCGAGACCTCGCTACGTTAGCTAGATGGTTAAGAAGCTTTTTGGCAAGGCCTTGACCTTGGAATTGAGGTTGAACATACATACGTTTTACCTCCCCGTAAGGTTCTGGCGTGCTAAATAATTTAAGTCCGGCGCAACCTGCTGCCGTACCATCAACACGTACAACAAAAAATGCAACACCTTCTTGAGTCAATTGGGTGATACTTAACCCGTGACGGCTTTCGGCGGGGTAAAGCGGCTCGAGGTAAGCCTCTAATGTTTCAATAAGCAGGCGTGCGTCAGGGCTATCAGGAGATTCTTGGATAATGGTAATCAAAAAAATAACTCCTTGAAAGATTGTGTGGCTCGAGTACAAGGCAGTAGTAGTATTAGCAGTTCCAGAATTGGTTCCCCCCACTGAGTGGGTTCAATTTCTACTCCCTTAGGTCGCACGTGCAACTGCTTGTGGCAGTTACTCGTGGAAACGCTATATCTCTCGCGCGAACGTTAATTAAGACTTAGGTACATGCTTGGGCTCATGAAGTATTGACCTTCACCCACAAACATGTTAGCGTTAACAAAGACGTAAAAAACTAATTCAAAAGGAGCATACGATGAAACAGTTTCGTCATGTCATGCTTGCTGTGGTGGGGCTTCTAGTCTTTGTGAGCACCGCCCAAGCACAATTTGTCGGTATTTCTATGCCAACGCAGTCCTCAGCCCGCTGGATTTCTGATGGTGCCAGTATGGTGGAAGCGTTTGAAGCCAAAGGTTACCGCACCGACTTGCAGTTTGCCGAAGACGACATTCCCAACCAACTTGCCCAAATTGAAAACATGATTGTGAAGGGTGTAGACGCATTGGTCATTGCCGCAATTGACGGCACAACCTTGTCAGATGCGCTCGCGCTGGCTGCTGACCAAGGCATTGTGGTGCTTGCCTACGACCGCCTGATTCGAGACTCTGAAAACGTGGATTACTACGCGACGTTTGATAATTTCCGCGTAGGTGTCTTGCAGGCTGAGTATATCGAGCAAGCACTAGATCTAGAAGGCGATGCTGGACCCTTCAACATTGAGCTTTTTGGGGGTTCACCAGACGATAACAACGCTTACTTTTTCTACGATGGTGCCATGAGCGTGTTGCAGCCTTACATTGATGAGGGGCAACTTGTCGTTCAAAGTGGTCAAATGGGAATGGATACTGTCTCTACCTTGCGTTGGGACGGGGCAACAGCCCAAGCGCGTATGGATAACTTGCTGAGCGCGTTCTACACAGACCAGCAAGTGGATGCTGTGCTCTCACCCTATGACGGCCTCAGCATTGGCATCATCTCCTCGTTAAAAGGTGTTGGCTACGGTAGCGACGACCTAGCTATGCCCGTGATTACAGGACAAGATGCCGAAGTACAGTCTGTGAAGTCAATCTTGGCAGGCGAGCAAACCTCGACGATTTTTAAAGATACCCGTGAACTAGCCCAAGTGGCTGCGGACATGGTAGACGCTATGTTGAGTGGCGGCGAAGTACCTGTAAACGACACCGAAACCTATGAAAATGGCGTCAAAGTTGTGCCATCTTTCTTGTTGTCGCCAGTGAGTGTTGACATAGACAATTGGGAAGATGTGTTGCTAGGTAGCGGTTACTACACGGAAGATCAAATCCGTTAGTCGCGCATAAGATATGTAGCTTAAACGTGGTCGATGCTGCTTGGGCAGTGCGACCACGTTTTTATTATCACTACGTTTAGTGTGTATGTCTTACAAACAAGACTGACAAACAAGACTGACAAACAATACAGAAATAAAGTTGCGTGAGATAACCATCATGACTGATCAAGCAGTACAAATATCACAATCACCTGAGGCTCCTGCTACAGACCAGTGGCATGCGCCCAATGCATCAACACATGTAAATGAGTTAGCTGACAAGGTCATCCTCGAGATTCGTAACATCGACAAAACGTTTCCAGGTGTGAAAGCTTTGGATAACGTCAATGTCAAGGTCCACGAAGGCGAGATTCATGCGCTGGTTGGTGAAAACGGTGCAGGTAAATCGACCCTTATGAAGATCGTCAGTGGGGTGCATCCCCATGGATCGTACACGGGCGATGTCTATTTTGACGGGCAAGTTTGTGCGTTTAAGACGATTCGCGATAGTGAGCGTTTGGGTATCATCATCATTCACCAAGAACTTGCCTTAGTACCGCTTTTGTCGATTGCTGAAAACATCTTTTTGGGTAACGAACGCGTTAAAAACGGACGTATTAACTGGTTCCAGACGGTCTCTAAAACGCGCGAATTACTTGACAAAGTGGGTTTGCATGAAGCGCCAGACACGCTAGTGAACGACATTGGGGTGGGTAAACAGCAACTGGTAGAAATTGCCAAAGCGCTTTCCAAAGACGTGCGTCTACTTATTTTAGATGAACCTACGGCAAGCTTAAATGAAAGTGATAGTGAGGCCTTGCTCGAGCTATTGCTCGAGTTCAAACAACAAGGTATCACCTCCATTTTGATTTCCCACAAGCTCAACGAAGTTGCCAAAGTGGCAGATTCTATTACCATTTTGCGCGATGGTGCCAGCATTGAAACGCTCGATAACGCCAGCGTGGACGAAGCGCGCATTATTCGCGGCATGGTCGGGCGCGAACTGTCCAACCGCTACCCGCAGCGCACGCCAGACATTGGTGAGGTTATCTTTGAAGTGCGTGATTGGAACGTGTATCACCCGTTACAACGTGACCGCCAAATGATTCACGACGTCAACATGAACGTGCGGCGTGGTGAAGTCGTAGGTATTGCTGGGCTTATGGGGTCAGGGCGTACCGAACTAGCCATGAGTATTTTTGGCAAGTCGTATGGGCAACGCATTAGCGGCACGGTCCACATGCACGGCAAACAGGTTGATGTAGGTACTATCAACAAAGCAATTGACAATAAACTTGCCTACGTCACCGAAGACCGCAAAACTTATGGGCTGGTGCTAGAAAATGACATTCGCCGTAATGTGACGCTTGCCAATTTGGCGGCAGTGTCTGAAAACTTGGTCATTAGTGAAGCTAAAGAGATGATAGCTGCGCTAGATTACCGCGAGAAGTTGAACATAAGGTGCTCGAGCGTCCTCCAAGAAGCTATCAACTTATCTGGTGGCAATCAACAAAAAGTCGTGTTGAGCAAATGGTTGTTTGCCGACCCAGACGTGTTGATTCTGGACGAACCCACGCGCGGGATTGACGTGGGTGCTAAGTACGAAATCTACACTATTGTGAACCAACTTGCGGCTGCTGGTAAAGCTGTGATTGTCATTTCGTCTGAACTTCCCGAAATTTTGGGTGTGTGTGACCGCATTTATGTCATGAACGAAGGACGCATGGTTGGCGAGATGCCGGCTGAAGGAGCCTCGCAAGAAAAGATTATGGCTGAAATAGTCAAGCTCGAGGATGTACCTGCATGAGGCGTGCTCGAGGTAGCAGATTTATCTTCAGTAACATCACACTAGAGGACATCATGTCAGACAAACTGGCTCGAGCCCAGGTTGCTCGGGCTCAGGTTGCTCGAGCCCAGGTTGCTCGAGTCAAAGTTACCTCGAATTTAACAACGCTGTATTTCACAATGTTGCACTTAACGCTGTTATTAACAAGGAGGTTTGCGCATGAGTAGCATCAGCGCATCCAAACAAATTAGCAACACATCAACCGTCGGTGATACCTTGCGGCGCTCACTGCGCCAATACGGTATGTTAATTGCCCTCGTCATCATCATGGGATTTTTTCAATGGCGTACTGGAGGCGTGCTCCTGCGCCCACTTAACATTACCAACCTCATTTTGCAAAACAGTTACATCGTTATTATGGCAATTGGTATGTTGCTGGTGATTGTTGCTGGGCACATCGACCTGTCGGTGGGGTCGGTGGTGGGGTTTACCGGTGCACTAGCCGCCACCATGACAGTTAGCAACGATATTCACTGGAGTATTACGATCATTGCGTGTTTGCTCGTGGGTATTCTTGTTGGGGCTGCCCAAGGCTATTGTGTGGCGTTTTTGGAAATTCCAGCGTTTATTGTGACGCTAGCTGGTATGTTGGTGTTTCGGGGCTTAAGTCTGACGTTACTGCAAGGGCAGTCGGTAGGGCCATTTCCAGAAACGTTTCGGGGCATTAGTAGTGGCTTTGTGCCTAATCCGCTGCCGAGCATCATGTTTCGAGGGGACGAGCTACACACAACTTCACTGCTACTCAGTGTGCTTATTGTGCTGGCGATTTTTGTGCTCAACATTCGCCAACGTCAAAGTCAGCAGCGTTATAACTTCAAAGCTGAGCCCACTGCGATGTTTTTGCTTAAAAACATATTAGCTGCTGGCGCACTTCTTTATCTGACCTACTTAATGTCGTCTTATCGGGGCTTTCCCAATGTGCTGCTTATCATGTTTGTGCTAATTGTGGTTTATGCGTTTGTGACGAATCAAACGACGATTGGACGGCGTATTTATGCGCTGGGTGGCAACGTGAAAGCAGCAAAGCTTTCGGGCATCAATACTGAGCGCTTAACCTTTTTGACGTTTACCAACATGGGTTTTTTGGCAGCACTCGCCGGGCTTGTGTTTGTGGCCCGCTTTAACAGCGCGACGCCCAGGGCAGGGACTGCTTTTGAGCTAGATGTCATTGCGGCGGTGTTTATTGGCGGTGCGTCTGCTAAAGGCGGCGTTGGCACAGTTATTGGGGCAGTCATTGGAGCTTTTGTGATGGGTGTGATGAACAACGGCATGTCAATTTTGGGTGTTGGCATCGACTGGCAACAGGTGATTAAGGGCCTTGTGCTCCTTGCTGCGGTCTTTTTTGATGTTTACAACCGCCGCCGAGGTGTTAGCTAAGTGAGTTTAGGACGTGCTAGCTGATGTGCTTGTCATTGGCTAGTGGTGTTACTGGATGTTGTGATATGTGGGTAACGTGTAACTTTTTGGTCTATGTAGGTTAGGGGAAGGGGAGAAAGGGGGAAAGGGAGATTTATGAGATGTAATATGCGTACTTTCCCCCACTGATGTGGTGCTTATTGCTTATCTGAGCATAATGTGTTTGCTACATCCACATTTAAGCCTCGAGCAAGACACAAATACCTCGCTTCATCAATTGCGGATACTCAAGCAAACATCCAAACAACACGGTTTAATACCACCGTCAAACAATGCGGTGTAACACCCGTTTGATCAATATTGTCATCAACCAACCTTCTGCAGAAATCAACATGCTATGAACCTTCACAAACCAACTCGAAATGTAACCCTCAACGATGTTGCTGAGGCTAGTGGTGTGTCGCATCAGACCGTCTCGAGGGTTATTAACAACAGCCCCAACGTGGCTGAAGCAACCCGGGCTCGCGTCCGCAAGGTAATTACCGCCCTGGGCTACCGCCCCAACAGTGCGGCGAGGCAGCTCGTTACGGGCACGCGCAACACGGTTGGGATCATCAGTTATGGCATGAATCACTACGGCCCCGCGCAGATGGTGCAGAGTATTGAACACGCGCTCAAACAGCAGGGTTACGGCTTGGTACTTGCGTCGTTAGATAGTTTGGAAGCGGCGAGTTTGCAGGCGGCAATTGCTGCGCTCGAGCACTATCCCATCGCTGGGCTTATCTTAGTGACGCCGTTACTTGCGGATAGCCTCACCGACGTGGCGCAGTTTTGTGGGGGCGTGCCGTTTGTCTTGGTAGATGCACCTGCCACGTTAGTTACCAGCACGGGTACGCCCACGGTGCGCATTGACCAAGCGCTGGGTAGCCAACTGGCAACAGAGCATGTTCTAAGTTTAGGGCATCAGCGTATTGCTGAAATTAGCGGCCCGCGCTTGTGGAGTGGGGCGGCTGAGCGGCATCAAGCTTGGTGTGACGTTCTATGTGAAGCAGGGTTGGTAGGGCACAGCCTTGAAAGTGATTGGACGGCGGCAGGCGGGTTTGAGGCAGCCGAGCACCTTATTGCCAACTATATTTGTGATGCTTCCGACCCCATCACAGCGATTGTGGCAGGTAACGACCAGATGGCACTCGGCGCACTTGCAGCTTTGCACGCGCATGGCTTACGTGTACCTGAAGATGTGTCCATCGTAGGGTTTGATGATGTTCCTGAGGCACAGTTTTACACGCCACCGCTTACGACGGTGAGTCAACAGTTTGATGACCTAGGTGAGCAAAGTTCCGCGTTGTTGCTCGAGCTCATGGCAGCTGGACCAGCAGAAAATCAAGTTGTGTTAGCGCCAAGTTTGGTGGTGCGTGCTAGCACCGCCCAGGTAACACGTGCCTGATAATAGCATCAGCAAGCTTAAACGAACGAGGTAGCGCAGCTGGCTGTCAACCGCACCTCAGCTAGCACCCTCAATTGGCAATGATGTTGCCAAGAGTAATACCCTTTCCGGTTAATTCCCTAAGGAATTAACCCACGTGGAACGTGTAGAAACAGCTAACGATTCCGATGGAAACGGAGTAAACCTCGTAGGGGTTTATGAAGTATTTAATCGGAATCGTTATAAGTAGCCGTATTGCAAGATGAGTCATTTTGAAAGGACCGTTTTATGCCAACGTATACCATCGGCATCGACTTTGGCACGCTTTCTGGGCGCGCGCTATTGGTGGATGCCACAACCGGGCGAGAAGTTGCTACCGCCGTGTTGGACTATCCACACGGTGTCATTGATGAAATTTTGCCGACCAGCGGGCAGACCCTGCCGCCAGAGTGGGCGTTGCAGCATCCGCTGGATTATTTGGAGGTTGTTAAACACACCGTACCCGCTGTGCTCATACAAAGTGGCGTAAGTCCAAGTGAGGTTGTGGGCGTCGGCATCGACTTTACAGCTTGTACCATGTTGCCGGTTAAAGCTGACGGCACGCCGCTCATGAGTTTGCCCGACTGGCAAGACAACCCGCACGCGTGGGTCAAACTGTGGAAACACCACGCGTCGCAACCGCAGGCTGATGCTATCAATAAAACGGCTACAGAACGCGGTGAAACGTGGTTGGCGCGCTACGGCGGCAAGTACAGTAGCGAGTGGTTTTTTTCTAAAGCGTTGCAAATTTTGGAAGAAGCACCAGATGTGTATAAGGCAAGTGATCGGTTGCTCGAGGCTGCTGATTGGGTCATCTGGCAACTCACGGGCGTGGAAACACGCAACGCGTGCACGGCTGGCTATAAAGCGATGGTGCAAGCGGGTGACTACCCATCTGAGGTCTTTTTTGCCGCGTTACACCCCGACTTTGCCGATGTGGTGAGTTGCAAGATGAGCCGCGACTTTGCCCAACTTGGTGATAACGCAGGCGGACTCACCGCAAACTCACAATGTAGAAGGTATGTGCGGCGTGGTAGACGGTGGCATTGTTCCCGGGCTTTACGGCTATGAAGCGGGCCAGTCTGGTGTGGGTGATATTTTTGCCTGGTTTGTGGACAACGCAGTGCCGCAGGAATATGTGGAGGCTGCTCGTGCAGCAGGACTAGATATTCATGCCTACCTCGAGCAACAAGCAGCGCAACAACAGGTCGGCGAGCACGGCCTCTTAGCCCTCGACTGGTGGAATGGCAACCGCTCAACCTTAGTAGACACCGAGTTGTCTGGCTTACTGGTCGGCATGACCTTGGCTACCCGTGCGCCAGATATTTACCGGGCGCTCATTGAAAGCACTGCCTACGGCACCCGCGAAATCATTGAAGCGTTTGAGCAGCAAGGTGTCGAAGTGCGCGAACTGGTTGCGGCTGGCGGTTTACCTGAAAAAAATGCCCTGTTACGGCAAATTTATGCTGACGTCACCGGGCGCACGCTTAAACTGGCAGGTTCTGCCCAAGCTCCTGCACTCGGTGCTGCCATGCATGCAGCGGTGGCGGCTGGTGTTTACCCAGACATTCACGCGGCGGCAGACGCGATGGGCAACCTCAAAGAAGAAGTTGTCACGCCTATTCCTGAGAATCAAGCTGTTTACGACACACTTTATAGCGAATACAAACGCCTCTATAACAGCTTTGGACGCGGCGAGAATAACGTCATGAAAACGCTCAAACGGGTGCGGCAGCAAGCCAAGCAACGCGCAGCGCAGGTGGTTGCATGAGTCAACACATGTCGAGTCAGTACCTCAGTCAATATCCCAGTCAGTATCAGCGTTGGCAAGAGAGGCAGGGGGTAAGATCATGAAAGAACTCGCAACCCCAAGTTTATGGTTTGTGTGCGGCTCCCAGCACCTTTATGGGCCCGAACCCCTCAAAGAAGTGAACCACAACGCCCAACAGGTTGCAGCAGGTTTACATGATGCTGAGGCGACAGCGCTACCGATTGTCTACAAAGGACTGCTGACGACACCAGACGAGATTAGTAGCTTGTGCGCGCAAGCAAGCAGCGACCCAGACTGCGCTGGGCTGATTATTTGGATGCATACCTTTTCACCGTCCAAAATGTGGATTCGCGGGCTATCGAAACTTACCAAGCCGTTATGCCACTTACACACACAGATGAATCGCGACTTGCCGTGGGACAGTATCGACATGGATTTTATGAACTTAAACCAAGCGGCCCACGGCGACCGTGAAGCAGGGTTTTTGCACAGCCGCATGGGGCTCAAGCGCAAAGTTGTTGTCGGTCACTGGCAAGATCCCGAGGTTCACGCAGAATTGGGCAGATGGACTCGAGTAGCCCACGCGTGGCACGACCTCCAAGGTGCTAAGTTTGCCCGCATTGGTGACAACATGCGCCAAGTAGCCGTGACCGAAGGTGACAAGGTAGCTGCGGAATTGCGGTTTGGTGCATCTATTAACGGTTATGGGGTTGGCGATGTTGTCGCTCACGTGCACGCTGTTGGTGACGCGCACATTAACGAGTTAGTGACAGAATATGAAGATGTGTATGAGGTTACTGCCAGTTTGCGGCAAGGTGGCGCACAACATGATGCGTTGCGGTATGCGGCCCGGCTCGAGCTAGGCTTGCGGTCATTTTTAGAAGAGGGTAACTTTAAGGGCCTCACCGATACGTTTGAAGATTTGTATGGCCTTGACCAACTGCCCGGTCTGCCAATTCAACGGCTCATGGCAGACGGTTACGGCTTTGGTGGCGAAGGCGACTGGAAAACATCCATACTCTTACGTGCCATGAAAGTGATGGCGCACGGGCTAGACGGTGGCACCTCGTTTATGGAGGATTACACCTATCATTTAGCACCCACAGGGCACCAAGTACTAGGTGCACACATGCTGGAAATTTGCCCGTCGATAGCAGCGGGAACGCCCAGTGTAGAAATTCATCCGCTGGGTATTGGCGGCAAAAGCGACCCAGTGCGCCTTGTATTTGACGCTCCTGAAGGTGAGGCCATCAACGTGTCTTTGATTGACATGGGCAACCGTTTCCGCCTCATTGTTAACGAAGTAACCGCTGTAAGTCACCCGCCTTTACCCAAGTTGCCGGTGGCAAGGGCGGTGTGGGAGTGCAAACCTGACTTTAAGACCGCGATTGCCGCCTGGATTTACGCAGGTGGCGCGCACCACACGGTCTACAGCTATCCGCTGACAACAGCGTATCTAGAATACTTTGCCGAGTTAGCAGGGGTTGAGTTAATTGTCATTGATGACGCCACCACCCTACGCGAACTTAAACGCGACCTTGCCCACAACGACCTTACGTACGCACTTTCGCAAGGGTTGCGAGGTTAGTTGCGAAGACCAAATTTGTTCTACCAAATTGCAAAAGGGCAGCCATTATGAGCTGCCCTCTTTTGTTGATGTGATGTTTGCTGAGGTTGCTAAAAGTCAGCTGTCACCAGAATCCACAACGGCAGATTGGGTTG
>CAZMCW010000129.1:0-10334 GCA_964564405.1 uncultured bacterium
AAGCCAAACTCGTTGGCAGTGACTACCTCGTTGAAATTGAAGCTGAGGCTATCGTTCGTAGTTAGTATGCTGCTTGTCTCTGGTAAGCTCATTCTCAGTCCAATTCCTTGTTAGGGAATTTTCTATGTCAGATAAAAAAATCCTACTTTTGCTTTATCCGGATTGTATTTCCTTCGAGGCTATGCTGGCTATTGAAATCCTTGGGGAAAAGCATCATGTAGACGTCATCACTTCAAACGACAAGTGCCATAAAGATGCATCTGGATTACAGATACAACCTCAAGTTGCATTTGATAGCGTAGCTATTGATGACTATGTTGCTCTTATTATTCCCGGAGGTAATCCGGATGTAATTATTGGTGATATTAGAGTACGACAACTTATTCAAGAAGTTTATAATGCAGGATTGCTTGTTGCTGGTATTTGTGCAGGTGTCGTAGTACTTGCTGACAGTGGGATTTTGAAAGGACACGAAATAACACATAACTACACCGAAAAATACGCGCCACAAAAAGTGTACGTTACAAAGACACCTTGTGTGTTGAGAGCGAGAATGTTGTTACTGCACTACCTAATGGGTATGTTGATTTTGCAACCACGCTAGCACAGAAACTGGGTGTTTATTCTGCTGAGTATGCAGAACGTATGAATCACTATTACAAGGGGCATCATCAAAACGGTCTTTGACTAGGCGTTACAAAAAATGCTTAGGTTGTCCTATTGCACATACGAAAAGGCGTTACCCTAGTCTTCTTTGCGGCAAGCCAAGATCTTATTTGCCTCTAGCAAAATGCTCAGCAATATGCTACATCTGTAAGCTAAGGTACACATTGATTGCACACTAGTTTCTATGGAGGTACAGATGCTTTTGTTGTGGAAATTTGCGCTGGCGATTTTGCTCACTGCGTTTGTGTTGTGGAAAGCGTTTCAGATTGCGCAGGGTCAGGGTAAAGAAGGTTAAATGTGATGACAAAATTATATGAAAGTACGTGAACTAATAAAACTCCTTGAAGGAGACGGTTGGCATCAAGTCCGTATGAAGGCAGTCATCGGCAATTCAAACATCCAACAAAATCAGGTACGGTCACAATTGCAGGTAAACTCAGTGCAGATGTTCCTGTTGGTACATTTAATAGCGTACTCAAACAAGCTAGCTTGAAGTGAGGTGATTAGCTATGAAGTATATCGTTGTTATCGAAAAAAGCGAAACGGGTTATGGCGCATATGTTCCCGACTTACCAGGCTGTATTGCTGCAGGTGAATCAGAAGCTGACATAAAACAGCTTATTGCAGAGGCTATTGAGTTTCATCTTGAAGGCTTGCTTGAAGATGGTGAACCCGTCCCCATGCCGTCATCTGAAAGTTTTACTATTGACGTACATGCCGCTTGACTAGCTTCTGTAGATGATGTGAACTGTAGCTGTGTCTGTTTTTCCCTTCGCGTTCATACCTTTGAGCTTAATTCGTCGACACAACTTTAAATGAATTCAAATCTCTTATTGTCACGGCTCGAGCAAATTGGTCACTCTCTAGCTCAAAGCGGACATGCTTTAGCATTAATTGGTCTTGGCTCAGTGGGCGAAGACATGCACCGGTTGGATCAGTACTCTGATCTAGATTTTTTTGCCATTGTAGAACCCAACTATAAACATCGCTACATTGAAAATCTTGACTGGCTAAGCAACCTCGGTACCATCGCATACCAATTTCAAAATACACCCGACGGTCACAAACTGCTTTTTGCTGACAGCGTTTTTTGTGAGTTTGCTGTATTTCACCCGCAAGAATTATTATCAATTCCCTTTTCTCCTGGACGCATTATCTGGCAGCGAGATAACGCACCTAGCAACATGCACCTTCCCACCAAAGAACTTATTCCTGTGCACAAGACGGATAAGGAATTTTTGATTGGTGAAGCACTTACAAATCTTTACGTAGGTATGGGACGCGATCAACGCGGTGAAAAACTCTCCGCTGCGCGTTTAATTCAAGGACAAGCAGTAGATCGACTTATAGAACTGGCAGACTATATCGAGGTGGCGCAAGATGCAACCCGCGATGTATTCGCTAGCGAGCGACGTTTTGAGATGAGGCATCCTCTGGTAGCGCAAGAGCTACCTTCTTGGATGCAAGGCTATGAACGAAACCGTGAATCGGCACTAGCAATGTTAGCTTTTTTAGAACAGCACTTTGAGATTAACAGGGAAATGGCAGATGCAATCCGCAAGCTGTGTGTCTGATGAATATGTAAAGAAGATTCACTAGGTTGTTATCGATCATTTCCATACCCGCAGAGTTGAAGGAGGTAAATAATGGATAACCCTATTGTGGCAGAGGTTAGACGCATTCGCGAAGAACATGCCCAGAAATTTAACTATGATCTTGCGGCTATCGTTGCTGATCTACAAAAACGCGAAGCTGAAAGTGATGATGTTTTCGTGTCGTTTCCAGCTAAACGCGTTGAACCTTTAACACCAAATCCTACCCCATCAAACCCAACGACGCACTAACAGTATGCTTGTAGGCCAAAGGATTTACGCATCCAGGTTGACGCTACTAAGCCGCTGCCCTGCTAAGTCGGTCACGAATAGCAAGCCAGGCAGATGTGTCCGGCACCTGCCCGAGCAAAATCCCCTCAACTTCCCCAGCCTGCCCCAACGCATCTAACTCGCGCAACGTCGCATAAAGCCGCTGCCCATACTGCTGCGGATCATCAGGAAGTTGCTGCCAAGTATGTTTGTTCTCAAACTGATGAGGACACGCTCGACGTGAGATCACGGCAAATGACTGCGTGCTTGTGCTGAGTAAGTCATTAAGGTCGTCAGCATTTAGTAACTGTGTTGCTGTCGTGGGTGCGTAATGACGCTCGAGCATCCCCGAAGCTCTCGGTACATTCTTACGAGCCTGCTTGGGTTCATAGCCAAGCACTTCATTCAGTTGACTTACGGTGACACCACCAGGGCGAAGCAGTCGAACTTGAGCTCCACGCACATCTACAATGGTGGACTCGAGCCCAACCTCACAAGGGCCGCCGGCTAGAATCTGGGCGACTCGTGTATCCCCTTTAAATTCAGCACGCACATGCGCGGCCGTTGTCGGGCTAATGTGTCCAAAGCGGTTTGCAGAGGGTGCTGCCACGCCACCATCAAATATCCGTAACAACTCTTGAGCTACCGGATGGCTCGGCACGCGCAGGCCGACACTATCTTGACCCCCCGTTACAGCGTCTAGCACCTGCGGCTGGCGAGTCACAATCATCGTGAGTGGGCCAGGCATAAACGCCTCAGCAAGTATCTCAGCTTCAGATGATAAAGATAGTGTCCACTCAGCTAACTGGTCAGGACTAGCTAGATGCACAATCACCGGATGATTAGCTGGGCGGCCCTTAACTGCAAAAATATCTGCCACAGCCCGTGCGTTGCTCGCATCTGCCCCAAGTCCGTAAACCGTTTCGGTCGGAAACGCAACCAAGTTGCCTGCTGCCAAAAGGTGCACAGCCCGCTCAACCTCTGCTTGGGTTGCGAGTGGGCTCGAGCGTGTATCATCTGCTGCGTGTGCTTGCTGTAGGTTTACCGCCATACGTTTATTATGCTAACGCACAGACGCAACTCTAAACTGTTGCGGGCGCGTCCAGTCCTATGCGCGCAGGTGCTAGCATATTTACATGGCTGTGTTTAGAAAAAAGAAACAATCCAAAAACACGCAAGCTGATGCCGACGCCACGCAGCCCGCTCACGCCTCAGTATCTCCTGACAACATAGTATCTCCTGATAATACAGTATCTCCTAACCCTAAAATTACCCTACCCGCTCAGGATAGTCTTCAAGATGAGACACGCTCGCAACGCCGCAGACGTTTTGGCTGGCCCAAAAGGTCTAACCCCACATCAGTTGATGTTTCTATAGACGCGCCCGATCAAGCCACTGACGGTGCACCCCTAACCTCAGCAGACAAACCAGCTCAAAAGCGTTGGTGGCGGCGTTCATCATCAACCGCTAGCCACCCTGAGGTAGCTCCAGTTGAGAGCACCCCAAACGTGCTACCAGCGAGTGACACACCACCAAAAAAACGCTGGTGGCGGCGCAAGACGTCTCGCTCATCAGTAGCGGATAAGCTTACAGCCCCTTCAGACGCCCAAGTTGACGCTACTACTTATCATGACGTTAACCCGTACAACGCTAGCGCCTACACAGAACCAGAACTTCCGGAGGGCGCGCGGCCACTTAATCCAGATGGTAGTTTGCCGCCGGACTTACAAGAAGAATTTGAGGTTCAACACGCGCCCCAAAACACCCAGCGTGTGTTTCAGCAGTTTTTGCAGCGCGTTGAGACAAAATCGCCAAAAGAAGTTGAACAAACCGCTGCTGAGGTTGACCGCAAACTTGACCGCATGAACCGGGGCAGCCTCGCCAAGGTGTGGCAAAAAGTTGAGATGCTCGCGCGAGTTGTGCGCGATCCCAAATCCCACTGGCCCAGTAAGCTGATGGCGCTAGCGTCACTTGTTTACGTTGTCTCACCGATTGATGCCATTCCAGATATTTTGCCCGCACTTGGCCTAGCAGATGATGTCGCTGTGGTGATTACCATGGTGGGATATTTGGCGCAAGCGGTGGACTATGCCAAAAAAATACCCCAAGAGCTCGAGCAACAAACAGACCGTGAAATACAAAAACACATCCACAAAAATCGCATCAGCCTTGTTTACGCCGCAGCCGCTGCGGTGCTGGTATTTTTAGCAGCTTGGGCTATTAATGCGTTTATACGCTAGTAAATATGAGCATGACCCTTGTCCCCTTAGTTATCTTTCGGTCGATGCTAGTTATCATCACCTTGTACGGGTTTTACGATACATTTAAGTATATCTGGACCATGAAACGGCGTCTTTACGACCCGCTGTCGCCAGCGGCCAAGCGGTTAGTTTGGAAAGTTTTATGGGGGAATAACGCAACGCGTAAGCAAGCGAAAAAGCTGCTCGAGCAACTCCTCAGTATGGGCTTACGCAGATACTGGACGCTCCTCATCCCCAACATTTTGCTCCTTATGCTGCTTCTTAGTATCAACGTTTTATCGTTCACCATGTTTAGATCGGCCAGCAACTTAGTCAATGCACCTTAGCCACTAAGTTGCATAAGTTTGCTTTGCTATCCAGCATGAGCAATGCTGAAATCTCCCCTTCCCCCGTTCTCCCCTTCTCCCTTTCCTTGCACACAACACACCAACCACCTGTAATTACTCCCCAAGAACCCGCCACAACATGCTCGAAAGGACATACCTATGCCCAACTTAAGCGCTGTATTCACGCACATCAACCAACACGAAACGCAGTTCATTGACCGCTTGCTTGACTACCTCAAAATGCCCAGCATCAGCGCGCAGAACATCGGTGTGGAGGATGTTGCCAACTATTTGCAGGACATGCTTGCCAAATTAGGGTTTGAGGCAGAACTTGCACCCACTGCCGGCCATCCAGTTGTGCTCGGCAAACGCCACGTGAGTGATGACGCGCTTACGGTCATGCTTTACGGTCACTACGACGTGCAACCACCTGACCCGCTCGAGTTGTGGGATTCCCCGCCATTTGAACCCACCATTCGTGATGGGCGCGTCTACGCACGGGGTGCTGGCGATAACAAAGGGCAGCACTTTGCGCAACTTTTGGCGCTCGAGTCCCTCCTCACTATCAACAGCGAGCTTCCTTGTAATGTCATTATGGTGTTAGAAGGCGAAGAAGAAGTTGGCAGCCCGCACCTCGCCGACTTTGCCCGCGACCACAAAGATACCCTCAAAGCTGATCTAGTGATTACCTGTGACGGACCCGTGCACGACAGTGGCCGACCAGCTATCAAACTTGGCGCACGCGGGGTGATGTCGTTTGACTTACGTACCAAAGGTGCCAAACGCGACTTGCACTCAGGTAATTTTGGTGGGGTTGCGCCCAATCCTATTTGGACGCTCACGCACTTGCTGGCAAGCATGAAAAACCCACAAGGCCAGATCACCATTGAGGGCTTTTATGATGATGTTTTAGCGCCAACTGCGCTCGAGCAAGAGGCCCTTGCCAATCTGCCGCTAGACATTGAAGCTGTCAAACAAACCTTAGAACTGGATAATTTGGACACACCAGTGGAGCGTGGTTACTACGAACGGCTTATGTTCTACCCCACGTTCACCATCAACGGCATTTATGGCGGCTACACTGGTGAAGGCAGCAAAACGGTGCTTCCTTGTGAAGCGGTTGCCAAGTGTGATATTCGCTTGGTGGAAGCCATGCAGGTTGATGACATTTTCCAGAAACTTACTGCTCATGTTGCCAAACACGCACCCGATGTTGAGGTTATCCGCCGAGGTGCAATGGAACCTTCCAAGACGTCGCTCGAGTCACCCTACACACAGATTATTAGTGATGCTATTAACGCTGCTCAAGGCGAAACGCCACTCCTCATTCCCTCCGCAGGTGGCAGTTTGCCCAACTATGCGTTTACCAAAATCTTAGGCATTCCGGCGTTTGTAGTGCCGTATGCCAACCCAGACGAAGCCAATCACGCACCCAACGAAAACCTCGAGCTAAGCCGGTTTATTAAAGGTATCAAAACAGGCGCGGCGATGTTAAGTTATCTTGCAGCTAGCCGTTCAACCTAGCACCTCTAGTTGAGGAGGTTACTATGCACATTGCTAGCGTCACACATGTTGCGTTTCGCGTCCCAGACCTGCAGGCTGCAGAGTCCTTCTACTGCAACCTATTTGGATTGGACATTGCTTGGCGCGAGGTTGATACCGCAGACGGTTCACGCACTGTGCCAGACGGCGCAACTTGGGACGATATGACCCGTGCAGGTGTTCAACCCGACATTATCATGTTGTACCGGGAGGGTTTTGTGATTGCGCTCGAGCCTGCTGATACACTTCAGCCTCATGGTGTTCTATCGCATCTTGGCATTTTGGTTGACCAAAACACCTTACAAAAACTTCATACGAAGGCGCTCGAGCTAAATTGTCAGATCATTTTTGCTAGAGAACGCACCATTATGTTTGATGATCCTTTTGGTGTCCGCTGGGAACCGACGGTTACGCCCTACATCAATCCACGTCAATTTAGTAGTGGCGCGCAAGAGGGCGCTTGGTTGCAGCTCGAGTAAGCACGTTTTTCTAAGGGCACAAAACGCAGATAGCACCCTACGCACACATCAACACAAGGTATACTTAAGCATGTCCAGTAACACACCTAGCGCCATCACCATGACCAACATCACCAAGCGGTTTCCGCTGGTGCTCGCTAACGATAACGTCTCCTTTGACCTCAATTGGGGCGAGGTTCACGCGCTCATCGGTGAAAACGGCGCGGGTAAGTCAACGCTTATGAAAATTCTCTACGGGATGCAACCGCCCACCTCAGGTAGCATTTCGGTCAATGGTGAGCAGGTTAACTTTGAATCTGCTAAAGACGCCATCGCTAATAACATCGGCATGGTGCACCAGCACTTTATGTTGGTGGAACCGCTTACCGTCACCGAAAACTTGGTGCTTGGCTCCGAACCGGTAACTGGCATTGCGCTGGATTACCGTAGCGCTCGAGCTAAAACCAAAGCGCTCATTGAAGAATTTGGCTTTGACATCAACCCAGACAGTAAAATTGAGGACTTACCACTCGGTTTACAACAACAAGTTGAAATCCTCAAAACCCTTTACCGAGACGCCAAGATTTTAATTATGGACGAACCCACGGCGGTACTTACCCCGCAAGAAACACGCGGGTTGTTTAAGTTTTTGCGCAGTTTTGCTGAAGCCGGGAACGCAGTTATTTTTATTAGCCACAAGCTCGATGAAGTTATGGAAATCTGCGACCGCATGAGCGTGATGCGCGACGGCAAGATGATTGGCACAGTTACGCGTAAAGATACCTCCACAACTAAACTTGCCAACATGATGGTCGGGCGCGAGGTTATTTTGCGGGTAGATAAAACACCAGCTCAGCCAAAAGAAGTGAAGTTGGCGCTCGAGCATGTCACCGTTAACAGCGTTGGTCACCACAAACCAGTTGTGAACGACGTTTCTTTTAACCTGCGCGCAGGCGAAATTTTGGGCATTGCAGGTATTGAAGGTAACGGGCAATCCGAATTAGTTGAGGCTGTTGTGGGCCTCCGTCATATTGATGACGGGCGCATTTTGGTGAACGGCGAGGACGTCAGTGAGCAAAGTACCCGTGACCGACGTGAGGGCGGCATCAGCCACATTCCCGAAGACCGCAACGAGCGCGGCCTTGTTCACACCTACACCACCGCCATGAACAGCATTCTGGGCGACGCCCACCATGAACCCTACTGCGGACCGATTGGCTTTTTGCACGAACCGCAAATTCGCGAGCACGCTACTGACCTGGTGGAGTCTTACGATGTGCGCCCCCGTTCCATTAACATTGAGTCTGACCGTTATTCTGGTGGGAACGCGCAAAAGCTCATTGTTGCCAGGGAGATTGAACGCGGCCCAAGTATCCTCATTGCTAGCCAACCCACGCGTGGGGTAGACATTGGTGCCATTGAGTTTATCCACAATCAAATTGTGAGCGCCAGAGATCGCGGCCTTGCCGTGTTACTTATCTCTGCTGATTTAAATGAGGTTATGAGTTTGTCGGATAGGATTATTGTGCTATACGAGGGGCAGATTATGGGGGAACTTGCGCAAGCAGATGCGACGCCGGAAAAACTTGGCTTGTTGATGGCGGGATCAAAGACGGTAGCAAGTTGATTCAGATTCCAGCACATGGTCCACCTACACACCCCGGCGAAATGCTGCTAGAAGAATTCTTGAACCCGCTTGGCATCAGTCAAAAACAACTTGCTGAAGCATTGGACATGCCGTATCAGCACCTCAACGACATTGTGAATCAACGCAGAGGTGTGAGTGCTAGTACAGCACTACATTTAGCTCATTTTTTTGGAAATTCTGTAGGCTTTTGGATAAATTTACAAACAGCTTGGGATGTTTATCACGCTCAGCAACAAGAAGGTAAAAAGATTAAGTACCTTAAATCACTTGATGATACCGAGTCCGACAAAACACATCATAAACTCCTGCGGAGTTCATTACGTTCTAGTCGGACTTGGTATCTGTTTCTGCTCGCTCCGCTCGGGTTACTTTGTTACCAAAATAACCGGAAAGGGTATGACATAATGCCGCAGGTAGTTCCTTCTAAAAGATAGTGAAAAAACCACAAATAAACGAGCAGGCAGCTACCTACTCGCTCACATACTAAAGTTTTTAGAGATGCGCTACGACATCAGCGGTGAATCACCAACATCTTCAGGTGCATAATAAGGATTTTCGCCGCTGTCGTGGTCGGTTACGTCTTCAATGTTGACGATTTCAGGTACAGCTTCTTTGACCATAACCTCAATGCCCTCTTTCAGGGTCACTTGCGACATACCACAGCCTTGGCAACCGCCCTCGAGCACAATGTAGGCTGTATCCTCTTCAACTCGGGCTAGCGATACACGCCCACCATGGCTCGCCACACCGGGGTTCACCTGCTTGTCGAGCACGTCTTGCACGCGCTGAGCTAGTGGATCATCCCAGGTTGGGCTTGGAAAATACACCCGGAAGCCACTCGCCATCATGTCTTCCATAAAGTCTACGGTGGCACCTTTGAGTTGCTCGGCACTGACGGTATCTATAAACACGTCAAAGTCATCTACCCGAAAAACATGATCGGTAGGTTCTAAGTCGTCTGGCCTGGCCAGCCAAAGTTTAGGTTCGCGCACAGTTCCCGCCACGCGCACTGCCGTCACACCCTGTTGTGCTTGCACTTTTAAGTAGTGCTGCACGCGGGCGATTGCGTTGTCTGTAAAGGTTAACATCACGTTGTTATTATAGGTGAGGACGGCAAAAGATAATCCTTAGCAACTTACTAAGCTTTAGAGGGCTTCTAGCTTTACTTGTTTCAGTGCTAATATGTTCTAACAATGAACGAACCGAAGGTAGATCTAAATGAATATTTGGGCGAAGGTGGTTGGGAACGCTATCTCGAGTTAGAAGATCAAGAAATGTTAGCTACATTTAGGTACATGGCTGATGAAGACCCACAGATCATGGCTGCATTTGCAAATAACTATGGTGAAGTTGTTTTCAACAACAATTCGGATTATAAAGAAGAATTGCTTGAAGCCGGCAACGATCCAGTTAAAAGAGCATATGTTCATTTCAACTATGAAATGAACGCTTATCCTAACAGCGGTTAGCTCTATAACTGGATCTCGAGTCTGCGCCTCTAACTACTCTCTAAATGTACTCGCAAGTCATTAAGATTATTAGGAAAATACTCAGATCAAAAACCTCACAAG